>JAAVHT010000024.1:0-1861 GCA_014799565.1 Clostridiales bacterium
CAGGCGGCGTAAATGCCCTCCATGATGCCCTTCAGCTTGGCGTCGACCTCCTCGAAGGTCCAGCTCAGCCGCTCGCTGTTCTGGCTCATCTCCAGGCCGGAGGTGGCCACGCCGCCGGCGTTGGACGCCTTGGCGGGGGCGAACAGGATGCCCGCGGCCTGATAGGCGGCAATGGCGCCAGGGGTGGAGGGCATATTGGCGCCCTCAAACACGCCGATGCAGCCGTTGGCGATCAGAGTCTTGGCGGACTCCTCGCCGATCTCGTTCTGGGTGGCGCAGGGCAGGGCGATGTCGCAGGGCACCGTCCAGATGCCGGAGCAGCCCTCCACATATTTGGCGGTGGGGACGTAATCCAGGTAGGTCTTGATGCGGTCGCGCTTGACCTCCTTGATCTGCTGGATCACCTTGTAGTCGATGCCGTTCTCGTCCACGATATAGCCGTTGGAGTCGGACATGGCGATGACCTTGCCGCCCAGTTGGGTGGCCTTCTGGTTGGCGTAGATGGCCACGTTGCCGGAGCCGGAGATGACCACCTTCTTGCCCTCGAAGGACTGGCCGTTGTCCCGCAGGCAGGCGTCGGCGAAGTAGCACAGGCCGAAGCCGGTGGCCTCAGTGCGAGCCAGGGAGCCGCCATAGCTCAGGCCCTTGCCGGTGAGCACGCCGGTGAACTCGTCCCGGATCTTCTTGTACTGGCCGAACATGAAGCCGATCTCACGGCCGCCCACGCCGATGTCGCCGGCGGGCACGTCGGTGTCCGGGCCGATGTGGCGCTGNAGCTCGGTCATNAAGGACTGGCAGAAACGCATGACCTCGCCGTCGCTCTTGCCCTTGGGGTCNAAGTCGGAGCCGCCCTTGCCGCCGCCCATGGGCAGGGTGGTCAGGGAGTTCTTGAAGATCTGCTCGAAGCCCANGAACTTGATGACGGACAGGTTGACGGTGGGATGGAACCGCAGGCCGCCCTTNTAGGGGCCGATGGCGGAGTTGAACTGGACGCGGTAGCCCCGGTTNACCTGCACCTTGCCGNNATCGTCCACCCAGGGCACCCGGAACATGACCACGCGCTCNGGCTCCACGATGCGGCCGATGATATTTTGCTGCTCNTAGCGGGGGTCGGCCTTCACCACGGGCTCCAGGGACTCCAGCACCTCTTCCACNGCCTGGAGGAACTCGGGCTCGTGGGCGCTCTTGACCTTCAGATCCTCCAGNACGGACAGCAGNTAAGCNTTTTTGATAGACATNGTTGTCAACATCCTTTCTTNNTTGAAAGTGGTTACTTTAACGCGGTACAGTAATTCTACACCACNGNGGGCAATTTTGCAAGTCCGGAAGTGAAAAATTGCAAAAACGAATTTCACAAAATATTNNGGCAAAGCGGGGCGCTTTTTGTGCGCCGGGNGTCAATTCCCNTTTTCNATCAGTTCAAGCCAGNCCTGATACTCCTGGCAGGGGGCCAGNCTGAGCGCNTCCTTGATNTAGTGCAGNGCCAGNTCGCNGGAGGCGGGCGGCGTCAGGGGCGTAAACACATAATACGCGGTCAAATATGCAAGATGNGCCGCNAGCNCNNTTTTCCCGNCNTCCAAATATTGGTGGAACGTGGCCTCCAGCTCAAAAAACAGGTTCAGNCNGTCAAGCTCNCTTGCCGAGANNTAAAAATCATCCAGGTCGNTNNGCGTCAGNGCNCNCGCCGTCNCCTCGTCAAAAATCGGATTCCCAAAATCAATGGTCAGCTTCATCNCGCGGTATCCCTCACACACGNGCCGCGCCGCTNTCCCNNGCCGCCTGGGCCACCGCCGCCGCCACGGCGGGGCACACCCGCTCNTCNAAGGCGGCGGGGATGATGTAGTCNGGGGACAGCTCNTCC
>JAAVHT010000024.1:1866-17393 GCA_014799565.1 Clostridiales bacterium
CACCAGCCCNGCCAGGGCGCNGACGGCGGCGTGCTTCATCTCCTCGTTGATGTCGGACGCCCGCACGTCGAAGGCCCCNCGGAACACCCCGGGGAAGGCCAGCACGTTGTTGATCTGGTTGGGGAAGTCGCTGCGNCCGGTGCCCACCACCGCNGCNCCNGCCTCNCGGGCCAGNTCGGGCATNATCTCCGGNGTGGGGTTGGCCATGGGGAACAGGATGGGNTTNTCCGCCATGGAGCGCACCATGTCCTGGNTCACCAGNCCCGGCGCGGACACGCCGATGAACACGTCCGCNCCCTTNANNGCCGCCGCCAGCCCGCCCTCGGTGAGCTCCGGCTTTGTCATATCCGCNAGNTCNGCCANGGCGGGGTCGTCTGCCAGGTCGGGCCGNCCGGGATAGACGATGCCCNTGATGTCGCACAGCACGGCGNGGCGCANGCCCATGGACCACANCAGCTTGAAGATGGCCGTNCCGGCGGCCCCCGCCCCGGACATGACCAGCTTCACCTGGGACAGCTCCTTNCCCACGAGCTTCAGCGCGTTGGTCAGNGCCGCCGCCACGATGATGGCGGTGCCGTGCTGGTCGTCGTGGAAGATGGGGATGTCGCACCGCTCCTTCAGCTTNCGCTCGATCTCGAAGCACCGGGGGGCGGAGATGTCCTCCAAATTCACCCCGCCAAAGGAGCCCGCCAGCAGGGCCACCGTGTTGACGATCTCGTCCANGTCCTTGGAGCGCACGCACAGCGGCACGGCGTTCACCCCGCCGAAGGCCTTGAACAGCACGCACTTNCCCTCCATNACCGGCATACCCGCCTCGGGGCCGATGTCCCCCAGGCCCAGCACCGCCGTGCCGTCGGTGACCACCGCCACCGTNTTCCACCGCCCGGTGAGNTCATAGCTCTTGNTGATATCCTTNTTGATNTCCANNCAGGGCTGGGCCACNCCNGGGGTGTAGGCCAGGGACAGGGANTNCCGATCCTTGACCTCCATNTTGGGCACNGTGTCCAGCTTGCCCCGCCATTGGTAGTGCAGTTTTAACGATTCAGCCGCGTAATCCATAGNTNANCGCTCCTTTTCTTTNAANTCNGNAANNGNAAGNACCNTATAAANGTTATNTTGNTAANTANCCAGAGNCGCCGCAGGTCTTGCAAACCCGCCCNANATCCACGTTCAATAGAGGGAGTTTTTTTAAATGCAGTCCTTTGCCNTGGCAGTCCGGNCATATGATGCANTCACCTTCGGGTTTTGGCTGTACGGAATTTGGATAAGTCTCCCGGTATCTTTGATACTGTTCCAATGTNNGCTCCGCGTTCCGTTTCATTTGNTCGTCNGTTATGATNGCGGCTCGTTCCANAACGCCGGTTTCTTTTANCACTTTTTCAAAATCTTTATATCCTTTTGAAAGCCGGNTNAAGGGGATTTTCCTCTGNCTGNTATTCTNCTGGACGCAGAAAATATANGNGCCGTTTTCCCGCACNACCTGNACCNGGCTCCCCGGTATTTCCTTCCAGCGGAACTGATATTCTTCCTTGCGGGAGTAGTGGAAGATNACGGNNTTCATATCATACTCCACCCANATCAGCCCCANATAAAATANGCGGTAAATNGCAAAGGCCACAAGGCCGCCACACATAACTGCCACGGCCAGAAANATCAGTCGNTCCTCATGGGNCGTCTGTGGATAGAGAAAAGCATAGTATANAGAAATACCCAACAACGGAACAAAGAAAACCGCAAAGACCAGGAATGTAACAATTTTTGAAAACCATCCCAGTGTGCATTTTTTCACATCCTATCACCTCGCGTAATAAGATTTGCAGACGCTTTATGGCGGCCTGCATCGTTTACTTAAAACCAGCGGGCTAAGTATATCACACCCGGAGTAAAAAGGGAAGAGCGTTGGGCCGCGCCTTTCGCGCCAACCGTTCCCCTTGCATTTCTCCGGCCTTATGATATAATTCCAGGGAAACCCCAAAGATTGGAGAATCACTTCATGGATTACTTTCACCTGTCCGCCGGACAGGATACCATCGAGCACATCAGCGCCCTGGGCCTTGCCCACCTGGGCGACGGCGTATATGAATTGATGGTGCGCTCCTGGCTGTGCCTCCACGGCAAGGCCACCAATGCCGGCCTTCATAAGGCCACCGTCAAATATGTGGCCGCTCCCGCCCAGGCCAAATTGGTGCACGCCATCCTGCCGCTGCTCACCGAGGAGGAGCAGGGGGTGTACCGCCGGGGCCGCAACAGTCACACCGCCGCCGTTCCCAAGGGGGCCAGCGTGGGGGAGTACCACGCCGCCACGGCGCTGGAATCCCTGTTCGGCTGGCTGTACCTGCAAGGGAAAACCGACCGGCTCAACGAGCTGTTCGACGTGATGATGAATGCCGCGGCAAGCCAGGAGGGACAGTGAATTATGCCTTTTGACGCGATTTTTATGACCGCCCTGGCCGGGGAGCTGAGGGACAAGCTCATCGGCGGCAAGGTGGACAAGCTCTACCAGCCCGCCCGGGACGAGGCGGTGCTCCATATGCGAGCGGGTCGGGACAATGTGCGCCTGCTGCTGTCCGCCAGTCCCGCCCACCCCAGGGCGCAGCTCACCCGTGTGCCTCGGGAGAATCCGGAGACGCCCCCCATGTTCTGTATGCTGCTGCGCAAGCACTTCACCGGGGCGCGGCTGCTGGAGCTGACCCAGCCCTCCATGGAGCGGCTGCTGGACTTCCGCTTCGAGACGCTGGACGAACTGGGCGACCGGGTGGAGCGGCGGCTGGTGCTGGAGTGCATCGGGCGCAAGTCCAACCTCATCATGCTGGACGGCGCGAGCCGGGTCACCGACTGTATGCGCCGGGCGGACGGCGATCTGTCGGTGAAACGCCCTGTCATGCCCGGGCTGTACTACCAGCCCCCCGAGCCCACCGGACGGCTGGATCCCTCCGCCATGACCCCCGACGAACTGCGCGCCCACATCCTGGCCAACGCCCCCGAGGGGGACAGCCAGGACAAGTGGCTGCTGGACAGCTTCAACGGTCTGTCCCCCCTCATCGCCAGGGAGCTGGTGTTCCAGGGGGAGGGAAGCCGGGAGGGACTGGCTGAGCGGTTCTGTCAGTTGATGGATCGGGTACGGGCCGGGGACTATACCCCCACCGTGCTGCTCCGCGACGGCAGGCCCATGGACTTCACCTTCATGTCGGTGCTGCAATACGGCCCCAAGGTGGAGCTGCGCCGCTATCCCACTTTCTCCCAGCTGCTGGACGATTTCTACGAGCAGAAGGAGGCCCAGGAGCGGGTGAAGCAGCGGGGCCAGGACTTTATCCGCTCCGTCACCCAGGCCCGAAACCGCACCGCCAAGAAGATTGCCAACCAGGAGGGCGATCTGGCCAAATCCGTTGACCGGGAGAAGCTGCGCCAATACGGCGACATCATCACCACCAACTTCTATCAGATGAGCAAGGGCCAGACCGTCCTGCGAGCCCAGAATTACTACGACCCGGAGTGCAAGGACGTGGACATTCCCCTGGATCCCCTGCTCACCCCTCAGCAGAATGCCGCCAAGTACTACAAGGACTACAAGAAGGCCCAGAAGGCGGAGGAGATGCTGACCATCCAACTGGAGAAGAACCGCCGGGAGCTGGACTATCTGGACAGCGTGCTGCAAATGATCACCCTCTCCGAAGGGGATAAGGATTTGCAGGAAATCCGCCAGGAGCTGATGGATAACGGCTATCTCAAGCAGCACAAACGGAAGATGACCGCCAAGGGCCGGGTGAAGATCGTCCACGCCAAGCCCATGGAGTTTAAGTCCAGCACCGGGCTGACCATCCTGGTGGGTAAGAACAACAGCCAGAATGACCGCCTGACCACCAAGGACGCGGACAAGCGGGATCTGTGGCTCCACGCACAGAAACTCCACGGCTCCCATGTCATCCTGAAAACCGGCGGGGCGGAGCCGGACGAGCAGTCCCTCACCGAGGCGGCCATGCTGGCGGCCTGGTTCTCCCAGGGCCGGGAGTCGGGCCAGGTTCCGGTGGACTACACCCCGGTCAAGGTGGTGAAAAAGCCAGCCGGCGCCAAGCCGGGATATGTGATCTATAACACCTACCGTACGGTATACGTTACGCCCAGCGAGGAATTTGTGCGAGCGCTCCGGGGCGGCAAAAAGAAAGAGGGAACGCCATGACCGAACTCATATCCGGCGAAGAGCTGCGCCGCCGCGCGGTGGAGTTCATCGCCCAGCGGGCCCAGTCCCCCGCTCGGGCCTGGCCCCGGTTCGGCAAGGATATCGCCCTGGTGGACGAGGACGGCCCCGCCGGCTCCCTGCTGTTCGCCTGCCGTACGGACGAATCCATGTCCAACCCCATGGGCATCGTCCACGGCGGCATCACCGCCTCCCTGGTGGATACCTGCATGGGCGTCACCTGTACCGCCCAGTGCGGCGGCGTCCCCACTCCCACCGTCACCATGACGGTGAATTACGCCCGCCCCGTCCCGCTGAACGCGGACATCCTGGTGCGCACCCGCACCATCCGGGTAGGAAACACCTCGGGGCAGATGCAGGCGGAGGTGTTTCTGGCCGGGGCTCCGGAAGAGGCACTTGTGACCTCCTCAGGAGTGTACGCCATCAAGCGGTAAACAACAGGCCGTCCGGCACCCGGACGGCCTGTTCAACTTTCGGTAGAATTTTTCTCGAAAACCGGGTTATTGTTTTCTGCGGGCGCGGGCGGTATGATGATACCAGGATCAGCGCTGGTCACTTCAAAACAAGGAGACCCATTGCCATGGAACTCAAATTAGGCGAAAAAATCAAGTCCCTGAGGAAAGAGAAAAACGTGTCCCAGGAGGTGCTGGCCCAATACCTGGGCGTCACCTTCCAGGCGGTGAGTAAGTGGGAAAACGGCGCGGCCCTGCCCGACCTGACTCTGGTTCCCGCCATCGCCCTGTTTTTCGGCGTGTCCACCGACCAACTTTTTGACATCAACCTGATGGAGGTAGAAAAACAGATCTGGCAGATCCGGGACGAGGCGGTGGACTTCCGGGAGAGCGACCCCGCCAAATGCGAGCAGCTCCTGCGGGAGGGCTTGAAGAAGTTCCCGGGGAACGACCTGCTGCTCAACAACCTCCTCTATGTCATGCGTGCCCCGGAGCGGCGGGAAGAGGTCATCACCCTTTGCAAGTCCCTCATAGAAGGGACAAAGGACGACGCGGTAAAGTACGACGCCTGCCGCATCCTGGCGGAGACCTATAAGGCCATGGGAGAATACGAGTTGGCAAAGGCGGCGCTGGAGCCGATCCCGGAGGTCTATTTCATGAAGCTCCAGTTCCAGGCCCTTTTGCTGGAGGGCGAGGACATCTTGAAGCCTGCCAGCGCGCACAAGGATCTGGCGGCGGAGATGCTGGTGGATATGTTCCAGCGGCTGGCCAACTATTACGAGTGGAAGGGCCAGCCGGACAAAGCGGAGCATCAGCTGGCGGTGTGCGCGAAGGTCATCGAGGCCCTTTCGGAGGATGTATCCGCCCAGGATGGGGAGCAAACCTTCTATGAATTCTACGGCAAACAGGTGCTGGAACAGATCCGCACCTGGAAGGAAACCGGGCACACGCCCCGCCCCAGCCTCTGCGTAGAGGTCGATATCTAAGCTGCCGCCCCCAAAAACAGGAAAGGCCGCCTTTGGTGTCAAAGGCGGCCTTTCCGTTTGTATTCAAAGCGGTTTGGCGTAAATATAGCTGTCAAACCGGACATCCATATGGTACTTCTTGAATTGCGCCTGCCGTTCGACCTCAAATCCTAACCTGCGCAGCAGCGCGTTGGATGGGATGTTTTCCACCGCCACCTCCGCAGTCACCTTCTCCGCGCCATGGGCCCTCAGCCAATCCATCAATAAGGAGACCGCTTCATTGCCATAGCCGCGCNTCCAATGCTTTTTNCAAATGCAGTAACCAATGTCATAGACCTTTTTGTCTCCGTCAGGAAACATACANCAGGAGCCGATANGCTCCGGNCTGTCCGNAAGCTCAACCACNAGGTAGTATCCNTCCTNGCTTTCTCCCAACGTATCCAGCGCCCTTTGGTATCCCTCNTCCACGTGCTCCTGGGTNGGGTCGCTCAAATATCTCCCGTTTTCCTCGTCAAACCACATACCGGTCAGGAATTCAAGATCCGACTNNANATAGTTTCTGACGCGAACTCTTTTCCCNACCAAATCCTGTTCTATTTTCACGTTATCCTCCACNCTTNNCCAGNGACCNTGANTCAGNTCTGNAGCAGCATCCCGCTCCGGGGCNGCACNGTNACCCAGTTNCCCTGGGAAATNAGGGGCNTGTGCTGGTCGGCNTCCNNGCCGTCCGCCCGGATNGTCCACCGCCCNGNGGGCANCTGGATNGCGTAATCGCTGGNCGTGGCGTTATAGATCACGAACAGCCGCTCTCCNCAGNGGCCGCCCNNNTCNACCTGGAAGGANACCACCCCNTCCNGGTGNACNTTGCGCTCCACGATGCGCTCCCCNGCNTTGGCGNNNTTNTCGCACAGNCCGGGCAGCGTCTTNCGCAGNCGGANGNGCTNNCGGTNGTAGTCCGTCAGCCCNCCNAANGTCCAGGCCCGGTGCCAGTCCAGNTTGTTCACGTCNGGGGACGACTTATAGCTGTTGTGATCCCCCAGCTTGGTGCGGGCAAANTCCTCCCCGGCCTGGAAANAGATGTTNCCCTGGCAGGTGAAGCAGATNAACGCCGCCAGACGGTTCTGGGCCAGCAGGTCGTCCCGGGAATCCCGATAGGAGGGCGTCCCGTCAGCGCACAGCGNCAGCTTGTCCCACAGGGTNTANTTNTCGTGGACGGACACNTAGTTGATGATCTGCCCGCAGGATCGGGGNTGGAAGCCNCCCTCNCCGCCCATCCANCCCGCGGCGGAGGCCAGNATGGTCTCTCCCAGCCCCANGGCNCCGTTGACAAAGCCAGGCTGCTCCCCGTGGAAGCANTCGCCCTTGATGGCGTCCCGGGTGGTNTCGCAGAAAATGGCGATATCCGGATCCAGGCGCTGAATGTTGNATTTCAANGCCGAGGCGGTGTCGGGCTCCATGGGGGAATCGTTTGCCCGCCAAGGCTCGCCGTACACCAGCTTTTCCCCCGGGCCAAANTCGGCGTCCAGCGCCCAGCGGATNCGGTTCATCAGATCCACNGTCAAAAGGCCCATCAGGTCGAAGCGGAAGCCNTCGATNTGGTACTCCCGCGCCCAGTACAGCACCGAGTTGAGNATATAATTGTCCNCCATGGCGCGGCCNGCCGCCACGTCGTTGCCGCAGCCGGAGCCGTTGGACAGCGACCCGTCCGNCCACCNGCGGTAGTAGTAACCCGGCGCGGAGCGCTCCAGCCAGGAGTCAGCGCCGTGGGTGTGGTTGTACACCACATCCATCACCACCCGCATNCCGTTGGCGTGAAGGGNNTGGATCATCTCCTTGCACTCCCGGATGCGGACGGCNCCGTCGTCGGGGTCGGTGGAATAGCTGCCCTCGGGTACGTTGTAATTCAGCGGATCATAGCCCCAGTTGAANTGATTTTCGTCNCCGCCCTCGTCCACCGAGGCGAAGTCGAAGATGGGCAGCAGCTGGACGTGGGTGACCCCCAGGCCGCGCAGATGCTCCATGCAGACGGGCAGCCGCCCGTCNGCGNCCCGCCAGGAAAAAGCCTTGAATTTNCCCCGGAGCCGCGCCGGCACGCCGCTGTCCGCGTCATAGGAAAAATCCTTCACATGGAGNTCGTAGATGATGCGCTCGGGCTGGGCAGGGGGCGGGCAGTCCNGCTCAAACCCCTCCGGGTTGGTGCGGGACAGNTNCACCGCCATGCTCNGNGCCCCGTTGCGGCCGCAGGCCAGGGCGTAGGGATCGGCGGTGCGGGCCGTCCCGGAGGCCGTNTCNACCTCGTAATCGTAATNNACTCCGTGGAGATCTCCCTCCACGNTTNCTGTCCACACGCCCCGCNCACCGGGNGCCAGNGCCAGCCGGTCGTAGGCGTCCGAGACGCCGTCCCGGTATAAAAACAGCTCTACCCGGACGGCCTCCGGGCTCCACAGCTTAAATACNGTCTGTGCCGGGGTACACACGGCCCCCAGGTCGCAGCCGTCGTAGGCATATCGCCGATCAAATTCTTGATCGTATCGTGTTGTATATTCCACACTCATTCCCCATAACCAATGTGCTAATTTGTCAGAGCTGCCCGGTATTCTGTACCAGCCCATCTAATATATTGGTTTTTAGCCCTCCTGTCAACGGGAAATTCAAAGTTTCCTCCTATTTTTGCGAAAAATGAAAAAAGCATCCAGCCCGCTTTGGGGGCCGGATGCTTTTTCGTCATTCCTCGGGTTCCGGGAAATAATCGCTCAGGAAGGTGGATACGGCCGTCCAATACAGCCTCGGATCCGTCCCCACCGACGCCGCGTGGTCGGCGCCGGGCATCCACAGGAAGCTCTTGGGGCACTTGGCGGCCTGATAGAGCTTGCCCATCATGGCGGCGGGCACAAAGTCGTCCTCCACGCCGTGGATGAAAAGCGTAGGGGTTTTGGATCGGGCCACCGCCCGGATGGGCGCGGCGTCCCGCAGGTCAAAGCCCGCCCGGCGCAGCGCCGTCTTGCGCAGCGCGGCAAAGAGCAGTCCCGAGGGGAGGGGCACCCGCGTGGGCAGTCCCTCCTGGAAACGGCTCAGCACATGGCGGGCCTGGGCTTCAATCGTGGTGTAAGCGCAGTCGGACACGGCGGCCTTCACCTGCTGGGGCAGGGCTCCGCCGGTGGCCATGAGAACCGTGGCCGCGCCCATGGATACGCCGTGGAGCACGATCTCCGCCTCCGGATCCTTTCGGACGATATAATTGCACCAGCCCACCAGATCCAGCCGCTCGTCATAGCCCCAGCCCACGTAATCGCCCTCGCTCTGGCCATGGCTCCGCTGGTCGGGCATCAGCACGTGCCAGCCCAAATCGCTGTAGTGCTTGGCGATGGCGCCCATGGACTCATAGGTGTCGTGATAACCATGGACGCAGACGGCCCAGCGGTGGCAGTCTTGATTGCCCGGAACCAGGGCGGCCCATAAAATGAGGCCGTCCAGCGCCTGGATGGTGGCGTCCCGGAAGCCCTCCCGGCCCCGGGCCCAAAGCCGGCCCTCATTCTGCGCCGGGTTGCGATCCTCCTGCGCCGGATCCCGCACCTGGGGCAGCATCATCTGGTTATATAGGTAATTGCCCAAGGCGGCCCAGCCGCCGGCCGCGCCGGCCCCCGCCGCCGCCAGCCCAAGCAGTCCAACTGTTGTTTTCTTCTTCATAGCGGCCTCCCATTTGTTTTGTCCATCATAACTCCCCGCCGCCGGCGCGTCAACAGATAAGATGTAAAACCTTTGTAAATCCGGGCTCTACGGCGGGGGAGTGTGCAACGTTTCCTGAAATGCCTGTCCATTTATCAGGTCTTTTAAAAAATTTTGCCGACAAAAATCCTCTTCCACGGCCTTGACTTCCACGGCGCGGAGTGGTATCTTAGGGAACGAAATCGAACGTGCGTTTTAAATTAAGAAAGGAGGTTCGAGCAATGCGGAGCGGTTAAGGGCGCGAAGGTAAGCAATATAATGCTCGCCCTAACGGGGCGCCAGCACGGAAAACCGGCCTTCTGGCCGGCGGCGCTTATGCGCCGTAAATTCGCAGCCGCAAAGCGGCGGAGAATTGCGCAGGCGGAATTCATTTCCGCCGAGCATTAAAATCACCGAAGGGTGGAGGCGGCCAAGGGCCGCCGGAACCCAAACCGAAAGCGAATGCTTTCGCATTCGCTTTCGGTTTGGTGGAGGAGGATGGATTCGAACCATCGAAGGCAAAGCCAGCAGATTTACAGTCTGTCCCCTTTGGCCACTTGGGTACTCCTCCGTATTCAGTTGGGCGGAAAGAAGGTGGAGCTGGTGGACGGATTCGAACCCCCGACCTGCTGATTACAAATCAGCTGCTCTACCGGCTGAGCTACACCAGCACAGAAGCCTTCCGCATTCACAGCGGAGCTTATTATAACAGCAGGAGGCGGGTTTGTCAACCATTTTTCAAAAAGATTTTAAAAATATGGGAAAGGGAGCGGGAACGGGAGGAGCGGGGCCTCCAGCCCTCCGGGAGCCGCAGTGCGCCCTGTGCAGGGGGGAGCTGTACCCGGGGGATCCCTATTTTGAGCTGGAGGTCGGGGCGGTCTGCGAGGACTGCCTGGGCCGCTACGCCCGGAGCTATTTTGCCCACAGGCTGCGCCGGGTGGGTAGAAATGAAAAGGAGACATTGTGACACTATACGAACTATCGCTGGAATATGAGCAGACGGCGGCCGCGCTGCGCGGCCGCATCGTGGAATTGGAGCGCGCCAGCCGGGAGGCGGGCAGCGAGGAGCTCAGGCAGCAGTTGGACGGGCGCATCCGTCCTCTGCGCTCCATGTACCGGGACGTGCGGGCGGTGGCCCGGCACCTGGAGCGATACTATGAAAAGCACGCCCCCCGGCGCTCCGGGGGCATTCCCACAGACCACAGAAGGAGGGCATAAGCCATGCGAACCATCTCTTACGACAACACCTTCGGCATGGTGGATTTGGCGGTGTACACCAACCTGATGGCGGAGGACAACAAGGATCAGATCAACCGCCTGAAGCGCAACCTGACCCATGCTTTGCGTCAGGACGTGACCGAGCGCCAGCGGGAGTACATGATCCTCTATTACGGGCGGAACATGAGCATGGAGGCCATTGCCCAGCAGTGCGGGGTAAACAAGTCCACCGTGTCCCGCACGCTGAAGCGGGGCCGCCAGCGGCTGTACCGCTGCCTGCGCTACGGCGCGGCCAACCTGCTGGAGCAGGCGGAAAGTTAAATGTTTTAAGTGTTGAAAACCGTCCCCGGCTGTGGTATGATTCCCCAAACGGCCCGTGAGCGGGGCTGACTTTTGAAAACCGAGGTCATATCATGAACTATCAAGGGGTATTTTTCGACTTTGACTACACCCTGGGGGACTCTACCCCCGCCATCGCCGAGGGCTACCGCCTGGGCTTCCAGGCGCTGGGGCTGGATGAGCCCACAGTGGAGCAGGTGCGGCACACCATCGGCCTCACGCTGGAGGACGGCTACTCCCTTATCACCGGCGATTATGACCGATCCCGGCAGGCGGCCTTCCGCCACCAGTTCGAGATCACTGTGGGGGTGAAGGCCCAGGGCGATGACCGCAAGCTGATGGTTGAGGGCACCACCCTTTTCCCCGGCGCGGCGGAGCTTTTGCGGGCGCTGAAGGATATGGGGGTGCGCACCGCCATCGTGTCCACCAAGCCGGGCCCGACCATCCGGCGCATTTTCGCCCACCAGGGGCATTTAGATCTGCTGGATCTGGTCATCGGCGGGGACGAGGTTCACCACTCCAAGCCCCATCCCGAGGGGCTGCGGCTGGCCCTGGAAAAGCTGGGCCTGCACGCGGAGCAGGTGCTGTTCTGCGGGGACACGGTCATTGACGCCGCCACCGCCCAGGCGGGAGGCTGCGACTTCTGCGCGGTGCTCAACGGCACCACTCAGGCGCCCGCGTTCCAGCCGTTCCCCTATGTACATATCGCGGAGGATTTGAACGATCTGCAAAACTGGCTTGAACTGTAAAAAACCGCCCCCCGATGTGCGCCGGGGGGCGGTTCCATTCAATTTTTGGGCGAAGGCTCTGCGGAAGGGGCGCTGCCCAGCTCCTGAGCGCTGAACATCACCGTGATGGCGTAGACGTGCTCATAGCCGTACTTGGCGTACTCCCGAGGCATCCCGAAGTAGCTCACATCGTAGGAATGGATCTCGTTTTTGGAGGTGACGATCTGCACCGCCAGCGGGATTTCCTCCTCCAGCGTAATGGCCTTGGATTCCCCCAGCATGGAGGTGGCAAATGTCATGGCGGACACATCGTCCCCCGGCTCCGGCTGGATGGAGGAGGACATGATCTGACCCTCCGTCTGGAACGCCAGCCGCACCCCGTCGGTCATCTTGCCGAAGGTGAGGGCGATCCGGCCGCTTTCCGCGCTCAGCTCCGCGCCCCCGCCGCCCTGAATGCGGTTCCATTCCCCGCCCACCAGCTCATAGGTGTTGAACTGGAGCGTCTTTGCGCCCTTCGCCTGGAACGCGAGGATGTGATAGTTCTCCAGGTCAAGGGCCAGCAGCTCGGCCAGGGCGGCCTCTTCCTCAGAGAGCTGGGCAGGGGCGATAGACATGGCCGTGTTGTTATCCTTTTTCAAGGCCGCGCCGCAGGCGGTGAGGGTCAGCGCCATCAAAGCCGCCAGCAGCAGGGAGAGATATCGTTTTGTCCGCATAGGACACACCTCCGTAAATCGTGTCGAACTCTGTCTGTGGACATCATAGCACAAAATTGGCGGCGTGTCTACCCGCGCAATTATTAAGAAACAGGGACGGAACTGTTAAGCTCCGTCCCTGTGAGTCTTATTCGGCGTGGGCGGCCAGGTACTCCTCGCGGGTCACCATCAGGTGGCGGATGCCGTTCTCGGTGCCCATATCCCGGAAGCCCGCCGCCAGGTGAGCCTTCCAGGCGGCGTCCCTGGTGGTCTCGAAGTAGTTGTGGATGCGGCTGATGCCGCAGTCCCGGAAGGCGTGATCCAGCATCAGCCCCAGGGCGGGTGCGGCATAGCCCCGGCCCCGGTAGGGGGCATAGATCACGATGCCCATGTCCCACCAGTCCTTGTCCGGTGTGTAGTGGAAGCAGACGTCGCCGATCCACGCGCCGTCGGATTTCCGCCGGATGTAGGCGTAGAACCGCTTCGGCTCTTGTCCCACCCAGTGGGCGTACCATTCTGCCCACTCCTCCTCCGGGAAGTCGATGCAGCCGGTGTCCCGATGGTAGCCCGGCCAAGGGTCGTAGCCCGCGTTATAGGCCATGGTGGCGGGGTCAGCCATCATCTGCCGGTAGAACCACAGCTCGTCCAGCTTGGGGACATACAGCTCCAAGTCCATAAGGGTTACTCCTCTGCGTAGTAATTGATGAGGCACCCGGCCAGGATGATGTCCCGCTCTTCTCTTGTCAGTCCGGGCAGGGACAGGGTGACGCTGGTCTCACCGCCTTTGCGCAGAATGGTGGCCTGAACGGTCTCGCCGTCCCCCTCCAGCAGGGCGCGGATGCCGGGAATGTAGACCCGGTCGCCGGGCTGGAGATTCAGCTCCGCTAAGCCGTCAGCGGTGAAGGGCAGCATCCCCCAGTTGACCACGTTGGAGCGGTAGCGCTTGGTGGCGTACTCGTAGCAGATATTGGCGAAGCCGCCCAGGACCTTCTGGCAGGAGGCGGCCTGCTCCCGGGCGGAGCCGTCGCCGGGCTTCAAAGCCATGACCAGAGAGCCCAGCCCTGTGCGAGCGGGATCATAGCCGGCCAGCGCTTCTTTTACTTCAGGTGCATTCGGGTTCTCCTGGCGCAGCTTTTCCACCGCCTGGACAGCCTGAGCCCGGGGAACATACTGGGGATCTTTGCGGGAAAGGGCAAACTGAGACAGCCGCAGGGGGTTGGAGCGGTAGGAGGAGGTCTCCCCGGAGGGGATGAGCTCGTCGGTGGTGGTCACCGGGTCGTAGATGGCGGCGCAGCAGGTGAGCAGCAGGTCGTCCGGCAGGGCGATCTGCTCCGGCCAGTCGGCGATGTTGGGGCCGAAGACCAGCTCGGCCTCGGGCTGGGGCCTGCCCACGCCGAAGTACACCCGGGACTGGTAGGCGGAGTCGTCGTAATTCCACTGTTCGTCGGCCCGGTCGGCAGGGATGTCGGGGAGCTCGTCCGCCCCGGTGAGCACGCCGCCCATCCGTGCGGTGGCGGCGATGGAACGGGCGTCCATAAGGGCCACGTAGGAGATCTGGCCGTCCCCGGGCTTGGAGCCCTCCCGGTTGGGGAAGTTGCGGGTGGAGTGGCGGATGGAGAAGGCGCCGTTGGCAGGCACGTCTCCCGCGCCGAAGCAGGGCCCGCAGAAGCAGGAGCGGATGGAGGCTCCCGCCGCCATGAGCTGGGCGATGGAGCCGTCGCGGGTCAGCTCCAGGTTGATGGGCATGGAGCCGGGGTAGCAGGACAGCCAGAAAGCGTCGGAGCCGATGCCGCAGCCCTTGAGGATCTCGGCGGCCCGCTTCAGGTTCTGATAAGTGCCGCCGGAGCAGCCGGCAATGACGCCCTGATCCACATGGAACTGGCCGTCCACGATCTTGTTCACCAGGGAGGGGGCGTTTTTCACGCCAAGCTGCTCTGCCGCGTCCACGTCCACCTGGTGCAGGAGATCGGCCATGTTGGCCTTGAACTCCCGGATGGTGTAGGCGTTGGAGGGGTGGAAGGGCAGGGCGATCATGGGCTCCACCTTGTCCAGCTCCACAGTGACCACGCCGTCGTAGTACGCGCCGTCGGCGGGGGCCATCTCCCGGTAGCTGTCCCCCCGGCCCAGCAGGGTGAGGGCGGTCTTGGTCTGTTCATCGGTCTGCCACACGGAGGACAGGCAGGTGGTCTCGGTGGTCATCACGTCGATACCCGCCCGGTAGTCCATGGAGAGATTTGCCACGCCGGGGCCAAAGAACTCCATGACGGCGTTCTTCACCGCGCCGTTTTTGAAGGTGGCCCCCACCAGGGCCAGGGCCACGTCCTGGGGGCCCACGCCGGGCCGGGGCGCGCCGGTGAGGTAGATGGCGACCACCTTGGGGTAGGCGATGTCGTAGGTCTTGCGCAGCAGCTGCCGGGCCAGCTCCGGGCCGCCCTCGCCGATGGACATACAGCCGTAGGCGCCGTACCGGGTGTGGGAGTCGGAGCCCAGGATCATTTTGCCGGGGGCGGCATACCGCTCCCGCATATAGGAGTGGATGACGGCCTGGTGGGCGGGGACGAACTCGCCGCCGTACTTTTTCGCGGCGGACAGGCCGAATACGTGGTCATCCTCGTTGATGGTGCCGCCTACGGCGCACAGGGAATTGTGGCAGTTGGTGAGCACGTAGGGCAGGGGAAACTCCTTCATGCCGGAGGCCCGGGCGGTCTGGATGATGCCCACGTAGGTGATGTCGTGAGACGCCATGGCGTCGAAGCGGATGGACAGTCGGTCAGAGCTGCTGGAGGTATTGTGAGCCATGAGGATGGCGTGGGCCATGGTGCCCTCCCGGCCGCTGGGGGTCTCGGCGGGAGCAAAGCGGCCTTCTTGCCAGCGAACCGGGGAATTGTGAATGGTAATCATGTGTATCTCCTCTCAGTGGGACGATTTGCTTTAGCATAGCAAATTGCGGGGAAAAAAGCAAGGCGGGCGGAGGATTTTACAGGTGTCAAACTGCACAAGAAAAATCCGTCCAAGAAAAATTTTCTCAAATTCTCCCTTTACAACGGGTGGAAATCCTGCTATACTGTATGAGCGTCAAACAAACGCGCCCGTAGTTCAATGGATAGAGCGTCAGATTCCGGTTCTGAATGTTGGGGGTTCGAGTCCCTCCGGGCGTACCAACGGAGTCGGCAAATTTCGACAAGAAATTTGCCGACTCCGCTCTTTGCAGAGCCTAAAATCGGCGCGTCTTC
>JAAVHT010000025.1 GCA_014799565.1 Clostridiales bacterium
ATGGTGTCCAAGTACGGCCAGCCCGCCGGCTGCGGCTACCCCACCTCCAAGTATGCCGTCAACGGCATGACCATCTCCCTGGCCCGTGAGCTGGCAAAGGATCAGATCCGCGTGAACGCAGTGGCCCCCGGCGTCACCGCCACCGACATGGTGGCCGCGCTGCCCAAGGAGATGGTGGACCGTATTGCCGCCGGCATCCCCCTGGGCCGGGTGGGCCAGCCCGAGGACGTGGCCAACGCGTTCCTCTACCTGGCCAGCGACCAGGCCGCTTATGTCACCGGCACTGTCATCAACGTGGACGGCGCGTCCATAAGCTGAGAGACCTCCGCTTTTAAAAGCCAATTAACGAAACAACCCGGGATCGGGGCCTGCGGCCCTGATCCCGGGTCTTTTTTTGCCAAAGCGCCCCCTAATCCAGCGCCAGGGAGGCGTCCAGCAGCTTTTTTGTATAGGGGTGCTTGGGGTGGTCGTAGATCTCGTCCACGTCCCCCATCTCCACGATCTCCCCGCCGGTCATCACCGCCACCCGGTCGCAGAGCTGGTACACCACCGCCAGGTCGTGGGAGATGAACAGGTAGGACAGGCCCAGCTTTTCCTTCAAATCCGCCAACAGGCGGAGGATTTGGGCTTGTAACGTCACATCCAGCGCCGACACCGGCTCGTCCAGCACGATGAGTTTGCTGCCCTGGATGAGCGCGGCGGCGATGGCCACCCGCTGGCGCTGTCCGCCGGACAGCTGGGCAGGCTTGCGGGCCAGGTGCTCCTCCTCCAGCCCCACCAGGGGCAGGAACTCCGCCACCTTGCGGCGGCGCTTATTTTTGTCCTTCATTCCAGCGGCCCGGAGGGGCTCCTCCAAAATCCAGCCCACCGTCTTGGCCGGGTTCAGCGAGCCGTAGGGGTCTTGGAACACCATCTGGGGCCGCTGGCTGTTGACGGTCAGCTCGCCTGTGATGTCGGTGACCATCCCCAGCACACACTTGGCCAGGGTGGTCTTGCCCGAGCCGGACTCGCCCACAATGCCCAGCACCTCGCCGGGGGCCAGCTCCACGGACACGTCCCGCAGTACCTGCCTGCGCTCCTTGCCCTTCCCGTACCAGCTGTTGAGATTTCGGATGCGAACAATCGGGTCACTCACCCTTACCGCCCCCTCTCAGCTTCTGCCGCTTCGGCCGGGAGGCGATGAGCAGCTTGGTGTAATCCTCCCGGGGGTGGTAGAACACGTCGTCCACCGGCCCCGACTCCACGATCTTCCCCTGCTTCATCACCACCACCCGGCCGCACAGCGCCTTGATGACCCCCAGGTCGTGGGAGATGAACAGGATGGCGGTGCCCTCCTTGCGGTTGATGTCCTTCAGCGTCTCCAGAATCTGGGCCTGGATGGTCACGTCCAGCGCGGTCGTCGGCTCGTCGGCGATGAGCAGCCGGGGCCGAAGCACCAGCGCCGCCGCGATCATCACCCGCTGCCGCATCCCGCCGGACAGCTGGTGGGGGTACTGGCGGTATACCGCCTCTGGGTCGGGCAGGCCGGCCAGCGCCATGGCGTCAAGGGCCCGCACTTTACGCTCGGCCTGGGACAGCTTCTCGTGGATGCGCAGCGATTCCTCCACCTGCTTGCCAATGCGCATGGTGGGGTTTAGGCTGGTCATGGGCTCTTGGAAGATGATGGACAGATCCCGCCCCTGGTACTGCCGCAGCTCGCTGCGGGACAGGGTCAGCAGATTTGTCCCCTCAAAGACCGCGCTGCCGCTCACCGTCACCTGGGAGCGGCGGATGAGCCCCATCAGGGCGTGAGCGGTCATGGACTTGCCCGAGCCGGACTCGCCCACAATACCCACGATCTCCCCTTCCTCCATCTGAAGCGAAAAACGGTCAACGGCTGTAAAGGGCGACCCCCTGTCGGTGAACACCACCGACAGATCCCGGATATCCAGCATCATGACGCCACCCCCATCCACTCCCGGATACCCTCGCCCAGCAGGCCGACACCCAGGATGAGCAGGATGACCACCGCCGCCGGGAACGCCGTACACCAGGGCAGGGTGAAGAAATATCCCTGGGCATCCTTGAGCATATAGCCCAAGCTGGGCTCCTGGGCGCTGACGCCGATGCCCAGGTAGCTCATGGACGCCTCCGCCAACACCGCGTTATTAAACCCAATCGTCAATCCGGACAGCAACACCGGCCAAGTGTTGGGCAGGATATGGATAAAGATAATCCGCAGGTCGGACACGCCCATCAGCTTGGCCGACTGGACGAAATCCCGATCCCGGTATTTGAGGAACTCTCCCCGGACAAGCCGGGCGAAGCTGGGGATAAACAGCACCCCCAGCGCCCCGATGACGTTGTACTTTCCCGGCCCGGTGACCGCCAGCACCACCATGGCCAGCAGGACGCTGGGGAAGGCGGCGATGGCGTCGCACAGGCGCATGATGAGGGCGTCGGCCGCGCCGCCGTAGTAGCCGCACAGCGCGCCGATGACCAGCCCGCACACCGCACCCAGCGCCAGCACCGCCAGGGCGATGGTCAGCGTGGCCCCCGCCCCCTCTAACGTGCGGGAGAAGATGTCCCGCCCAAAGGAGTCACAGCCGAACAGGTGCCGGAGGGAGGGCCTTGCGTTCCGATCCCCGGCGCTCATGGCGGAGGGCTCATAGGGCGTCCAGAAGAAGCCCACGGCGATCAATATCAGCATACACGCCGTCAAAATGATCCCGATGGTGAGATACCAGTTCTTTTTCTTCATGGCGCTCACCTCTCAGCTATCCGGGGATCCATCACCCGGTAGAGCAGGTCGGCCAGGAAGTTGCACAGCACCACAACCCCGGCCAGCAGCACCACGATGGCCTGCACCACCGGGTAGTCCCGGTTGCCGATGGACGAGATGAGGATGCGGCCCAGACCGGGGATGCTGAACACCTGCTCCACCACGATGGAGCCCGCCATGATGTCGCCAATGGCCATGGCCAGGAAGGTCACCACCGGGATCATGGCGTTGCGCAGCACGTGCCGCCACAGCGCGGAGCCCTGGCTATTGCCCTTGCTGTAGGCGGTGCGGATGTAGTCCTGACCCATCTCACCCAGGATGGAACCCCGCAGGAGCTTCACCGTCATGGCGCTCTTGGGCAGGGCGACGGCCAGGGCCGGGAACACCATAAACCGCAGATGCGCCCCCAGCCCGTCCTCCAGGGGAACGTACTTTGGCTCAAACCAGTGGAGCACCAGGGCGAACAGGAACATCAGGCCAATGCCCATGATGAAGTTGGGCACCGACATGGTGACCTGGGTGAGCACCGTCACCACCCGATCCACGATGCCCCCCCGATGCCGGGCGGAGATCAGGCCCAGGGGCAGGGAGATGACCATGATCAGGACAAAGGAGACAGCCGCCAGCACCAGCGTCACCTTCGCCTGGGCGGCCACCAGCCGGGACACCGGCATATCGTATTTGTAGGACTGGCCGAAGTCCCCGGTGACAAAGGCGGTCAGCCAGCTCCAGTACCGCTGGTGAATGGGCTGATCCAGCCCCAGCTGGGTACGGAGGGCCAAGCGCTGCTCCTCGGTGGCCTCGATGCCCAGGATGGAGTCGGTGGGATCGCCGGGGATGACGGAAAAGGCCACAAAGGCCAGCACGCTCACCAGCAGCAGGGTGCCGATGAGCAGTCCCGCTCGTTTCAGCAAGGTTTTTCCCACAGGAGAACACCCCCCTTTCTACAGTATTCCCCCGCCGCAGGCGGGGGAATACGATTATTTATAGCTGATCGTGGACATATCAATCACATACGTGCGGTAGAAGGTGAAGCCGTCCAGCGCCGGATTCATCACCACCAGGTCGCACAGATCCTGGATCCACAGGCTGGCCGCCTTCTCGTTGAGGATCTCCTCCGCCCGCTTGTACAGCGTGACCTGCTCCTCCTCATCGGTGGCAGCCATAGCGCGGGTCAGCACATCGTCGAACTCCTCGTCGGCAAAATTGATGAAGTTCTTCTGGTTGTCGCTCATGTACCGCACCAGCATCTCCCGGGCGGTCATGTCGTCGGCGGAGATGCCGCACACCGTGGTCTGGTAGTCCCGGCCCCGGTAGATGTCGGACACCCAGCTCTCCCACTCCACCTGCACCAGCTCCGCGGTAATACCCACCGCCTTGAGCTGCTCGATGATGACCTGGGCGGTATCCACGTGCTGGGCGTAGTTGGACGGGGCGGTAATGGTCATGGTAAAGCCGTCGGGATAACCCGCCTGGGCCAGCAGCTCCTTGGCCTTCTCCACGTTGGGGGCATAGTTCCCGGCCAGCTCAGGCATGAAATATTTCTCCTGGGCGGGGTACATACTGGTGCCGGTGGGCACACCCGCGCCGCCGCACACAAAGTCGATGATCTGGTCCACGTCGATGGCGTAGTACATGGCCTGACGTACCAGCTCGTTGTCAAAGGGCTCCACAGCGTTGTTGATGTACAGCGCCTGCACCAGCTTCATGGTGTCCTCGTGGACGGTGAAGTCGTTCTCCACCTCGCCCTCCAAATTGTTGGGCAGATGGACCACCATGTCCAGCGTGCCGCCCTTCAGGCCGACGACCATGGCGTTCACGTCGGGAACGATCTTGAAGGTGACCTTATCCAGTTTGGCCGCCTTCTCCCCGTTCCAATAGCCGTCATACTTCTCCATCACCAGGCTGTCCTGGGGGGCGTAGGAGACAAATTGGAAGGGCCCGGTGCCGATCATCGTCTCGGTGATGGTGGGGCCGGAGTCTTTGGGGATGATGGCGGCGGTGAGGGCGTTGAGGAACTCCAGACTGGGCTCGGCCAGGGTGATGACCACATGGCTGTCATCGGTCGCTTCGATCTTGGAGACATTAGAAAACGCCGAGACCAGAGGCTTTCCATCGTTCTCCGATCCGGCGCAGCGTTCCAGGGAATAGACCACATCCTCGATGGTGACAATCTCTCCGTTGTGGAACGTGACGCCTTCCCGCAGGGTGAAGGTGTACGTAGTGGCGTCCTCAGAGATCTCATAGTCACTGGCGACGGCCGGGATCACCGAGCCGTCGGGGCTGGCTTTCACCAGTCCTTCGAAGATGTTGAACAGAACCTCACGAATCCCCGCCGTTTTGGCCAGCTGTGGGTCGAGGTTGCTCAAATCCTGTGCGATACCTACCGTGACTGAGTTCCCGTTGGGTAACTCGCCCGATTGTGCAGATGCCGTGGGGCTTTGGCTGGGCTCCGTATCTCCTGTACATCCGTACAGTGAGACCGGCAGCATGGCCGCCACGACAAGCAGCAAAAGGGCCCGTTTGACAAACTTGGGCATTTTGCTTCTTCCTTTCCTTTTTACTGCATTTCTCGCAACTGTCTTTGTATTCAGTTGTCGGGCCTATTGTAACATACTCCCTTAAAATTGCAATAGGCAATTTTCACAGCTTCTGTTCCTTCAGCCACAGCAGGAAGCTTTTCGCCATTTCCAGCTGCTTTCCGTTCGTCTTTGTCAGCTTTCTTTATTTTTCTGGGACAGCCGCTCCATGGTGTACTCCAGGCAGCCCCCCACCAGGATGTCAAAGTCGTCCATCCGCTCGATGACGCTGGAGGGCATTCCCCGCTCCACCCAGCTGAGCACAATGCTGGCCAGCGCCTGGGTGAGCACCTCTGCCATGAAGCCGATCTGATCCTCCGTCACGCTGTACCTCTGGGCGGCCAGCCGGACGCGCGTCTCCACCAGGGGCGCGGCCCACTGCCGGAGGTCGTGCTCCACATAGCTGCGCTCATAGGCCCGGTAGACGTTGAGCACCACGGTGCGGTTTTCCCGCAGCAGGGTCAGCGTCTTTTCCAGGGCGGCTCGCCACTGATCCGGGCTGGGCGCTTCAAGCTGCTCCAAAAACTGCTGAATGCCATAGTCCACCACGCCGTACAAATCGGAAAAGTGATAATAGAACGCCTGCCGGGAGATGCCGCACTGCTCCACCAGCTCGGTGACGGTGATGTCGTCCAGCCGTTTAACCCGGAGCAGCCCGCTCAGCGCTGTCATGATTTCATCCTTGGTAGATTTTGGCACGTTTTTCCCCTCTTTCCCGGGTTTTGGAGCATTATACCGGGTTTCCTGAGGGTTCGCAAGGAAAGTTTCTTTACATTATCTCTATTTTGTCAAGAAGCAGGCTGCCCTTTGCGCCGTCCCATATGGCAGCAAAGAATAGTAAGCCCCTGGCCGCGGCATACTGATGCGGGTGATATACGGTGAAAAAGGGAAATTCCAAAACTTTGTGGTACGCTCTGGCGGGCGGAGCCGCCGGGGTGGTCAACGGCTTTTTCGGCGGGGGCGGCGGCCAGGTGCTGGTGCCCATGCTGGCGGGCAAATGTGGCCTGGATCAGCGCCGCGCCTTCGCCACGTCGGTGGCGGTGATCGCGCCGCTGTGCGCCCTGTCCGCCGGGGTGTACTGGTTCCGGGGTCAGCTGGATCCGGTCATGGCTCTGCCCTATCTGGCTGGGGGGCTGGCCGGCGGCTGGGCCGGCGGAAAGCTGTTCAAAAAGATGTCCATGGTGTGGCTGCGCCGGGGGTTCGCCCTGCTCATCCTCTACGGCGGGGTCAAGGCGTTTTTATGATGGACTGGCTCATTGCCGCCCTGGCCGGGGCGGTCACCGGGGTACTGTCCGGCTTTGGCGTGGGGGGCGGCTCCCTGCTGCTCATCTATATGACCAGCTTTGCCGGGGTGCCCCAGGCCCTGGCTCAGGGGATCAACCTGCTCTACTTCCTCCCCACCGCCGCCACCGCCCTGCCCGCCCACTTCAAAAACGGATATGTGGAAAAGCGGGCCCTTCTGCCCGCGATCGGGCTGGGGCTGATATGCTCCGCCCTCACCGCCTGGGCGGCTACCGCGCTGGATGTGGAGGTGCTGCGGAAGTGCTTCGGCGCGTTCCTCATCGTCATCGGCCTGCGGGAACTGTTCAAAAAAGGTTGATTTTGTCAGGCTCCTGTGCTAATATGAAAAATTGCCGGACAGACCCTGCGGTCTGCCCGGCAAAACATACGTAGGAGCGCACACTATGAACCCTGTTTTATTTGTGATCCTTCTCACCGCCGCCACCGGCGTGGGCGGTCTGGCTCTGGGCGGCGTGCTGGCGGCGCTGTTCAAGCGGGAGTCCCCCCGGGGCACCAGTCTGCTGCTCAGCTTCACCGCCGGGCTGATGCTGTCCATCGTGGCACTGGACATGGTGCCCGAGGCCATGGAGGCCGCCCCCTGGCTGCCCATGACGCCGCTGCTGCTGGTGATAGGCTTCGGGGTCACCTATCTGCTCAACTGCTGGATCGACAAGAGCGCCCACCACGAGGACGAGGCCAACCCGCATCACTGCGCCTGCGGCCACCACGACCTACACACCGCCGGCATCGTGCTGGCGGCGGCGGTGGCCCTGCACAACGTGCCGGTGGGCATGGCGGTGGGGGCCACGGTGGCGGTGCAGGGCATCTGTCTGGCCAGCGTGCTGGCAGCGGTGACCATCGGCCTGCACAACCTGCCCGAGGGCATGAGCATCGCCACACCCCTCCTGCACGACGGCTCCAAAACCATCTCCGCCATTGCCGTAGCGGCGCTCAGCGGCCTGCCCACGGTGCTGGGGGCGGTGGCCGGCTATTTCATCGGAGACCAAGCCCCGGCGGCCCTTGCCGCGGCCCTGAGCCTGGCGGGCGGGGCCATGCTGTATGTGGTGTTCTTCGAGCTGCTGCCCGAGGCGGCGCTCCAGTGGAAGTCCCGCTGGCCCATCCTGGCCACCGTGCTGGGCTTTGCCCTGGGGGTGCTGCTCATCTTCAGCCACGGCCATCACAGCTTTTGACCCCTTTTTTAAATGCGCTGTATTCATCAGGCGGGAGGAATTGACAAAAAGCGCTGATTTGATATAATGATAATGGTACAATCCCGCCGGCAGGGGCCGGAAAAAATGAAGAGAGAGAGGTTTAAACACAATGAAGTATTGCCAATTCTGCGGCAAGCAGCTGGAGGACGGCGCCCAGTGCACCTGCGAGGAGGCCCAGGCCGCCGCGCGGGCGGCAGAGCAGATCCCGCAGCCGATCCCTCAGCAGCCCCAGCAGGTTCCCCCGCAGCAGCCCCCTCAGTACTCCCAGCAGGTTCCTCCGCAGCAGGTTCCCCCGCAGGCGCCCCGGCAGCCGTCTGAAATGCAGCAAAAGGCAAAAGCAGCCGCCTCCGGCCTGTGGAGCTACTTAAAGTCCTATTTCGCCTCCCCCGCCCAGGCCGTCCAGGACTCCCTGGCGCGGCAGGACATGATGGTCAGCACCCTCCTCACCGTCATCCGGGTGCTGGCACTGGGTCTGGCCATATTCGGCGTACTGCATAAGATATGCAGCACCGTCGTCTCCGCGATCAACGAGTATTCCTACAGCAGGGACGCCGTCAAGGTCAGCGCGCCCCTCTTTGAGAGCCTGCTGTACGGCGGACTGATTGCGATCATCGGCATGGCTCTGTTTATCCTGGTGGTCTTTGTCGCCGCCAAGGCCCAGAAGAGCACCCTCTCCCTGGGCGGCGCGTGGCAGGCCAGCGCCAACAACGGCGTGCTGACCACCGCCCTTCTGCTGCTGGCGTTCCTGCTGTCCTTCGTGTCCATCTCCATGGCGCTGACATTCATCCTCCTGGCGGTGCTGTCCTCCATCATCTTCGGCGCCCTCTCCGTCCAGTACACCTGCCCCGGCTCCGACTCCGGCCTGTCCTGGCTGGTGTATTTCCTCGGCGCCGCTGTGGTGATCTTCATCAGCTATAAGTTCTTCCCCACCCTGCTGTTCAAAGCGGCGGGCGGCATCAAGATGACCGTCGGAAAAGAATCCATGACCCTCGGTACCGCGATGGATGAGGCGGCCAAGAGCTTCCAGAACGCGTTCAATGGCGCCTCCTTCGACGAGATTTTTGAGCAAATGATCGAGAGCGCCATGCGCTACGGCCTCTAAGCGCCGGCATATTTAAATCAAAACGAAGAGCCCGCCTCCCCTGTCAGGGGGAGGCGGGCTCCTTTATAACATTTACATCATCTTCACAGTGAAGAACACCGCCTGGGCAAACAGCCACCCCGCCAAAACATACAGCAGATAATGGCTCGTGGACACACCCAGGATCAGGGCCAGCACCATGGACAGCGCCGCGACGCCGCAGGTGATCCAGGTCATCATATAGTTGGAGCTGGGCGGAAGCACCCGAACGCGCCCCAGCTTTCCATCGTTGTTCCGCAGCACAAACGCCAGCGCCGCCGCAGCCGCCAGGATCAACCAGCCCCCGATAAAGCAGGCCATGGTGACGCGGGGGCGAACCAGGTAATACCTTCCATAGAGCCAGACAGCCATCAAGGCGCCGCCGGTGAAAACTGCGTTATAGAAGAAGGGGCGCTGATAGAGGAAAAAGATGACGATCAGCACCGCCGCCCCAGCAGGCAGCATCAGGAGGATCTTCACACCCTCGCTCCACATAAAGCGGCTGAGCATGGACACCAGCCACAGGCCGGCCACGACCGCGGTGATGGCCACGGGGAGCGTCAGCCGTCTGCCCGTCCGGTGGTTCAGCACCGCCCAGACGATCCCGCCCACGGTGAGGACAGCTCCCGCTATGCAGTACACCTCGAAGAAGTTCAACAGCATTTTGGCGGGGATCCCACCCCATTTCATGTCCACGTACACCTTTTTCAGCAGCAGCAGGAGCAGCTCCACCCCCACCGCGCCGGCCAGCCAGAGAAGCATCCGATTGAATATCCTATCGTCCTCGCTCTGGCGGCGCTCACGTTTTCCCTTCTCGAACATTGTCATCCGTCCTTTATCTTTAGATGGCCGCGCCCAAAGCTTCCGCCCGGCGCTCCCTGTTTCGTACAGCGGGACGTATGGGGATAGCACGCCCCCACGCGAACAGCTTATAGTATATCAGAAACTTTCCCGCATTGCAACAACAAAAATCGCCGGACTCCTCACTTTTCCCCTTCCGCACGGGGCAAAAAGCTGGTATACTATTGAATAAGGAGCCGGCTGCGCTCCCCTTGCCAAAAAATCCCCGAATCGGAAAGGAGTTTTTGATATGACTGACCAAGCTCTGGTGGATCTGGCCTTCACTATGCTGGAGCGCTCCTATGTGCCCTACTCCCACTTCCCCGTGGGCGCGGCCCTGCTGTGCGCCGACGGCGCCGTGTTCACCGGCTGCAACGTGGAAAACGCCGCCTACGGCTCGTGCATCTGCGCCGAACGCACCGCCCTGGTGAAAGCCGTCAGCGAGGGCCACAGGGAGTTCACCACCCTGGCCGTGGTGGGGAAAAGCTCCGACTACTGCTGGCCCTGCGGCGCCTGCCGGCAGATGCTGTATGAGTTCGCCCCCGACCTCACCGTGCTGGTGGCTCGGGGGGATGGGGCGTATGTGAAACTCCCCTTGAAGGAGCTGCTGCCCCATGGCTTCGGCCCCAGCTCGCTGAACTGAATGGGAAAACCGAAGGGCCTCCGTGGACACGGAGGCCCTTCGCTGTTTACAGGAAACGCTTCATTTCCTCAATGTTGGCCTGCTCAGTCTTGAGCAGTTTGTCCGCCAGACGGCGCACGCCGTCATCCTTCAGGTCGCAGTCCCGGATGGTGCGCAGGCTCTTGGTCACCCCCATGGTGGAGCCCTGGATCATCATCTCCGCGATGTTGGAGGCGGAGCGGTCCGTCATGGCCTTCATGGTGCTCATCATCTCAGA
This sequence comes from Clostridiales bacterium, assembly GCA_014799565.1. Lineage (GTDB taxonomy): Bacteria > Bacillota > Clostridia > Oscillospirales > Oscillospiraceae > Enterenecus. The sequence continues at coordinate 10,692 of JAAVHT010000025.1, forward strand.
GGAGACCTTTGCCACGGGGCCCAGCCCCTTTGGCGGCTCCCCCCGGGCCTGTAGCATGGATCCGGCGGCGCTTTGCAGCTTCTCATACTCGGTGAGCTGGCTGTTCAGGGCGGCTGCCAGTCTGGGCTCTTCGGTGTACTTCAGCACCGACTGAATGCCCTCCTGGCCCATTTCCGCGGTCTGGTAGATGTGATTGAGCAGTTGGTTTTCGCTGAGCATTGTGATCACCTCAGCGTTAGTATACCCGGAACGCGGTCAGAAAACCGCTCAAATCACTTATCCAAATTGGATGGGAGCTTTGGGGGTATTCTTCTTGCGGGCGCTGGTCTTGCCCTCCTCGTGGATCTCGCCGGCGGCGACAAGGGAGCGCTTGGTCAGCGCCGGACCCACCAGCTCGTACACCAGCACGGAGAACAGCACCACATTGCGCACCACCGCGCCGTCGGCCAACTGCTGAGCGGTGAGGGCCATGCCCAGCGCCACGCCCGCCTGGGGCAGCAGGGTGATGCCCAAATGTTTTTTGATGCTCTCGCTGCACCCGGTGAGGGCGCAGCTGCCATAGGAGCCCAGGTACTTGCCCAGGGAGCGGAAGATGATATACACCACGCCGATGAGCAGCACCAGGGGATTGGCCAGGATCTTCAGATCCAGCTCCGCGCCGGACAGCACGAAAAACAGCACGAACAACGGGGTGGTCCAGCCGTCCACACGGGCCATCAGCTCCTCGGAGAAGTCGCAGATGTTGCAGAAGATGGTGCCGGTCATCATGCACACCAGCAGCAGGCTGAAGCCGAAATGGATGCCGCCCGCCTCAAACTCCACCATGGACAATCCCACGGTGAGCAGCACAAAGCCGATGGAGATGGACAGGCGCTTGCTGCGGGAGTGGAAGTACTTCTCCACCCGGTACAGCGCCCAACCCGCCAGGCAGCCCAGCGCCAGGGACAGCACGATCTCGATCACCGGCTCCACCAGCACGGTGACGGCGCTGATGGAACCGCTTTCCAGCGCCGAGGCCACGCCGAAGGAGGCGGAGAACAGCACCAGACCCACCGCATCGTCGATGGCCACCACCAGCAGCAGCAGCTTGGTCAGCGGGCCGTCCGCCTTGTACTGCCGAACCACCATCAGGGTGGCGGCGGGGGCGGTGGCGGCGGCGATGGCGCCCAGGGTAATGGCGGAGGAGATGGAGATGAAATCGGGATTGATGAAGTGCAGCGCCACCAAAGCCACATCCACCAAGGCGGTGGTAATCACCGCTTGCAGGATGCCCACCGTGATGGCCTGCTTCCCCATGCTTTTCAACTGCTCCAGGCGGAACTCATTGCCGATGGTGAAGGCAATGAAGCCCAGCGCCACCTGGGAGATGATATCCAGGCTGGCCACCGACTCGGCGGTGGTGAAGCCCAGGGGCGTCAGCTGAAGCGCGCCCAGGCAGTAGGGGCCCAGCAGCAACCCCGCCACCAGGTAGGCCGTGACGGCGGGAAGATTGAGCAGTTTGGCCAAACGGGACATCAACAGCCCGCCTACCATGGAGAAGGAGAGCTGAATCAGAATAGTTTCCATGAGAGACACCTCGATTATAATAAAAAAAGTGCGAACCCGTATTCGCGCCAACGGGCCCGCGTGGCTTTTGAGCGGTACACACTATAGCACCTTAAACCGCAAAACGCAAGGCGAGATTGAGAAAAAAATAACGAAAATCCGACCCTCTTCCCGGTCTGATTTTGGAAGGGTCTGACCGGAACCCCTCCAAACGCCGTCCCCCGGCGAATTTTCTTCATACAATTATAAAGATTTCTCCCCGCAAAAGCACCTTGCTGTCCATGGACGGGCATGATATAATAATATGCTTATTTTAATCGGATATTTGTCCAAAAACAGGGTTGACATATTAAAACGTTCGTTCTATGATAAGAACAGACTGTTGAACAGTCTTGGGAGGTATGGTCATGCCAAAATTTGAAGTGGTCTCAGAATACACCCCCAGCGGCGACCAGCCGGAGGCCATTGCCGCCCTGGCGGCAGGCATCGAGAACGGGCTGGACGAGCAGACGCTGCTGGGCGTCACCGGCTCGGGCAAGACCTACACCATGGCCAAGGTCATTGAGGCCGTCCAGCGGCCCACCCTGGTGCTGGCCCACAACAAGACCCTGGCCGCGCAATTATGCGCCGAGTTCCGGGAGTTCTTCCCCAACAACGCGGTGGAGTATTTCGTGTCCTACTACGACTACTACCAGCCCGAGGCCTATATCCCCCACACCGACACCTTCATCGAGAAGGACTCCTCCATCAACGAGGAGATCGACCGGCTGCGGCTGTCCGCCACCGCGTCCCTGCTGGAGCGGCGGGACGTGATCGTGGTGTCCTCCGTGTCCTGCATCTACGGCCTGGGCGAGCCGGAGGACTACGGCAAGATGATGGTGGCCCTGCGGGTGGGGACGGTCATCAAGATCGAGGATCTGCTGAAAAAGCTGGTTGCCATCCGCTACGAACGCAACGACATCGCCTTTGAGCGCAATATGTTCCGGGTGCGGGGGGACACGGTGGAGATCTGGCCCGCCTACTGGAAGGACACCGCCATCCGGGTGGAGTTCTTCGGGGACGAGATCGACCGCCTATCTGAAATCAATGTGGTCACCGGAACACCCATCCGGCGGCTGAACAACATCCCCATCTGGCCCGCCACCCACTACGTCACCCCCAAGGAGAAGATGGACGCCGCCATCCAGGAAATTTACAAAGAGATGGAGGAGCGGGTGGCCTTCTTTGAGCGCGAGGGCAAGCTCATCGAGGCCCAGCGCGTCAAACAGCGCACCATGTACGACATCGAGATGATGCAGGAGCTGGGCTATTGCTCCGGCATCGAGAACTATTCCCGGGTCATTGAGGGACGGCCCGTGGGCTCGCCCCCCCACACCCTGCTGGACTACTTCCCGAAGGACTTCGTGCTGTTCATCGACGAGAGCCACGCCACCCTGCCCCAGGTGCGGGCCATGTTCAATGGCGACAGGGCCCGCAAGACCACCCTGGTGGAGTACGGCTTCCGCCTGCCCTGTGCCTTTGACAACCGGCCGCTGAAATTTGACGAGTTTGAGAAGCGGCTGAACCAGGTGGTGTACGTCTCCGCCACCCCCGGCGAGTACGAGCGGGAGCGCTCGGGCCAGGTGGTGGAACAGGTGATCCGGCCCACCGGCCTGCTGGATCCCCGAGTGGAGGTGCGCCCGGTGGATGGGCAGATCGACGACCTGATCGGGGAGATCACCGAACGCACCGCCCGGGACGAGCGGGTGCTGGTCACCACCCTCACCAAGAAAATGGCGGAGAGCCTCACCAGCTATCTGAAAAACGCGGGTATCAAGGTGCGGTATATGCACCACGACATCGACACCATCGAGCGCATGGAGATCATCCGAGATCTGCGTCTGGGCGAGTTCGACGTGCTGGTAGGCATCAACCTCTTGCGGGAGGGCCTGGACCTGCCAGAGGTCTCCCTGGTGGCCATTCTGGACGCGGACAAGGAGGGCTTCCTCCGCTCGGAGACCTCGCTGATCCAGACCATCGGACGGGCGGCGCGAAACGCCGACGGCATCGTGATTTTGTACGCCGACACCATTACCCCCTCCATGCGAAGAGCCATGGACGAGACGGAGCGCCGTCGTGAAAAGCAGGACGCGTTTAATAAGGCCCACGGCATCGTGCCCAAGACGGTGAAGAAGGCGGTGCGGGAGCTGATGGCGCTGTCCGGCGAGGACAAGCCGGATTACAACGACAAGGATCTGTCCCAGATGACCAAGCTCCAGCGGATGGAGGCCATTGCCAGCCTGGAGAAGCAGATGAAGGAGGCGGCCAAGATGCTGGAGTTCGAGGTGGCTGCCGCCTTGAGAGATCAAATCATTAAATTGCGTGGAGAAGGAAAGTAAATGTCCAAACAAAAAGAGGAAAAAACCAACGTCATGCGGGTTTTAGATCAGAAAAAGGTGCCCTACACTGCCCATTCGTATCCCGTCGGCGACGTCGCTCCCGACGGCGTGACGGTGGCTCAAATGCTGGGCCAAGACCCCGCCGCCGTATTCAAAACCCTGGTGACCAGAGGGGCCTCCGGCGGGTATTATGTGTTTGACATCCCAGGACCGGAGACGCTGGATTTGAAGAAGGCGGCAAAAGCCGTGGGCGAGAAGTCCATCGCCATGCTGCCGTCCAAAGAGCTGCTGCCCCTGACGGGGTACGTCCACGGCGGCTGTTCCCCGGTGGGGATGAAAAAGCGGTTCCCCACCGTGTTCCACCAGAGCTGCCTGGATCATGAAACCATCTGCGTGTCCGCCGGGAAGGTGGGCTTCCAGGTGGAGGCGAAGCCTGCCGACCTCATCGCCCTGGTGGGCGGGACGACGGCGGATGTGATTGTGGAGGGATAGAGAGATGACAGAGCAGTCCAACAAAATCATGGCGGAGATGCAGGTGCGCAAGTCCAAAAAACAAAAGGAAAATTTCCGCGTCTGGCTGTGCGGGGAGCTGGAGGCGGCGGGGTACGCCCCCACGGTGGAGAAGGGTTTCGCCTCCCGGAACGTGGTGGTGGGCGACCCGGACAAGGCCCAGGTGCTGCTCACCGCCCACTACGACACCCAGGCCGTCCTGCCCGTCCCCAACTTCATCACCCCCCGCAACCTGTTTTTCTTCCTGCTCTACCAGATACTCATCGTCCTACCGCTGTTCATCGTACTCGCCGTGGTGGAGGGCGTGCTGATCTCCTTTGCGCCGGAGGCGGTGCTGTGGTGGCTGATGCCGCTGGCCTCCATGGGCATTTGTATCTTTTTCATCTGGTGGATTTTGGACGGCAAGGCCAACAAACACACCGCCAACGACAACACCAGCGGCGTCCTCACCCTGCTGGAGACCGCCCTGGCCCTGCCCCCGGAGCACCGGGATCGGGTGTGCTTCGTGTTCTTCGACAACGAGGAGAAGGGAATGTTTGGCTCCGCCGCCTTCGCGAAGAAACACAAGCAGGCGAAGAAGAAAACCACCGTACTCAACTTCGACTGCGTGGGCGATGGGGACTCCATCCAGTTCTTCCCCCAAAGGAAGCTGAAAAAGGACGAGGCCACACTGGAGCGCATGGAAGCCGCCTTTCTCCCCCACCGTGGCAAGGACGTGCAGGTGGTGCGCAGTTTCAGTATGTACCCCTCCGACAACGCCAATTTCAAGCGGGGCGCGGGGGTGTGCGCCCTGAAGCATAAGCCTGTCATCGGCTACTACATGGATCGCATCCACACCAGCAAGGACACCGTGCTGGACGAGGCCAACATTGCCCTGCTGCGGGACGGGGCACTGCGGTACATCGCCGGATTGGACTGACAAGGAGGACAAATCCATGAAATACGAATGGCTGGACGAATATCTGCTGGACAAACCCGGCGCGGAAAAGGACTATAAACTGGAGTGGGGCTGGCACCGCTACATGGTGCGGGGCAAGCTGTTCGCCGCCGTCTGTTCCCCCCGTGGGATGAAGGACGAGCGCTACAACGACCACGATCTGGTGAATTTGAAGTGCGACCCCCGGCTGGCGGAAGCGTTCCGGGAGCAGTACCGGTCGATCCTCCCCGTCTTCTACTGCGACAAAAAGCTGTGGGTGGCCGCCCTGCTGGACGGGGACCTGCCCGACATCGTATTGCGCGATTTGTGCGATATGTCCTACGAGCTGGTGGTGTCCAAGCTGCCCAAGTACGTCCAGCGGGAGCTGAAGGGCGAATGATCTGCCCTGGGAAAAGGAGTGTTTGCAGTGGGTTTCCTGTTCTTCACGTTGCTCCTGCTTCCGGCGATACTACTCTATGCTTTGGTTGCCACCCTGATGGAGCCTTTCATGCCTGTGCTTCGGCCCTTTCTGGACTGGTTCACCCAGCCGGCGGTGTTTTATATGGTCTGCAAGGTCATGATCGTGGTCAATCTGCTGCTTTTCGTTGTCCTGCTGGTGGTACGCTTCAAATGGAAACGGGCCGGAAAACTGGAATGGGGCTATATCCACAGCGTCCGGGGCTGGCCGCGCCTGTGGCGGGAACTGATCAGGTTTGTTTTGTTCTGGGGCCCCTTCTGGGAGCTGGCGTGGGCCGCCATCCCCTACCTGTGGATGCTGATGGAAGTTGCCGGTCCAATCCTATAAAAAGGCAGCAAAAAAGCCCTTGACATTAAAAATTCGTTTCATTATTCTATAGTTCGGGCCCAAATTCAACAGATACTAAGGAGAAATATCCATGCAGGATAAAATCGTCATCAAAGGCGCACGCGAAAACAACCTGAAGAATATCGACGTCACCATCCCCCGGGACAAGCTGGTGGTCTTGACCGGCCTGTCCGGGTCGGGCAAGTCCTCCCTGGCCTTTGAGACGCTGTACGCCGAGGGCCAGCGGCGGTATGTGGAGTCTCTGTCCTCCTATGCCCGGATGTTTTTGGGCCAGATGGAGAAGCCGGACGTGGACTACATCGAGGGGCTGTCCCCCGCCATCTCCATCGACCAAAAGACCACCTCCAAGAACCCCCGCTCCACCGTGGGCACGGTGACGGAGATTTACGACTACCTGCGCCTGCTGTGGGCACGAGTGGGCACCCCCCACTGCCCCAACTGCGGCAAGGAGATCAAGCAGCAGACCATCGACCAGATCATCGACCAGGTGATGACCCTGCCCGAGGCCACCCGCATCCAAGTGCTGGCCCCCGTGATCCGGGGGAAGAAGGGCGAGCATAACAAGGTGTTCGAGGACGCGCGGAAATCCGGCTACGTCCGCGTCCGCGCCGACGGTTCTTTATACGACCTCACTGAGGAGATCAAGCTGGACAAGAACCGCAAGCACTCCATCGAGATCGTGGTAGACCGTCTGGTCATCCGGGAGGACATCACCCGCCGGCTCACCGACAGCGTGGAGGTGGCCTCCAACCTGTCCGGCGGCATCATCATCATCAACGTGCTGGGGGACGAGGAGCGGGACATTCTGTTCTCCCAGAACTACGCCTGCGAGGACTGCGGCGTGTCCATCGACGAGCTGACCCCCCGGATGTTCTCCTTCAACAACCCCTTCGGCGCCTGCCCCGCCTGCACCGGCCTGGGCAGTCAGATGAAAATAGACCCGGACCGCATCATCCCCAACCGCTCCCTGTCCATCCTGGAGGGCGCCATCACCGCCTCCGGCTGGAACCACATCAAGTCGGACGGCATCTCCCGGATGTACTTCGACGCCCTGGCGAAAAAGTACCGCTTCAAGCTCACCGACCCGGTGGAGAAGCTGTCCGATGAGGTGATGGACATCATCCTCTACGGCACCAAGGGGGAAAAGCTGACCCTGAACTACGACCAGCCCCGGGGCAAGGGCACGCTGTACCAGCCCTTCGAGGGCATCGTGAACAATTTAGAGCGGCGCTACCGGGAGACCCAGTCCGACGCCATGAAGCGGGAGATCGAGGAGTGCATGAGCGAGTGCCCCTGCCCGGAGTGCCAGGGACGGCGGCTCAAGCGGGAGGCACTGGCGGTCACCGTGGGGGGCAGCTCCATCCACGACTTCTGCGAGAAGCCGGTGGACGAGGCCCTGGCCTTCCTGGACACCGTCACCCTCACTGAGACGCAGTCCATGATCGCCGACCAGATTTTGAAGGAAATCCGCTCCCGGCTGGGCTTTTTGCGCTCGGTGGGCCTGCAATACCTGACCCTGACCCGTCAGGCGGGCACCCTGTCCGGCGGCGAGAGCCAGCGTATCCGGCTGGCCACCCAGATCGGCTCCTCCCTGATGGGGGTGCTGTATATCCTGGATGAGCCCTCCATCGGCCTGCACCAGCGGGACAACGACCTGCTGCTGGGCACGTTGAAGCACCTCCGGGATCTGGGCAACACCCTGATCGTGGTGGAGCACGACGAGGACACCATGCGGGCGGCGGACTACATCGTGGACATCGGCCCTGGAGCGGGCGTCCACGGCGGGCAGGTGGTGGCCTGCGGCACCGCCCAGCAGGTCATGGACACCCCCGGCTCCGTCACCGGCGACTATCTGGCGGGGCGGAAAAAGGTGCCCGTCCCCACAGAGCGGCGGCAGGGCAGCGGCCATACCCTCACCGTGCGCGGCGCGGCGGAGAACAACCTGCGGCACATCGACGTAAGCTTCCCCCTGGGGACGTTTATCGCCGTCACCGGGGTGTCCGGCTCGGGCAAATCCTCCTTGGTCAACGAGATTTTGTACAAGCGGCTGGGGGCAGAGCTGAACCGCACCAAAGCCCGCCCCGGCCGGCACGATGGCATGGAGGGCATCGAGCACCTGGACAAGGTCATCGCCATCGACCAGTCCCCCATTGGCCGCACCCCGCGGTCAAACCCCGCCACCTACACTGGACTGTTCAACGACATTCGGGATCTGTTCGCCTCCACCCCGGACGCCAAGAGCCGGGGCTACGGCCCGGGCCGGTTCTCCTTCAACGTCCGGGGCGGGCGGTGCGAGGCCTGTTCCGGCGACGGCCTGCTGAAGATCGAGATGCACTTCCTCCCCGACATCTACGTGCCCTGCGAGGTGTGCAAGGGCAAGCGGTACAACCGGGAAACGCTGGAGGTGCGCTATAAGGGCAAGAACATCCACGAGGTGCTGGAGATGACGGTGGAGGAGGCCCTGCCCTTCTTCGAGAACCTGCCCAAGCTGTACAACCGGGTCAAAACCCTGAAAGAGGTTGGCCTGGGCTATGTGAAGCTGGGCCAGCCCTCCACCACCCTGTCCGGCGGCGAGGCCCAGCGGGTGAAGCTGGCCACCGAGCTGTCCAAGCAGTCCACCGGCTCCACCATCTATATCCTGGACGAGCCGACGACGGGCTTGCACACCGCCGACGTGCATCAATTGGTGGACGTGCTCCAGCGGTTCGTGGACAACGGGAACACGGTGGTAGTCATCGAACACAACCTTGACGTCATCAAGACAGCGGATTATATTATAGATTTGGGGCCAGAGGGCGGCTCCGGCGGCGGCAGCGTGGTGTGCACGGGTACGCCGGAGGAAGTGGCCCAATGTCCGGGGAGCTACACGGGTAAATATCTGAAAACGGTGCTGAAGTAAAAGGAGCAGACCATGGAGCTGAATCTGCAATGGCTGATGGAGACCATGATGGGGGAATTCACCCTCACCGTGCTGTTTTCCATGATCCCGGTGGTGGAGCTGCGGGGGGGCATCCCCTTTGGCGTGACCCTGGGGCTGCCGGTGTGGGCCGCTTTTATCGCCGCCGTCATCGGCAACCTGATCCCCGTCCCCTTTATCATCGTCTATATCCGGCGGATTCTCCAGTGGATGCGGGAGCGGATCCCCAGGCTGAACCGGCTGGTGGACGCGCTGGAGCGCAAGGCCCATCTGAAGGGGCGGCGGGTGACCAAGTACAAATACCTGGGACTGGCCATTTTCGTGGCCATTCCCCTGCCTGGCACCGGGGCGTGGACCGGGGCGCTGGCGGCGGCATTCCTGGATATGCCATTGCGGCGCGCCCTCCCCTCGGTGATTGCCGGGGTGGTGACGGCGGGCCTCGCTATCAGCATTTTGACCTACGGGGTCGCCAGCTTGTTTTAGAAGCGCGCGGCCGATCCGAACGTGACAAGGAAGCGCGAGGATAGCCGCGAAAGGAGGTTCCTCATATGTACCTTTATCTGGTGCGCCACGGCCAGTCCACCGGCAATGAGCGGCAGCTGTTTTTCGGCGTGCGGGACTATCCCCTCACCGAGCTGGGCCGGGAGCAGGCCCGTCAGGCGGCTGACAAGCTGAACGAGGTGGAGTTCGCCCGCTGCGTGGCCAGCCCCCTGTCCCGGGCGTGGGACACCGCCATGATCTGCACCGAGGGCAGATTCGTCGTCCCGGAAGCCTGCCCCGCCCTGCGGGAGCAGGACATGGGCGAGCTGGAGGGCTTGACCTGGGGCGCGGCAGAGGCCCGCTTCGGCGACCACATCGGTGTGCTCCTGTCGGACTGGTTCCACACCACGCCCTCCGGCGGCGAATCGCCCCAGCAGATGATGGAGCGGGTGGGCGGCTGCGTGGACGAGTTGATCCGGCGGGGCGAGGACACCCTGGTGGTGGCCCACAATGGCTCGCTGTCCCTCATCCTGCACCACCTGGGGCTGGCGGGGGAGCAGGATCTGCTCCGCCCGGACTGGTTCTTCCGCCATGGAACCTATTCCGCCATCCGGGTGGACAAGGCCGGAGCGGAGCTGGTCTGTTTTAACCGGTGACAAAAAAGCGCCCGCCGCCATAGAATACCTCAGTTTCAATGAGGAGGCGGCGGAAATGACGCAGATATTTCAATTTTTGGCGGTACTGCTGGCGGCCTTTGGGCTGGTGAGCCTGGGGTGGCTGGCGGTGGGCGCGCTGCTGCTGCCGGGGGTGTGCCCCGCCCGGATGGTGATAGACGCAAAAGGGGACGGCTATGGGCTGGAACAGACCGTCAAGGCCCTGCTGTGGCTGCGGCGCACCGGACTGTGGTGGGGTGAGGTGGTCATTGAGGATCGCGGCCTGGACGAGGGCGGCGCGGCTCTGGCCCATGCCCTGGCGGAACAGAACGGCGTCCGCTTTTCTGGGGACGGCCCGGAGCACGTTTAGAACTGTTTCACATGAAACATTTGTTCTATTTTAATTGACAAAAGAAATGAGGAATGCACCATGGAACTGAAGGAAGCACTGGCCAAGCTGGCCGAACTGCAAAAGAAACAATACGCGTATCACTGCGCGTCCTCCTCCCTGTACCTGGATGCCACCACCACCGCCCCCAAGGACACCGCTGAGGGCCGGGGCGTGGCTCTGGGCATCCTGGCCGGGGAACAGCACAAACTGTTCTCTGCCCCCGAAGTAGGGGAGCTCCTGGACTTCCTGTGGGAGCGGAAGGATGAATTGGAGCATCCCGTCCGCCGCCAGGTGGAGGAGCTGCGCCGCTCTTATGCCCAGCTCACCCGCATTCCGGCGGATGAGTACATGGAGTACGCCATGCTGACCAATGAGGCCAGCGATGTGTGGCACCGGGCCAAGGAGAAGAGCGACTTTGAGCTGTTCCGCCCGGTGCTGGAGAAGCTGGTGGCCTTCAACATCAAATTCGCCGGCTACTACGACAGCACCAAAGCCCCCTATGACGCCCTGCTCAACGAATACGAGCGCGGGGTAAATATGAAGTATTTGGACGAGTTTTTCGCCACCCTCCGGGAGCGCATCGTCCCCCTGATCCACGCCATCGGGGAGAAAGAGCAGATTGACGACAGCTTCCTGTGGCGCCCCTATCCCGTGGAGGCCCAGCGGAAGTTCTCCGATTACCTCATGGAGGTGCTGGGGCTGGATCGGGCCCACTGCACCATCGGCGAGACGGAGCACCCCTATACCTTGAACTTCAATAATAAGGACGTGCGCATCACCACCAACTACGACGAGGGCAATGTGAGCTTCTCCATGTTCTCCGTCATCCACGAGGGGGGCCACGCCAAGTACGAGCTGGGCATCTCCGACGATTTACAGTACACCTGTCTGGCCGGCGGCGTGTCCATGGGCGTCCACGAGAGCCAATCCCGGTTCTACGAAAACCTGATTGGCCGCTCCAAGCCCTTTATTGAGGCCATCTTCCCCAAGATGCAGGAGTTTTTCCCCGAGCAGCTGGCCGACGTAACGGCGGAGCAGTTCTACCGCGCCGTCAACAAGTCCCAGCCCTCCCTCATCCGCACCGAGGCGGACGAGCTGACCTACTGCCTCCACGTCATGGTGCGCTATGAGATCGAAAAGCGGCTCATCGGCGGCACGCTGGAGGTCAAGGACGTGCCTGAGACCTGGAACCGGCTGTACAAGGAGTACCTGGGCATAGATGTGCCCGATGACAAGCGGGGCTGCCTCCAGGACAGCCACTGGTCCGGCGGATCCTTCGGCTACTTCCCCTCCTACGCCCTGGGCAGCGCCTACGGCGCCCAGATGCTACGCAACATGGAAAAGGACATCGACGTATGGGGCCCCGTCTCCAAGGGCGACCTATCCCAGGTCTCCAATTGGCTGGGCGAGAAGGTTCACCAGTACGGCGGCCTGATGGAGCCTGCCGACGTGGTCAAGAACGCCTGCGGCGACTTCGACCCTACCGTGTTCGCCGATTATCTGGAGAAGAAATACAGCGAACTGTACGGGCTGTAATCGGGCACAAAATCAATCTGAATCACAAAACAGCACCCCGGAAGCTCCGCTTCCGGGGTGCTGTTTTGCTCTATGGCTGTTCTGTATCGCGCTCCACCGTGATGCCCGACAAAAAGGATCTCATATCCTCCAGCGAGACATAGCCCGGGTCGCCCTCCTGAAATGATTCCAGCGGCTCCTCAAAGTCTGTTTCAAAATAGTTATTCCAGTACAAGCAGAATACATACGGATCCTCGGGCCATCCAATCATCGCGCTGTATATCGTCCCTCTCCCGCCCGGATCAAAAGTTCCTGTGGCGTGATCCATCTCGCCCCGGTACATATAGCAGATCCAGCCGTCATTCAGGCTGATTTCCCAGCTCTCCAGCATGACGTTATGGATTCCCGCCCACATGAGCAGGGACGCGTCAGGATGCTCCAGCAGATAATCGGAAAACGGCATCAGGGATTCTTCATAGCTGACCCACCCATTTTCCACTCGATCCTTACTGAGACAGATGGGCGCCTCCGCTGAGGAATAGCTCGCCTCACAGGTAAACACACACTCCTCAGGAAAGACCAGCCGATAAACCGCCGCGGGCCGCTTGGACGGCTCAGGTGGAGTGGGGCTTACAATTATACCCGCGGTTTCAGCGGCAGGCGATTCAGGTTGGGCGTCGCTTGCGATCCCGGCGGAAGGCAGCTCCGGCTGTGCCGCGCTTTCGCTGGATCCCTTCGGCGTGCCGTCACAGCCCGCGCCGAGCAGAAGGATCAGAGTCAGGCTGAGGGCCATGGCAAGGGATTGCTTTCGGCTAAGGCATTCTTTCTTCACAAAAATTCCCCTCCCATTGATACAGAAAAGCTGTCATTTGTCCTGGCGTCTCCCTGTCACGGCTGCTGCCCCGCCCGGAACTTGGACGGCGAGATGCCGAAGTGCCTCTTGAACACATAGCTGAAATAGTTTGGATCGGCGTAGCCGGTGCGCTCGGCGATGAGGTAGGTCTTTTCATCGGTGTCCTGAAGCATCCGGGCGGCCTGCTCCATGCGCAGGTCGGTGACATAGGCGATGAAGCTTTTCTGAGTCTCCCGCTTGAACAGGGTGGAGAAGTAGGCGGGGGACAGATGGAGATAGGCGCACAGGGTCTCCACGCTCAGCTCTTTGTCGGCGTAATGCTGCGCGATGAAGTTCCTGGCCCGCTCCACTGTTTTCCATGTAGAATCGCTGTGCTGGCGGTTGAGCTGCTCCCACAGCCGCAGGGTGCGCTCCAGCAGCCACTCCTCCAGTTCGTCCAGGGAGCGGAAGTCGGTGATGGACACCATACCGGTGAAGCCGGGGCCGAAAACCTCCTCCATGTCCGCCTCGCCGGCCTGGGCCATCCGGGTAAGGGCGGTCTGAAGCTCCAAAAAGAACATATGACTCTGTGTCAGGGACGGCCGGGCCTCCCGCACCCGATCCACCTGCTGGTGGATGAGCTGGGCCACCTGCTCCTGGCTGCCCAGCTTGACGGCAGCGGACAGGGCCCGATGATCCGCCTCCTCCAGGGTGAGGCAGGCGGATCGTTCCGGCTCCAGATCGCCGATATAAAGCACCTGCTCCGCTCCCATGAGCACCCGGTAGTTCGCCGCGGCGGCAGCTCCCTCCATTGATTCATGGAGCAGCTCCGGGCCCGGGCGGGGCCGGCCCACCCCCACAAACAGGGTCATGTCCAGCAGAAGAGGCGCCAACGCGCACAGCCGCCCCAATTCTTCCGTCAACGCATCAATCTGTCCCTCGTCCTTCATATGTATTAACAGAACCACCATGTCGTTGTAGGGCACGGCGCGCAGAGCGCACCCCNCCAGGGANAAANGCCGNTGNAAAAAGGACTGGATGGACAGCANCCGCAATTCNTCCCGGCCCGCCNCNCCGTTTTTCCCCTGCGCGTCCGCCAGCACCAGCGCCGCCGTCCAGCAGCCCTGGGGCAGCTCGATCTCATATCGGGCGGCCTGATCCGCCACCTGCTCGGGGGGAATGCGGCCGTCCAGCAGCCGGGTGTAAAACAGTTCCCGCAGGATGGGCAGGCTCTCCTCATACCGGCGGCGCAGCAGCTCAATCTCCCGGCGCTCCTGCCGCTCCCGATCCAGCTGCTCCCGCAGCCGCTCCAGCACGCCGCTCAGCTCCAGGGCGCTGATGGGCTTCAGAAGGTATTCGAATACGCCCAGTCCCACCGCCTGCCGGGCGCACTCGAACTCATCAAAGCCGGAAAGCACCACCATTTTGGACGCGGGCAGCAGAGACTTCAGTCTGCGGCACAGCTCCAACCCGTCCATGCGGGGCATTTTGATATCGGTGAGCACCACGTCCGGGCGCAGCCGCTGGGCAAGCTCCAGGGCGTCGATCCCGTCGGCCGCGGAACCGACCAGCTCAAAGCCCAGCTCCGCCCAGTTGATCTTGCGGCGGATGCCCTCCCGGGTCTCCTCCTCGTCATCCACCAGCAGGACACGGTATTCCTCCATCCGCGGCGCACCTCCTCCCCCGCACACAGGCTCGCTTGGCGTTTTGCTCCGCAAAACGCCATCGCCCATGGGCGATGATGACCTATTATATCACAGATGCACCGCTCTGGAAATAGAAAATGTCCGTCCGCAAAAGCGGACGGACATTTGAGGCTGTGATAATGATTTTCTGCGCTTACTTCTTGGCCAGGTACTTGCGCAGGTCGAGGGCCACGGCCACGATGATGACCGCACCCTGGGCAATATAGGTGTACGCGGGATCCAGACGCAGGAACTGCAGGCAGATCTTCAGCACCTCGAACACCAGCACGCCCACCAGCACGCCGGAGACCTTACCTACGCCGCCGTTGGCGGACACACCGCCGATGGTACAGGCGGCGATGGCTTCCAGCTCATAACCATAGGCGGTGGCGGTGGAAGCGCCGCCGGCCTTGGCGCCCACCAGGAAGCCGGCCAGGCCGTACAGGATGGAGGCCAGAACATAGATGCGGATGATGGTGGCNGGCACGTTGACGCCGGCCACCTGGGCGGCGCTCTCATTGCCGCCGATGGCATACATATACTTGCCGTGGCGGGTCTTATTGTAGAGGAACCAGATGAAAAGTCCTACGATGAAGGCGAAAATAGCCAGATAGGGGATATAGTCCAGGATCTCAATGCCGGTAGCGGCCTTCAGGCTGCCGCTGGCCACCTGCCGATAGCTCTCCTTGTAGCCGCCCATGGGCTGGTTCCCGGTGGTCACCGAGCAGATGCCGTACACGACCAGCTGCATACCCAGCGTGGCGATAAAGGGGGGAACCTTCAAAAACGCGATGATAGCACCGTTGATGGCGCCGAACACGGCCATAATGGCCATCACGATGAGCATAGCGACGGGCCAGGGGATGTCGGGCAGATTGGGGAACATCTTGGACGCGTAGTCCATCTCCTGGAGCAGCATGGCGGACACACAGGCGGCCAGACCCACCTGGCGGCCCGCCGACAGGTCGGTACCCTTGATGATCAGGCAGCCGGACACACCGCAGGCGATGATAAACCGGGGGGATACGTTGATAATCAGGTTTTTCAGGTTGCTTTGGCTGATGAAATTCTGGGAGCTGAAGGCGGTAAAAATCGCCAGCAGCAGGATCAGCAGAATGATCGCGTTATCGGACAGGAATTTTTTGGGGTTGAATGTATTAAGCTTCTGCATATTTTTCTCTCCTCCTTACTCAAACTGGGTGGCCAGAGCCATAATATTCTCCTGGTTGGCGTCCTTGCCGTCGATGAAGCCGGTGACCCGTCCGTCACACATGACCATGACGCGGTCGGACATACCGATCAGCTCGCTCATTTCGGAGGAGATCATGATCACGCTTTTCCCCTTCTTGGCCAGGTCGGCGATGATGCAGTAGATCTCATATTTGGCGCCCACGTCGATGCCGCGGGTGGGCTCATCCAGGATAAAGACGTCCGGATCACGGGCCAGCCAGCGGCTGATCAGTACCTTCTGCTGGTTGCCGCCGGACAGGGATTGGATCTGAGTTTTGGAGGATGGGGTCTTGATGGAAAGCTTGGCCACGTTGTCCTGCACCAGCTCCTCGATCTTCTTGTCATCCAGCATGATGCCCCCGACAAGGTATTGGTTCAGGGAGGCAATGGACACATTGTCCGCGATGGACAGCACCCCCAGGATGCCGGTGGCCCGGCGATCCTCCGTGAGCATGGCGATGCCGGCATCAATGGCGTCCTTGGGCTGGTTGATCTTCAGTTCCTTGCCCTGGTAGGTGATCTTTCCGGCGGAATGGCACCGCAGACCGAACAGGCCCTCCATCAGCTCGGTGCGCTGCGCGCCCACCAGGCCGGCCACGCCCAGGATCTCCCCCTTGCGGACGCTGAAACTGGCATGACGGAAGCTCTTTGGGTTGATGGAGGTNAANTCCTCCACCTCGAACACCACCTCGCCGGGGGTGTTCGACCGCGTGGGATAGAGGTTGGACAGCTCCCGGCCCACCATCTTGGTGATGATGAAGTCGGTGGTCAGCTCTTTGGCCTCCCATGTGCCGATGTACTGTCCGTCCCGCATGATGGTGACCTCGTCGCTGATGCGCAGGATCTCGTCCATCTTGTGGGAGATGTACACAATGGATACGCCCTTGCTGCGCAGCTCATTCACGATGGTGAACAGCGCCTCCACCTCNGCNGCGGTGAGGGAGGAGGTGGGCTCATCCAGAATGAGCACCTTACAGTCGGCGGACACCGCCTTGGCGATCTCCACCAGCTGCATCTGGGACACGCTGAGGGTGCCCAGCTTNGCCTTGGGGTCAAAGTTCAGGTGAACCTCCTTGAGCACCTCGGCCGCATCCTGATACATCTTCTCGTGATCCACAAGGAACCCCATTTTCATGGGATAGCGCCCCACATAGATGTTCTCGGCAATGCTCCGCTCGGGGATGGGCTGGAGCTCCTGGTGAACCATNGCGATGCCCCGGTGCAGGGCGTCCAGCGGCNCCNGGATGTGNACCGGCTCACNNTCGTANATCANTTCGNNCTCGTNCANGTGATAGATGCCGAACATACACTTCATCAGAGTTGATTTGCCCGCGCCGTTCTCCCCCATCAGGGCGTGGACGCTGCCGGGGCGGAGCTTCAGCTGGGCATGATCCAGCGCCTTGACGCCGGGAAATGTCTTGACCACGCCTCGCATTTCCAAACGATATTCTGACAATTCACAATCCCCCGTTTCTTTCTCCGCCTTTACCTCTGGCCTGACCGGGCAGGGCGGCGTTATATAAGGCGGGGTGCGTGCGCACAAGCGCCACGCACCCCGCAGAAGCAGCCGCTTCTAAAATTAGTTCATAAAGTCGCCAACGTTATCGGGAGTAACCTTCACGTAGGGAACATACACACTCTGGTTGCCCTCAGAGTAGGTGGTGCCGCCCAGCAGCTTCTCCATCTGGTTGACAGCCTCGGTGGCCTGACCCACGGCGTCGTTCAGCACGGTGCCGGTCATGTTGCCGTTCTTCACCTCGTTCAGGGCGGCGTCCAGCGCGTCCACGCCCACCAGGTAGATGTCCTCGTTGACCTTGCGGCCAGCGGACTGAATGGCCTGCAGGGCGCCGATGGCCATGTCGTCGTTGTTGCAGAAGATGACCTCGATCTGGTCACCGAACTGGGCCAGGTCGTTGGCGGCGATCTCCTGGCCGCGGTTACGATCCCAGTCACCGCGGGTCAGGTTGAGCTGCTCCACCTCAACACCAGCGTCGGTGAGGGCCTTCACGGAGTACTCGGTGCGCAGCTGAGCGTCGATGTTCTCGGGGTCGCCCTGGATCATGATGTAGGAGACCTTGCCGTCGCCGTTGATGTCGCCCTTGTTGGCGGTGTCCAGAATCAGCTCGCCCTGGAAGGTGCCGGACTGAGCGGCGTCGCAGCCGACGTAGACCAGCTTGTCATAAGCGGCCATCTGATCGGCGGTGGGCTCACGGTTGATGAGCACGGTGGGGATGCCGGCGTCCTTCACGGTGCTGATGATCTGATCGGCCGCAGAGGTCATGACCGGGTTGATGATCAGAGCCTGGACGCCCTGGCTGATAAAGGTGTTGATCTGCTCGTTCTGCTTGGCCTGGTCGTTGTTGCCGTCCACGACAGAGACCTTGTAGCCCTTGCCCTCCAGGATCTCCTGGAGCGAGTTGCGGTAGGTGGTCATGAAGGCGTCGTCGAACTTGTAGATGCAGACACCGATGGTGCCCTTCTCGCCGTCGCCGTCGGAAGTCTTGCCGCCGTCGCCCGTCTTCTTGCTGCAGCCGGCGAACAGGCTCATAACCATCAGGGCAGAGAGCAAGAGCGCAATGATCTTTTTCATTCTTATGTTCCTCCTATTGAAACTTTAGAATTTTCGGGAAAACCACGCTTCCCATATGGTCATTTTAACGGTTTTCACCAGAGAAGACGATAGAAAATTCTTTGCTTATCTATGAAAAAACTTTGCTCTTCAAAAAATACCGCCCCACTCTTCCACGGCAGGGAAGGGTGGGGCGGTAAATCTTTTTACAGCAAGCCAAACAGCCAGCTGACCAGCAGGCACAGTCCGATCAGAATCAGCACACAGGGGAGGACGATCACAGCGTAGGCTGTCAGCACCATGATAAGCTGCTCCCGGAAGGAGACGTGTATGTCCTCCTTCTCCTCCGAACCTTGCTTCTCCTCCTGTTCACTGGCGTATTGCTTCAGCCGTTTCCATATCATTGCGGCGCCTTTCCACGGAGATCACTCCGCTTTTTCATTCGTCCTGCGGCTGGACTTGCGCTCCATCTTGGGCAGCTCGAAGAGGTAATTCCCCTCCTCATCCAGCTTGCGCTCGGGGAAATGACAGGCCAGGAAGTGGCCGGGCTCAATCTCCTGAAGCGGGGGCGGCACGCGCTTACACTTGTCGCAGGCCATGTAGCACCGGGTGTGGAACTTGCAGCCAGAGGGGGGCCTGATGGGGCTGGGGATGTTGCCCTCCAGCAGGATGCGCTCTTTGCTCAAGCTGTCAGGATCAGTTGTGGGGATGGAAGACAGCAGCGCCACCGTGTAGGGGTGCCGGGGATCCTTAAAGATCGTCTCGGCAGGAGCCAGTTCCACGATATTGCCCAGGTACATCACGCAGATGCGGTCGGAAATATAGCGCACCACCGACAGGTCGTGGGAGATAAACATATAGGTCAGGTTCTGCTTCTCCTTCAGCTCCTGGAGCAGGTTGATGATCTGGGACTGGATAGACACGTCCAGGGCGGACACGCATTCGTCGCACACGATGAACTTGGGCTTCACCGCCAGGGCGCGGGCAATGGCTACACGCTGGCGCTGACCGCCGGAGAACTGATGGGGGTAACGGTGAACCATGTAGTCCTGGAGGCCGCACAAATCCATGGTTTCCAGGACATACTCCTTCATCTGCTTGGATCCGGGCCGGTAATAATTATGGGTGAGCAGGCCCTCCTCGATGATCTGGCCGATGGTCATGCGGGGATTCAGGCTGGAATAGGGATCCTGGAAGATGATCTGCAGATCCTTGCGCAGCAGACGCATCTCGCTGTACTCCAGGCGAGCCAAATCGATGCCGCTGTCCCGCATGGCCTCGTACTTGGCAAACTCTGGGTCATTGGCATTCCGGGCCCGCAGCCCGTCCAGTTCCTTCTGGCAGGCGGCAGCGCTCTTGTCATAGGCGGCGATCTGGGCATCCAGCTCGTCCAGCTTGGCCTTCAGGCCGCCGATTTTCTGGGTCTCTCCATTTTCCTCGCACAGCTCGTACTCTGCGCTCAGGTCAACACGCTTTTCCAGCAGCTTGTTGCGCTGTACGTTCTCGTTATAGACCTTCACCATCAGCTCCCGGCCTTTGCCGCCCTCATCCTTGGCAAAGAATCCGCCCAGGATGGTGACAATATGCTTCAGGCAGGTCTGCTCCTCGCATCGGGCCAGGTTGCGCTCCTGCAGCAGATAGAAGTCCGCGTTTTCCTCGCCAACCTCATCCACCTTTTTGTCCAGTGCCGCAGCGTACTCCCTGGCTTTATTCAGCTTGGCCTTATAGCTGTCCAGGTGGTTCAGGGTGTCGATCACATATTTGGGGGTGGTGGAGTCCAGGGTGGCGCCGTAATACATGGTGGTGCCGGCGGTCTGGGGATAGAGCTGGAGCAGGACACGCCCCAGGGTGGACTTACCGCAGCCGCTCTCGCCCACCACGCCCACGGTCTCGCCCTCGTAGATATCAATGGAAATATCCTCGTTGGCCCGGACATACAGCTGCTCTTTCTGGAACAGTTTGGCCTTAGCCACCGGAAAATACTTTTTCAGGTTAGTGATTGACAGTAATTTTTTGGTGCTCTGCACTGCGCCTCACCTCCTTTTCGGGATAGAAGCAGCGGATGAGCTGGCCGTCTCCGGCGTCCACCAGATTGGGCTCCTCTTCCATGCACTTCTGCGTACAATACTTGCAGCGTGGGGCGAATTTGCAGCCCTTGGGCAGCTCCAGCGGATGGGGTACCGCGCCGGGAATGGGCTCAATCTTGGTGTGGATAGCGTCCAGCCGGGGAATGGAGAACATCAGGCCCTCAGTATAGGGATGGCTCATCTTGCAGTCGGCGAAGATGACCCGGGCACTGGCCTTTTCCACCACCTGGCCGCAATACATGACCGCCACGTCGTCGGCCATCTCGTTGATGACGCCCAGGTCGTGGGTGATAAAGATGATGGAGGTGCCATTCTCCTCCTGGAGCTCATTCATCAGGCGCAGGATCTGGGCCTGGATGGTCACGTCCAAGGCGGTGGTGGGCTCGTCGGCGATGAGGATCTTGGGCCGGCATGCCAAGGCCATGGCGATCATCACGCGCTGACGCATCCCGCCGGACAGTTGGTGTGGATACTGCTTGAGCACTGCCTCAGGGTTGGGGATCTGGACAGCTTCCAGCATCTCCAGGCTCTTTTCCGCCGCCTCTTTCTTGCTCAAGCCCTGGTGGATGATAAAGGGCTCGGACAACTGGCGCTTCACCGTGAACACCGGGTTGAGGCTGGTCATGGGCTCCTGGAAGATGACCGAGATGGCGTTGCCGCGGATGTGGTACATATCGTCCATGGGCAGTTTGGTCAGGTCCTTGCCCTCGAACAGGATCTCACCGGAGTCGATGTAACCGTTGGCGTCCAGCAGGCGCAGAATGCTCATGGCGGATACGGACTTACCGGAGCCGGACTCGCCCACGATGCCGATGGTCTTGCCGGGCTCCAGACTGTAAGACACGTCGTTCACCGCCTTGACGGTGCCGTTCCTGGTTTTAAAATAGGTGTGGAGGTTCTTGACCTCAAGCAGCATATCAGCCATTATCTCTCCACCTCCGATTTCGGATCGAGTACGTCACGCAGGGTGTCGCCAATAGTGTTGATGCAGATGACGACGATGGACAGGAACAGGGCCGGGAACAGCCAGCGCCACCAGTAGGACTGGATAACCAGTGCGTTGCGGGAGCCGTTGAGCATATTGCCCCAGGTGGGCCGGGGCAGCTGCACGCCGAAGCCCAGGTAGGACAGGCTGGATTCCGTCAGCATACAGGTGGCGAAGTCCAGCGTCACCGTCACCAGGATAACGGAGACGATGTTGGGCAGGATGTGCCGGAAGGCGATCCGCCCCTCCTTCACACCCATGGAACGGGCAGCAGTGACGAATTCCTTTTCGCGCTCGGCCAGGATCTGGCCGCGCACCAGCCGGGCCAGACCGCTCCAGGACAGCACACCCAGGATGACCATGATAATGAAAATCCGGGTATCCTCATGGATATCGGTGGACTGGAAGATAGCCGACAGGCACAGCGCAAAGGGCAGGAAGGGGATGGCGCCCATGATTTCGGTAAAACGCATCAGCAGCATATCCACCAGCCCGCCGAAATAACCGGAGATACAGCCCACAATGATGCCGATAATGGTGGAGATGATAACGGCCACCGCGCCCACGGTCATGGTCATCTTGCCGCCGTTCATAATGCGGTTAAACACGTCGCGGCCCAACTCGTCGGTGCCCATGAGGTAGCCCTTCAGGCCCCAGCAGTCCACATACTTTCCGTCCTTGAACGCGTAGTTCTGGAAGCCGCTGGCAATCACGGTGTCCACTGCGCCCTCTCCCTGGAGGGAATCGGGCACATTACACTGGTTGCGGTAATTCTGTCCCCAGGCATATACACGGCCCTGGTCGGTGAGCAGGGTGAAGTGCCGAGTGCCGCCGCTGACGGCCACCACTTCTTCACCGGGCAGGAGCTCAGGCAGGGGGTCCTTCATGCCGGACACGACGATCTCGCCATCGTCGGTCACCAGGGCCAGCGCGTTGCCGGTGGCGGCAATGTCCACCACTTTGCGATCGCCCAGGTACTCAAGCAGATCCACGCTTCTGGTGACACCGTCCCCGATCTCCATGGAGATGACGTTATACTTGGTGCTCTTACCGTAGACAAAGCTGCCGTGCTCGTCAATGCCATAAATGCCGTCATTAGTGAACACGATCTTCTCCAGCTTGCCCTCCTGCTTCCCGTGCTTGATCACGGAGGACAGGTTGGTGGCGGACAGCCCATCGTTGCCCCAGGCATAGACGGTGCCGTCCTCCATGAGGATGGCCGTCACCTGGTTGCCGCAGATCAGCTGGCGCACGGCGGAGGCGTCGATGGTATTGTCGCCCATCAGTTCCGCCGGCTGCTTGCGGGCGGAGGCGATCATGGAGCCGTCATGGCCGTACTGGCCGTTGTCCATTTCGCCCCAGCAGTACACATGGCCGTCCTCAGAGATGGCCACACAGTGGTCGGAACCCGCCGCTACGTGGGCGATCTTGCTGTTCTTGACCTCCTCCGGGATGTTCATCACGTCCCGGGCAGGGTCGCCGGAGTTGTTGAAGTAGTAGCCCCACATGGACACATTGCCGTCGGTGTCCACACCGATGGTAAAGGTNCCGCGGGAGGAGATGTCCACCACGCCGTCCTTCATGCCCTCGGGCAGCTTCATCAGGCTCTGGGTGGGGGGCACATTGGCGTGCATCATTTCACTGCCCGTCTCGGTCAGGTCCACCGGCGCNATGGCCGAACCGATGAACACAAACAGGAACATCCCCACCAGNACNATCACCGANCCGGTGGCCAGCGGCCTGCGGAAGAACCGCTTCACCGCCTGCATGGAGGGGCTGTCGTACCGGTCGTCCTTGACTTCCTTGGAGCCGCCCATGAACATCCGGGCCAGCCAGCGGAAGGGGGCAAAGCCCTTGTTGGCGGAATTTTTCTTATTGCTCATAATTTCCCCGCCCCCTTACTTATTCACGCGGACCCGCGGGTCNGCCAGGCCGTAGGCCAGGTCCACCACCAGGTTGCCCACAAGGCCCAGGATCACATAGAACATCTGCAAAAGCAGCACGACCTCGAAGTCCTTTTTGCTCAGGCTTTCAATATAGATGCGGCCCACGCCGTTCAGGCCGAACATATTCTCAATTACNATGGAACCGGAGAAAATCCCGGTAAACCAGCCGATCACCAGCGTGATGATGGGGATCAGCGCATTACGGAAGGCGTGGCTGTACACCACCACCCGCTCCCGAAGGCCCTTGGCCCGGGCAGTGCGGATGCAGTCCAAGCTCAGCGCCTCGCTCATGGCGGCGCGGGTGTACCGCGTCATNCCGCCCAGGGAGGCGAAGGTCATGGCAATGAGAGGCAGCGCCATATAATACAGCCGATCCTTNAACTCCNCCAGCCCGGTGTAGTNGNTGCCCGGCGTTTTCATGCCCGACACNGGGAACCACCCCAGNTTNATGGCNAANANCCAGATAAANACNATGGCNATGATAAANGANGGGATGCTGTAGCCNANNATNGTNGCGATCTGTACGCCGGTATCCAGCTTGCTNCCCCGTTTGGTGGCGCACACAATGCCCAGGGGTATGGTGAGNCCCAGGCCNAGGATNGTGGCGAANATGTTGATGAACACGGTGTTGNCCATGGGNGTGGCCAGCACCTCGGTGACNGGNCGGTNNTNCTCATAGCTGTANCCCAGGTTACCCTGCAAAATGCCGTTGTACTTGCCGTTGATGGGCCCCAGGCCNANCCAGCCCAGATANCGCACGAACACGTTNTGGTCGGTGCCCAGTTCCCGGCGCAGCTGTTCGANCCTNNCNNNATACANCTCNCNGAGCNTNGGGGTTGTTNTTCANGNNCTGCTTATACNGCTCCGCCTCCGCCACCGCCCGGTCGAAGGGGATCAGGGAATACACAAAGAACATAATGAAAGACAGGATCATCAGAACGATCAGCATGTAGGCCAGCCGCTTTAGGACATATTTACCCATTAGGNACTCCTCCTTTCTCGCAGCGGTCAAGGAAACGAATGGGGCAGCCGCCAAAACGGCTGGCTGCCCCATTTATGTTGTTTACCNAGAACCCTGCAACTAAGCGGTTTTTCTCTGCGGCTTAGTAGCCCTTGACGTTCGCGTACAGGATAGCGCGGTGCTGGCCGAAGAACGGAGTGGTGTGGAAATTCTCGATCTTGGCGTTGTACACGTCATAGTAGTAGTTGGANTACAGGGGGATGTCGGGCATGAGCTCNTTCCAGCGCTCNATATAGCCCATCCACCANTGGTTGTACTCGTCCTCNGTCTGGGCGTTGTACACCATGGCCATGGACAGGTAATCCATGCCCAGCTTGCCGCCGGAAGCCTNCATNGCCTCCTCGTAGGTCAGNTTCTCAGCNNNCATGATCATAGGGGAAGTCCTTGTCGTACTCGTCNTACANCTTGTTGGAGGAGTAGTCGAAGTAGNCGGGATCCAGNGACCAGTTGTAAGCGTAGTCATAGACGCCGCTGTTCCAGCCGGTGGCCAGGTTGAACATNCCNTAGNTGGGNGTGCCCTCNTAGCCGTAGCTGGNCTCACGGTAGATGTTGCCCAGCAGCAGGTTGAAGTCGCCGGTGGTGGCACGGATGACCATGCCGGCGGCGGCCACGTCGGAGCTGTTGGCCAGCATGGTGGTCAGCATATCGGTGACGGTGTTCTCGTCGGTGCCGAACCAGTTGATGACCAGGGGCATATAGTACTCGCCGTTGATCTCCACGGTCTTGTAGGTCACGCCGTCGGTGTTAGCCACGGACTCATAGTTCTTGTTCACGTCCGGGGTGCCGTCGCCGGTGACAGNATTGGCCTCCTCGGCGGTGAGNTTCTTATAGCGGACAGCGTCCACACCGGAAGCGCCNGCCACNTAGGGCTCGCCCTTGGAGTTGTANATCCAGCCGCCNTCNTCCAGCACCTTGATGGCGGTGTCGGGGGAGTAGGAGAAGTCGATCAGATCNATCTCNTCCTGCACNGCCTGCCACATGGAGAANTCGGGGCTNTAGGGGCCGTCCACGACCACGCCGTAGCCGCCGGTNAAGGTCTGGCAGAACTCNGTNCGGTTGAGCAGGTANGCCACGGCCTGACGGACTTCCTGGAACATGGTGGGNCCAAAGTCACAGTCNAACTCGATCTTGCCGTAGCCGGCGCGCTGATAGTGGGTCTCGTTGAAGTTCACGCCGTCCACCACNGCCAGGGCGGCCTTGGTGTCGTCGCCGCCGGTGATGCCGGACAGCACNTCCACGCCGCCGCTCTGCAGGTTNGCCAGCTGNGTCTCNGANACGTTGCGGACATAGACGATGGTCTCNATGGAGGGCTTCTGACCNTCGAAGTTGCCCTGGTACTCGGGGTTGATNNTCAGNGTGGCNGNGCTCGTGCCGGANTCCCACTCNGAGATGACNTAGGGGCCGCTGAAGGGGNACTTGGACACNTCGTANCGGTTGNCCANCATCTCNTNGGCCNNNACNTANTCNTCGCCGTTCATCTCATAGAAGTTGTCGGTGAGGTAGCAGCCGTTGCCGTCGTCGGCCACGTCAACACCCTCGCCCAGCCACAGGCCCATGGGATAGGGGTACAGGGCGGCGTAGGTGGTGGAGAAGTAGTACGGATAGTAGTCGCTGGAGACGGTGATGGAGTAGGTGTAATCGTCCAGCAACCGCAGGCCGGAGAACTCCTTGGTACCAGCCTCGGAGTCGGGGCCGGTGTAGGCGTTGAAGTCCTCAAAGCCCACCACGGACTGGCCGGCCATACCGGTGCGGCCGGCGCCCACGCAAACGGGGCTGGAGAAGGCCAGGGTCTCGGTCACATAGTTCTTGGCGGTGATGGGGGTGCCGTCGCTGAACTTCAGGCCTTCCTTGATCTTCACGGTAAAGGTGGCGGTGCCGTCGTCGTTCTCCACCATGTCGTGGCTGTCAACGACGGTCTGGTTCCACTGGTAAGCGCCGCCGTCATCGGTCTCCATGGTGCAGTAGCCCTCGGTCAGGAACCAGATGGCCTGGTCAGAGGCGCCGGCGGAGCTGCCGCCCCAGCCGGGATTGCGGAAGTCGCCGCCCAGCTCGGTGGTGTCGCCCAGGATGACCTTGTTCTCATAGGTCACGTCAGGCTCAGTAGAATTGTCGGGGGCAGTGCTGTTCTCGTTGGCGGGCGGGGTGCTGTTCTCAGCGGCGGGCTTGCTGCAGCTGGCCAGCATACCAACGCACATCACCAGCGCCAGCAGCATCGCCAGCAGCTTTTTTGCGTTTTTCATTTGCTTATCCTCCTATTTTGATTTTGGAACATTGGGTTTCCCCATGTGTTCGCCGGGTATATATCATGCTTCCTATTCCTTAAGAAAACATGATATAGAATTATACACTATCTTTAACGCTTTGGTCAAGTGCTGTATTAAAACTTTGGAATCGGAACGTAATGGAAAATATGTAGAAATTTCGAAAGTCATTTCAGGTTTTTTGTGGAAAAAGACAGGCGTTGCGATTTAACGAAAAAATTTCCGATTCCCCCTTGACAGACGGCCCCATTCCTGCTAAAATCTCTTTTGTTCTCGTCGTTGCGAGTGTAGCTCATCTGGTAGAGCGCCACCTTGCCAAGGTGGAGGTAGCGAGTTCGAGCCTCGTCACTCGCTCCAAAAAAAGAAAGACCGCCTTTGGCGGTCTTTCTTTTTTTGGAATCCGCAGAGGCTTTCAGTTTTCCAAAACTGTGCTGGCCTTCGGCGACCTACTTTCTGCTTGTGCAGAAAGTAGGCAAAGACACACTTAGGGGGCACCCCGCCGGTTCAACTTCGGGCCGCACGGCGGCCCTCGCTCACAGGCGGGTTTCCCCCTAAGAACCCCCGTTACGGGGGACGCCCTATACGTCTGTCAGTCCATACCCTGCCGGCGCGTGTGGCCTTCGCCCCAGTCCCCCCCATTTGTGCTGCCGCTTGTCTCTCGTGACTGAAACCGTTTGCCGCCCTCAGCTCCGCGCCTGGAGGGTGCGCCGTGCGGCCCCGGCACTTGAACAATTCAGCGAATTCACCATTGCATACGGGCTGTAACGCTGATATAATATCATTACTTTACATCATCAAAGGAGCGATCCTTATGCTGGACATTAAAATCACCCGCGTCGAAACCTTGAAGCCCCAGCCCGACCCCGATACCCTGGTGTTTGGCAGAACCTTCACCGACCATATGTTCCTGATGAACTACGACGCCGGCCAGGGCTGGCACGACCCCCGGGTCGTCCCTTACGGCCCCCTGCCCTTCGAGCTGTCCTGCATGGTGTTCCACTATGCCCAGGAGATTTTTGAGGGCATGAAGGCCTACCGCACCCCAGACGGCAAGGTGCAGCTCTTCCGCCCCTATGAGAACGCAAAGCGGATGAACTCCTCCTGCCGCCGTATGTGCATCCCCGAGATCCCCGAGGACGACTTTGTCCAGGCCGTCAAGGCCGTGGTGGGCGTAGACCAGGCCTGGGTGCCCAACAAGGTCGGCACTTCCCTCTATATCCGCCCCTTCATCATCGCCACCGACAACGGCCTGGGCGTTCACGCCTCCCACAGCTATCTGTTCGCCGTCATCTGCTGCCCCGTGGGGGCCTACTACCCCGAGGGCATCAACCCCGTGAAGATCTATGTGGAGGACGAGGACGTGCGCGCCGTCAAGGGCGGCACCGGCTTCACCAAGTGCGGCGGCAACTACGCCGCCTCCATCCGCGCCGGTGAGCGGGCGGAGGAGCAGGGCTTCTCCCAGGTGCTGTGGCTGGATGGCGTCCACCGCAAGTACATTGAGGAAGTTGGCTCCATGAACGTGATGTTCAAGATCAACGGCACCGTCATCACGCCGGAGCTCACCGGCTCCGTCCTCCCCGGCATCACCCGCAAGAGCTGCCTGGAGCTGATCCGCAGCTGGGGCATCCCGGTAGAAGAGCGGCTCATCTCCGCCCAGGAGCTGTTCGACGCCGCCCAGGCGGGCACGCTGGAAGAGGCCTGGGGTACCGGCACCGCAGCGGTGGTATCCCCCATCGGCCTGCTGGCCTGGGAGGATCGCAAGGAGACCGTCAGCGGCGGCAAGATCGGCGAGCTGACCCAGAAGCTGTACGACACCCTCACCGGCATCCAGTGGGGCACCGTGGAGGACACCCACGACTGGATCGTGCCCGTAGAGTAAACTGAACATTAAACAAAAACCCCGGACGGCACGCCGTCCGGGGTTTTTATTACTTCTGCTTTTTCGCCGCCCCGATGAATTCCCGGAACAGCGGGTGCGCACGGTTGGGCCGGGATTTCAGCTCCGGGTGGAACTGACCCGCCACAAACCAGGGGTGCCCCGGCAGCTCGATCATCTCCACCAGCCGCCCGTCCGGAGACAGACCGGACAGCACCAGTCCCGCCTTTGTCAGCGCCTCCCGGTACTCGTTGTTGAACTCGTAGCGGTGGCGGTGGCGCTCGTCGATTTCCTGTGTTCCATAGATAGACGCCGCCAGCGAACCCTCGGCCAGCCGGCAGGGATAGCTGCCCAACCGCATGGTGCCGCCCTTAGCCGTCACCCCCACCTGATCGGGCATCAGGTCGATGACGGGATAGGGCGTCTGGGGGGCCAGCTCGGAGGAATGGGCCCCCGCCAGCCCGCACACATTCCGGGCGAACTCCACCACCGCCATCTGCATTCCCAGACAGATACCCAGGAAGGGGATTTTGTTCTCCCGGGCGTATCGGATGGCCTCGATCTTGCCCTCAATGCCACGGTCGCCGAAGCCGCCCGGCACCAGAATGCCCTGGGCCCCGGCCAGCAGGCCGTCCACGGTGTCGGGCGTGACCTCCTCCGAGTTCACCCAGCGCACCTCCACCGACACGTCGTTCTCAATGCCGCCGTGGGTGAGGGCCTCCACCACCGACAGATAGGCGTCGTGGAGGGCCACATACTTGCCCACCAACGCAATGGTCACGGTGCCCTTGGGGTGCTTGGCCCGGTGAACCATGGTGGCCCATTCGGTCAGGTCGGGCATATGGCAGATCAACCCCAGCCGCCGCACCACCACGTCGGCCAACCCTTCCCGCTCCAGCATCAGCGGCACCTCGTACAGAATGTCCGCCGTCAGGTTGGGGATGGCGTGATCCTCCGGGATGTTGCAGAACAGGGAGATCTTATCCAAAATATCCTTGGGAATGGGGTAGTCGCTGCGGCACATGATAACGTCTGGTTGAATGCCCAGCGATAATAACTCTTTGGCGGAGTGCTGGGTGGGCTTGGACTTCAGCTCCCCGGAACCGGGGATGGACACGATCAGCGAGACGTGGATGAACATCACGTTCTGCCGCCCCCGCTGGGCGGCCACCTGCCGGATGGCCTCCAGGAAGGGCTGGGACTCAATGTCGCCCACGGTGCCGCCGATCTCCACGATGGCTACATCCACGTCGGGGGCCTCCAGGGAGTAGATATGCCTCTTGATCTCGTCAGTGATGTGGGGGATGATCTGCACCGTGCCCCCCAGGTAGTCCCCCGCCCGCTCCCGGTTCAGCACATTCCAGTACACCTTGCCGGAGGACACAGAGGAGTTATAGGTCAGGTTTTCGTCAATGAACCGCTCATAGTGGCCCAGATCCAGGTCAGTCTCCGCCCCGTCGTCGGTGACGAACACCTCCCCGTGCTGGTAAGGGGACATGGTGCCGGGGTCTACATTTAAATAGGGATCCAGCTTCTGCACCCGCACCTTCAGGCCCCGCTGCTTCAGTAGCCGCCCCAGGGACGCCGCCGTAATGCCCTTGCCCAGCCCGGACACCACACCGCCGGTGACAAAGATAAATTTCGTGCCGGTTGCCATAACAATTCCTCCCGCGGCGGGGAAAGCGGACGCCCTTGCCCGACCCTGCCAGTTTTTCACTCATGAATCGTTTTATTTTACGCCCCAGGCTGGGACAAGTCAAGAGCGAGGCAGCGTTCCGCCGCTCCAAAAACTTTTTTCTGATTTACACCAAAAGAGGGTGGTAATTCGCAAAAAAATGTGGTAAATTAGGAATAGATCACCATTCAATCCCCGAGGCGCGCCGCCCCGGGACAATTTTATGAGGAGGAACACGAACATGGGCACTATGAACGGCAAAACTGTCATCATCACCGGCGCCGGCCGGGCTGTCCTCAGCGACGGCACGAGCTGCGGCTCCATCGGCTACGGCATTGCCACCGCCTTTGCCAAGGAGGGGGCCAACCTCGTCATCACCGGACGGAATGTGAAGAAGCTGGAGGATGCCAAGGAGGAACTGGAGCGTCTGTACGGCGTGAAGGTGCTCCCCGTCCAGGCCGACGTATCCGCGGGATCGGACAACAAGGCCGTGGTTCAAAACGTGGTGGATGAGACCATCAAGGCCTTCGGCCGCATCGACGCGCTCATCAACAACGCCCAGGCCTCCGCTTCCGGCGTGACCCTGGCGGATCACTCCACCGAGCAGTTTGATCTGGCTGTCTACTCCGGCCTGTATGCCGCCTTCTACTATATGCAGGCCTGCTACCCCCATCTGAAGGAGACCCGGGGCTCTGTCATCAACTTTGCCTCGGGCGCCGGCCTCTTCGGCAACTACGGCCAGTGCGCTTACGCCGCCGCCAAAGAGGGCATCCGCGGCCTGACCCGCGTGGCCGCCACCGAGTGGGGCCCCGACGGCATCAACGTGAACGTGATCTGCCCCATTGCCTGGACTGCCCAGCTGGAGAACTTCCAGAACGCCTATCCCGACGCCTTCAAGGCCAACGTGAAAATGCCCCCGATGGGCCACTACGGAGACCCCGAGACGGAGATCGGCCGGGTCTGCGTTCAGCTCACCCACCCCGATTTCAAGTACCTCACCGGCGAAACGCTCACCCTGGAGGGCGGCATGGGCCTGCGTCCGTAAGCAACACCTCAAAGCGAACAAGGGAGCGCACGCATGGCGTGCGCTCCCTCTTTTTGCGTCAAAAGGTCAGCTCCGACGGGTCGGTTTGGCGCGAGGTGATCATCTCATCCATTTCCAGCTCCTCAACGATATACGTTTCCCCAGCCACCACCCATTCCCGGCCATACTCGTCCGTTACAAGAGCGCCCAGCGCGTAGCTTGCCCCCACCTCCAGGGGAATTTCCTCCCCCAGCGAGAAGTAAATCGTCCTATTTTGGCCGGGCGCGCCGTTCGCCGGTTCCGTCTGCGCCTCCTGATACCAGGCGACCCGCTTCCCGTCCCGGAAGAGCCCCAGCTGGATGGACGCCGCCTTCGTGCCCCTGTCCCGCTCGGAATAGACGCCGAGCTGTACCCAGTCCTGGGCTATCCACCGCCCCTCCCTCCAGCACCACGCGCCGCTGTGGATCATCACGATAGGCAGGCTGATCTCATACAGCCCCCGGAACTGCTCCACCACCTGGGTCTCCCGCCGGTCTCCGGCAAGAAATACCACCGACACGGTAATCTCATCGGTGAGGGGGCCCGTCAGCTCCGCCGTGAAGGCGAAGCCCTCTGTCCGCTCCCCCGGCACAGTGACGGTCTCCCCGCCGCTGGCCAGGATAAATTCCGCCGTCATGCCCTCCACATACGTCCGAGGCAGAGCCCGGGCGGACACCGTGACCGTATTGGCCCGGTAGTCGGTGGCGGTGACTTCGGCGCTCTGCTCCGCCGTCAGGCTGTTCTGATTTTGCAGAACCTCTTCCACCCGCCTGGCAATGCTGTCAATCTGGCGGTTGACGTCGCGGTTGACATCACTGACCGAGTTGCTCAGATTGCAATAGGACTGGTTCAGCTTGTCCATCCGATCGAACAGTCTGCCAAACACCAGCAGCACCACGATGACCACCGCCGCGCCCAGCACCCAGGGCCACGTCCGCACCCGGCTGCGGAGCGGCGCTTCCTGAGGCGCGGGCTCAGGTGGGCGGGCGGCCAGGTACCGCCCCACGATCTCCTCCACCACGTGGATCTGCTCCGGGGTAAGCTCTCGGGGCTCCTGCGCCTCGTCCTCCTGGCCCAGCAGCCAGTCGATGGACACGGAAAACTCCCGGCTCAGGTTCACCAGCTTCTCGATCTCCGGCAGGGCGGCGTCCGACTCCCATTTATAGATGGCCTGCCGGGACACCCCCAGCCGCTCCCCCAGCCCCTCCTGGGACAGCCCCAGCTCCTTGCGCTTTTGGGCAATGCGTTGTCCCACGGTCATGGGCTCCACCTCCTTTGCAGCCTTTGCAGCCCTATCATAGCACAGTTTTCCCCGACGAGGCCACCAATCCGGGGTTATTTTTTTGTCAACCAGAGGTTGCGGAGAAGCCGGGAGCAGGGGACTAAGGCCAGAGTGGAGCGAAAATCAGGAGGGGCAGAAGGCCCCGGATGATTTTTGCGCAATCGGCGGGCGCTGTGTGCCAGTGGCACACGCCCAGCGCCGACCGAGCCGAAGGCGAGACCTTAGGCCCCGTCGCGGAGGCTTCGCAGCACAACTACGGTTTACACCCCCGTTGTCATACCGGATACCCCTTCAGTTCCTCCAAGAATTCCCGGTATTCCTCCTCAGACCAGTAAAAGGTCAGCTCCTCCTCCGTGAATTCCGCCGGGCTGTACCGCATAAAGTCTGCGCCAATATCATAGCCGAACCTTTTTAATACAGCCTCCGCGAATTCCCTGAAAAACATTCCGATCCCGGTAATTACGTTTCCGTCCTCCACGATTCCCTGGTGTATAAAATTCTCCTTTTCAACAAATTGGAATACTTCGGCCATTTGCATGAAATAGCCTGACGTGAACTTTTTCCCGTCCAGCACCCCCGCCTTGGACAGCAGTATGGGGGAGGAGGAGATCGCCGCAAACAGGACATCTGAACCGGCCCCAGCCCTTAGAAACTCGATCAGCTTCTCATCGAACAGCGCAGGCAGCGGATTGACCGTTCCCGGCAGGATGACACAGTCATAATCCGTGATCCTTGCGTCGGCTGTGGTTTTTGTGGGCAGAACCCGCAAGCCCTCTTCGCTCCGATACTCCCTGTTTTCCGTGGCGATGAAGTCAACCATCTCGCCAAACCAAACCGTCAGCGCGGAGGTAAGGCAGGTGATCTCCTGCAGGGAAAAGTCAGGGTACAGCATAACCGCAAATTTTCGCATTTCATGTTCCTCCTTCAACGTTCGGACAGACCGTTTTCTGTCAGTTCCAGCACCCGAGTGCACACCTGATCCAAATACAGTCTGTCATGAGATACACTGATGATAA
Organism: Clostridiales bacterium; assembly: GCA_014799565.1. GTDB lineage: Bacteria > Bacillota > Clostridia > Oscillospirales > Oscillospiraceae > Enterenecus. The sequence goes on from JAAVHT010000025.1 coordinate 44,351, forward strand.
CCCCGGGGAAATCCGCCAGCACTCGGCGGATCACCGGCGCGGACAGGGGCGAGAAGTTCCGGGTGGGCTCGTCCAACACCAGCACGTTGGCCCCGCCCAGCACCATGGACAAAAACAGCAGCTTGGCCCGCTGCCCCCCGGACAGCCCCGCCGCCGGGTGCTCCATCTCCTCCGCCTTGTACTTCATGTTGCCCAACAGGGTGCGGGCCCGGGTCACGTCGTCCCGGTGGCCCGATGGGGCCAACAGCTCCACCGGCGTCCTGTCCCCCAGCAGCAGGTCGCCGTAGTCCTGAGGCATATAGGCCGCCCGCAGGTCGGCCCGGGGCAGCAGCTCCTCCGCCACAAGCTTCAGCAGAGTGGATTTGCCCACGCCGTTGGCCCCCACGATGCCGACTTTCTCCGGGCCGGTGACCCACAGGCGCACATCCCGGGCCAGCACACGCTCCCCGACGGCCAGCTGGGGCAGATCCAGCCGCAGCACCGTCTTGCCCGCCGGGAAGGCAGAGTTTCCCTCGTCAAAGGCGGTGAGGATGGCCTCCTCCCACTCGGGCATGGCGGTCATGTTCTCCTTTTCCCGCTCAAACCGGCGGCCCATGGACAGCACCGTGTGCATCTTCTTTTTCAGCAGCCGCCCAGCAGATGGATTGGGAATCCCAGCGGAATTATAGCGGGGAACATTGGCCTGGGCGTGATCCACTTTATCCCGAATCTGACGGTATTTCTCCATTTTCGCGTCGTATTCCGCCCGCTCCTTCCGAGCCACCTGCTCCTGGTGGGCAAAGCCCGCCTGCCGTTGTTCCACATACTGTTCATACCCCGTCCTGGTCACGGTACACCGGGACACGGTGCGCCGCCGCAGCCGCTCCAAGTGGATGATGACGTTGGCGCTGTTCGCCAGCAGCGTCTCATCGTGGGAGATATAGAGCACCGGCACCCGGCAGCCCAGCAGGAACCCCTCCAGCCACTCCAGGGTGGCCAAGTCCAAATCGTTGGACGGCTCGTCCAGCAGCAGCACGTCGGGGCTGTCCAGCAGCAGCAGGGCCAGCCGCAGCTTCACCCGCTCGCCACCGGACAGGGTGGACATGGGCCGCCCGTCCCAGAACAGATCCCCGCCCAGCCCCACCTGTCGGGCGGCCCGATCCAGGGCCTTGGGGTCGGCATCCCCAAAAGCGGGAACGGTCTGGCAGAACTCCCACACCGGCAGGGCTAGCTCGTCTGGGGTCAGCTCCTGGGCCAGATAGCCTTTCCTCAAGCCCTTATCCACGATCTCCCCCGTCCATTCCACGTAGGGCTCCACCAGGGCGGGATCATACAGCAGCTTGAGGACGGTGGACTTGCCGTTGCCCTCTTCGCCGATGAGAGCCGCCCGGTCTCCGGGAGCCAGCACAAATGACAACCCTTCCACCAGGGTGGTCAGGTCTTTTTTATGGGTGACGGTGAGGTTTTTCACCTGTAACATACGCATCCGCTCCTTTGCACATAAAAAAATCCGTCTTTCATGGCAGAAAGACGGATTACATGACGAAAAGGCAGGGACATAACAATACGCCCCCGGTCAAGCAAGCCGCCCTTCGCGCCATGAAAACTCAGACCCATTGAGAAATGGGCCCCAACTCATTGTTCACAGCTTGAAGTTCGACTTACTTGCGCATCTTTTCACCCTTTTCGGTTTTTTCTGAATGCTGTGATTTTCCCGCCCTTCGGGCGGGAAAATCAATTGCGCTCACAAATTCATTATAGCAGAATGTGCGTGGGCTGTCAACTCCCGCCCTCACACCTCCCGGTTGTAGATGGCGGCTACCGCCTTCCTCCCCCGGAACATGAACAGCCACACCGCGAAGAAGGTCATGCCGCTGAGCAGCAGGCACACCCGCCGCTCGGGCATGATCTCGGCCAGACCGCCCGCCAGCAGGGTGCCGGTGACGCCCCCCAGGGAGGTGAGCATCTGGAAGGTGCCGTTGAAGCGGGCCCGCTTGGTGTCCGGGATGTAGGACTGGGTGGCGGCAATGCGGATGTTGTAGGAGGTAATACCCAGCAATCCATAGGCAAAGAAGGCAATGGCCATGGCCGGTATGGGCAGATACAGCACAGTCCCCTCCAGCACCTCCACCACCAGATACACCACAATGGCGATGGTAAACTTTTTCTCTGTGGGGAATTTGACCTTATAGTGGATCAGCCCGCCCAAAAACCGCCCCGCTACCGCGAAGTTGGACACGATGGTGTACAGCGTCACCGCCGCCAGCGGCCACGCGGCAAAGAGGGCGGCATTGTTGCGGAAGAAGGGCAGATGGAGGCTGTTTCCTCCATTTCCCGAGATGCCGGACACCATGAAGTACAGCGTGATGACCAGCAGGCCGCGCTCTCCCCTGATGTAGTCCAGCCCCTCCTTCAGATCCCGGCCGAACCGCTTCCAGGTGCCCAGACCGTCCGCCGGGGGAGCTTTGTCCATATGGGTCTCCTGATAGCGGATGGTGCGCTCAAAGCAGGCGGCAATGAGGAAGCACAGCGCGTTGAACGCGAACAGCGGCGTGACGCTGTTCCACCGGTCATATACCAGGGCGGCCACAGGGGTGGACATGGCCGCCAGCGGCCAGAGTATGCTGGAGATGGAGTACGCCTTGGAATAATTCCCCTCGGTGATAAGGTTGGGGTAGAAGCTGTCGTAGGCCACCATATACACCCCGTTGATGGCCCCCACCAGCAAACAGCCCCCCAGCAGCAGCGGGTAGCTGAACCACCCGCCCCGCAGCAGCAGGAACAGGCCGAAATACAGCGCCGCGGACAGAAAGTCCAGCCGGTAGATCACCTTTTTCCGGCTCATACGGTCTAAGTACGGCCCCGCCAGAATAGGACACACCAGCATGGGCAGCTGGTAGCACACGATAAACAGGGAATAGAGGAAGGTGGAGCCGGTGTAGTGCAGCACCATGATGCTCAGGGCGAAGCCGGACAGGGCGTTGCCGATCATGGACACCACGCTGCCCAAGGTGATGATGGTGAAGTCCCGGGTCCACAAGCTCTGCTTTGGTTTGATTGGTTCCATAGCGCTCCTTTCTCACGGGTGATCCGCGGTCAGGCCAAATGGGCGTCGATATACTGGATATAGGGCTTCCCGTTTACCTCTCCGGGGTGATCCAGATACCACGCGAAGGATTCCCGCAGCCCCTCCTCCAGCGGCCTTGTATCCTCCGGCATCAGACCCTCCTGGGCCGTCACATCAAGGCAGTATTCGTAATCATAAAAGCTGAAATAATTCCTTTGCGCGATCTCGCCGTCCACCCGCGCAAACTCGGCCCGTTTCCCGGCGGCCTGATAACACAGGGCCGCCCAGGCCCGAACCGACACAGTTTCCCTGTTTCCGACATTGAATATGTGCTGAGCCGGCTTTTGATCCAGTATGATATCCATGAACCGGCACAGATCGTCCACATGGAAAAACTGGAGCCTCATCTCCCCGTCCCGGGGTAAGTAAAATGTCCTGTCCTTCAGCGCGCACTCAAACACAAACGCCTCTCGGTACAGGTTATTCATCGGCCCGTACAGATATGGCGGGCGGAGGATGTAGGCGTTGGGGGCCCGTTCCATCAGGGCCCGCTCCGCCTCTATTTTGTTGGTTCCATAAATCCCCCAGATCTGGTTTTCTCCCAGCTGTGCGTCCTCCCGGAAGGGCTGGGGATCGTACTCCGGGTATACGGCGCTTGAACTGATCAAAATATAGTCGTCAAAGCCCCCCACCGCGTCCAGCAGTCCGTTGACGTCCTCCGCGGTGTAGGCTGTGATGTCGAAAATCACGTCAAAATGATGTTGGCGCAGCTGGTCTCCCAGGTCGTGTCTGTCCGCCTCGATCAGCGTGACGCCCTCCGGCTGCACCCTGCTGTTCCGGTTCAGCACAAATACGTCATATCCCTTTTTGACATAGTATTCCGCCGCGTAGCGGCTGACAAACGCAGTTCCCCCGGTAATCAGCACAGTTTTCATCGTCGTTTCCCCCGTCTACTCTTGATCTGTCGTTGGCCGCGGCCCCCATTTTAGCACAGGCCGCGGCCCGATTCAAGATATCCCGGCGAAATTGGCGCAGCCGCAGGGCCGCTCACAGCGGCGTTTCCTGCCCCGCTCCATCGTTTGGGCGGAATGCGGGCACCGCCTGGGGCCGCCGGACATAGTCCGCCAACCCGGCCAATGCGTCCTCCCCCTGGAGGGCAAATGTCCCGTCCCCCTCCTCCACCTGGAGGGAGAAGCCTTCCCGGTCAGCCTGGAACACAGCCGCGCCGGGAACGGGGCGATCCGCCACCTCGTACCCCATCCGCTCCAGCGCCAGGGTGAGGGCGGCGGGGCCGCGGGCGCACACCGTCCCCAGTTCCCCTTGATACTTTCCCGCCCGATGGGCCGCCCAGGCGCAGTCCGCTCCAACCAGCAGATCCCATCCCCCTGTGCAGGGATTGACCGTCCCGTCCGTCTCCACGGGAGTCAGGCGCTTGCCCTGTCCGTCCATGAGGAACAGCTCCACCTGCTCCCCCTCCTGCCGGACGAACAGGGAGGCGGGAAAGCCATAGTACTCCGCCAGCCACGCCCCGCAGGCGGCGCAGCCGCCGTCGTGGAATTTCGCCTCGCCCCCGGCCAGGGCCACGCCGCACCCCGCCGTCCGGGCCAGCGCCTTTGCCAGCTCCCCGCCGCCGCTGCCGATGGCCACCGTGCCCAGTCCGCCCAGCCGCAGGCCCAGCTCATAAAATTCCCGTCCCAGCTTCCTTCGATCCATGGGATCCCCTCCAATTTGGGGTCAAAACGGCCCCTGTTTTTGGAAAGTCTCCCCACTTTTCGGCCGGCTTATTCCTGCCGCGCCTCCTCCTGGGGCGCTTCTTCCTCCCTGTTTTCTTCCGCCTGCTCCTCCCGAGACGGCCGGTTTCGGTACAGCGCCGCCGCCTGCTCCAGCCGGGCGGCAAACTCATCCACTGCCCAGTCCGGGCCCAGTACCTCCACTCCCGGCCCCAGGCCAAACAGCCAGCCCCACAGCGGCGGGCTGACCACCAGATCCACCGACGCGGTGAAATGCTCCTCCCCGTCAGGGATCAGGGCCACCTCCAGCCCGAAGCGGTCGATGAGCACCCCGGCCAGCCGGTTTTCGCACCGCAGCCGCAGCCGGCAGGGCGTGCCGGAGTACATCCCGAAGTGCTTCCGGGTATAGCCCTCCGCCGTCCAGTCCCCCTGGGGGTGTCCCTTCATGCCGGTGACGGTGATATCCGCCATCTTGTCCACCCGGTAGTGGCGCACCTCTTTCCGAAGCTCGTCCCACCCGGCCAGGTAGTAGTTCTCGCTGTCCCAGATCAGGCCATAGGGGGTGAGCTTGTACCGCGCCCCCTCCCGGCGGAACACCCGCTCACGCTGGGCGTTATACTCAAAGTAGCGGAAGGTCACCACCTTATTGCTGGCGATTGCCCCCTGGAGCTTGTCCACATTGTAATAAATGCTCTCGTTCATGGTCTTGACCCGCCGATCCACGTACACCTGCCGCTGGAGCTGACGGGCCTGGTGGACGCTGGTCAGCCCCTCCAGCTTGTGGATGAGGGCGTCGCTCTTGCGCTTGGTGAGGAACCGGCTGGACTGCACTGCGTCCACCAGCAACTTCAGCTCCGCCAGCTCAAAATCCCGCTCCCCGACGAACCAGCCGCCCCCCTTGCCCCGGCGGCTCTGCACGTCCAGGCCCAGCTCCCGAAGCTGCTCCATGTCGTCGTAAATGCTCTTGCGCTCGGCGCCCAGCCCCCACCGCTCCAGCTCCTCCTGCATCTCCTGCCGGGAGATGGGATGCTCCTCGTCGCTGCGCTCCAGCAGGAGCTTGGCCAGAATGGGGAGCTTGCGTTTGTAATTGGCGCTCTTGGCCATGGCCACCGCCTCCTTTCGACTGATATCCTAGCAAAATAGAAGTCCGATATTCAGGGATATTATAGCAGACGCGGGACGGCGGCGCAAGACAAAAGGCAGCCCCGGCAAAGCCGGAGCTGTCCAAACCCGCGTCAATTTCTTGTGATATAGAACACATAGCTGGCGGTGCCATAGCCGTCCCATTCCGCCGACACCTCGTAGATCCAGCCGCCCTCCTTCAGCGTCAGCTCATAGCCCTGCGTTTGCTCGTTCCAGCTTGCCTGAGCTGGCTGGCTGACGGCGGAGGTGTTGCCCCATTCGCTGTCCGGCCAGCAGACCACGCTGACCCGGTTCGGCGATCCGGCAAAGCTCAGCTTTGCCCTGCCCTCCGCCGTGGTCAGGCTGGGGGCCTCCCGGAAGTCCAGGGGATGGAGGCCGCAGGCATTCGTGCCGCTGGTCAGGCCGTTCCCCAAATCCACCTTCCACGTATAATTGCCGCTGCCGCCGGTCAGGCTGTCGTCCCCGCACACGACGTTCAGTTTGGGCGGCGCGCTCATATCCGGCGCCACGCCATCCCCCGGATCCGGCACGGGATAGCCGGCGCACATATCGGGGTCGTAGGGGTGGGTGTGGGGGGTACCCACCGGGAATGTGTTCCCACAGAGGTCACAGGTATAGGTTGCGTCCGCGCCGATGAAGGCGTGGTTGTGAGCGGTGCCCGTGGGGAAAACGTGTCCGCAGTAGGTGCAGACATAAGTCCCCTCCTCCGGCTGGCACACATCGGCGGTCCCGTCCACCGAATACAGCCCCAGCCCCTTGTCCGCCACGTGGCACACCAGACGGCTCACCCGCTCCTCCGTCAGGGCACGGCTGGTTCCGGTGATGTCAAAGCGGTAGCCGTAACCGTCCTTCATGAAGCTCACCCGCCGATTGCTGGCGTCCACGCCGCCGTTGGGGCCCGCCACGGAATCGTACCCGTCGGCGGTGACAGTGAGGCCCCGGATCTCCTGGGTCACGCTCTCCGGGTAGGCAATACAGGTGGGAGGCAGATGCTCCGCCGTCACGGCAAACTCAAAGTGATCCAGCGGCCCCTGATAGCCGTAGATATAGCTCCCCCAGAAGGAGCCGTCTTCATACCACGCCGCCCAGCCGGTCAGCGCGTACATACCCCAGTCCAGGTGGGTGTTCACCGCGTCCTCCCCACCCATCAGGGTAATGATTTCATCCCAGGTCAGATCCCGCCGGGAAGCCCCCTGGGGGATGTCCCAATCCAGCGAGGCGCTGGCCCCCTTAGCGCCGTCCGTCCTGCCGTAGTCGATATAGGGCAGGACATAGTAGGTGACCATGGCGTTTTCCCCGCTGCCGGAGACCACCTCGTACCCGCCGATGGTCTTTTCCCCTGGCTCCGTCACGTCGCCGGGTTCTACCAGGGCAATGTCGGGTGCGGGTTCGTTCGCGATCTCTGGAGCGACTGGGGCGTAATCCACGAGGAGGGGATCATAAACTTCCTCCCGGCCCAGCCACCAAGCCCCCAGGCCCAGCACCAGGGCCAGCGCCGCCGCCATTGCCCCGTATTTCTTCCAGGTCACCGGCCGCGTCCCGGAGGCCTCCAGCTCCAGCAGCCGCTGGTGGAGGGTGTCGGACGCCCTCACGTTATCCATATACTCCCTGTATTTTTTCATATTATGATTCTCCTTCTTCGCCGTCAGTCAGATAACGTCTTAACGCGTCCCGGGCACGGCTGAGGTGAGAGCGCACCGTCCCGGGCCGCTGGCCCAGGATGGCCCCGATCTCCTCCGAGGTATAGCCCTCGTAGTAGTGCAGATGTACCGCCGCCCGCTGGTTGGCGGGCAGGGCCAGGATGGCCTCCATCAGCTCCCGGCAGTCCGTGTCCGGGGCGGGGTACACGTCCAGCAGCTCCACCGCCGGATGCCGCTTCCGGGTGCGCAGGACACTCTTGCAGCGGTTGGCCGCCACCTTCAGCAGCCACGCCTTCTCGTGGTCGCTGTCCCGGAGCTCGGGGCGCTTTTCCAGATAGCGCAGGAAGGTGTCCTGCACCGCGTCCTCCGCCTCGTGGGCGTCGCCCAAAATGGCCAGCGCCGCCCGGAACAGCGTATTCTCATGTTTGGTCACCAATTCTTCCAACCGGTTGGAGTGGCTCAACTTGCTCCACCTCCTTTACCTATAACACGCCCCAGGCCCTTAGATTGTTGCACCGGGGAGAAAAATTTTTTGCTCTGGCCTTTCCTCTCTGTATATGATATACTAGATTTACCAATTACGCAACGAAGCAAAAAGGAGAACCATTATGGAAAATGAACTGCGCTTAGCCGTCCTCATCGACGCGGACAACGCCCCCCGCACCGCCCTGCGGGAGATCATGGCGGAGGTGGCGGTGTACGGCGCGGCCACCATTAAGCGCATCTACGGCGACTGGACCGCCCCCAACATGGGCAGCTGGAAGCCCCTGCTGCTGGAGCACGCCATCACGCCCTTCCAGCAGTACAGCTACACCACCGGCAAGAACGCCACCGACTCGGCCATGATTATCGACGCCATGGACATCCTGTACTCGGGCAACTGCGACGGGTTCGTTCTGGTAAGCAGCGACAGCGACTTCACCCGGCTGGCCACCCGCCTGCGGGAGGCGGGGATGAAGGTGTTCGGCATGGGGGAGAAAAAGACGCCCAAACCCTTCATCGTGGCCTGCGACAAGTTCGTGTACATCGAGTCGCTGAAGGCCGCCGAGCAGGCAGCTCCCGCGCCCTCCGGCAAGGCCGCGAAAAAGAAGTCCCAGCCCCCGGCGGAGACCGCTACACTGTCTGTCAAGGAGCTCATCGCCCAGTCGGTGGAGGATCTGGCGGACGAGGACGGCTACGCCTATCTGGGCGACCTGGGCACCCTGCTCATCAAGAAGCAGCCCGATTTCGATTCCCGAAATTACGGCTACACCAAGCTGTCCCGGTTTATCGCCGCCCTGGACGGCTTTGAGATCGACGAGCGGCACAACGCCAATTATCAGGGCACCCAGGTGTTTGTGCGCAATAAAAAATGAAAAAATCCCGTCGGAAGGTTCCGGCGGGATTTTTCTCTCTGGCGCGTAAAACAGCCCCCCTCTTTCGAGGGGGGCTGTTTTTGTTGAACCAATCGGGGAATTGAATTACGCGTACAGCTCGATGAGCTTCTGGAGGTGCTCCCAGCGGGCCATGGCGGCCGCCTCGTTCTCCTTGAACAGCTTGTCGGCGCGCTCCGGGAAGGAACGGGTCAGGGAGGAGTAACGGGCCTCGTTGAGCAGGAACTCCTGGTAGCCGCCGGCGGGGGCCTTGGAGTCCAGGGTGAACGGGTTCTTGCCCTCGGCCTTGTTGGCGGGGTTGTACCGGAACAGGTTCCAGTAGCCGCAGGCCACGGCCTTCTTCATCTCGCTCTGGCAGTTGGCCATGCCGCCCTTGATGGAGTGCATCTCACAGGGGCTGTAGCCGATGACCAGGGACGGGCCGTGATAGGCCTCAGCCTCGCGGATGGCCTGGAGGGTCTGGTTCGGGTTGGCGCCCATGGCCACCTGGGCCACGTACACGTAACCGTACTGCATGACGATCTCAGCCAGGGACTTCTTGCTGATGCTCTTGCCGGCGGCGGCAAACTGCGCCACCTGGCCGATGTTGGAGGACTTGGACGCCTGTCCGCCGGTGTTGGAGTACACCTCGGTGTCGAACACGAAGATGTTGATGTCCTCGCCGGAGGCCAGCACGTGGTCCAGTCCGCCGTAACCGATGTCGTAGGCCCAGCCGTCGCCGCCGAAGATCCAGATGGACTTCTTGTTCAGGTAGTCCTTCTGGGACAGGATCTCCTGAATCAGCTTGCAGGCGTCGCAGTCGCAGTACTCCTTGCCGGCGTCCTTCAGCTTCTTGCCATAGGCCTGGATATCCTCCTTGGGGCAGGCGATCAGCTCGTCCGCAGTGCACAGACCCTCTTCCAGGGCAGCGATATAAGCCTTGGTGGCCTCCTGGTTTGCCTCGCCGTCATCCATGGTGTCCAGCCACTTCTGGGCGGCCTCCTTCAGAGGCGCGTAAGCCCACTCGACGGCGATCAGAGCGCGGGTCTTGTCAGCCAGCGCGTTGCGGATGGCCTTCTGACCCAGGTGGATGCCCAGGCCGTGCTCGGCGTTATCCTCGAACAGGGAGTTGGCCCACGCCACGCCCTTGCCGTCCTTGTTGACGGTGTAGGGGGAGGTAGCCGCGGGACCGCCCCAGATGGAGGAACAGCCGGTGGCGTTGGAAACGTACATACGCTCGCCGCAGACCTGGGTGACGAGGCGGGCGTAAGCGGTCTCGGCACAGCCGGCGCAGGAGCCGGAGAACTCCAGCAGGGGCTGCTTGAACTGGCTGTCCTTGACGGAGGCGACGCCCTCCATGTCGGCCTTGGGCGCAACCTTGGCAACCATATAGTCGAAGGCGGGCTGACGGCCGGCCTCCTGCTCCAGCGGAACCATCTTCAGGCTCTTGGTCGGGCACACGCCCACACAGACGGAGCAGCCCATGCAGTCCATGGCGCTGACGGCCAGGGAGTACTTGTACACGCCCTTGCCCTTGCCGGCCTTGACGTCCACGATCTGGGCGCACTCGGGAGCGGCCTTGGCCTCCTCCTCGGTGAGCGCGAAGGGACGGATGGTGGCGTGGGGGCAGACGTAGGCGCACATATTGCACTGCACGCAGGTCTCAGAGTTCCAGGCGGGAACGCTGACGGCCACGCCGCGCTTCTCATAGGCGGCGGCGCCCTGCTGGAAGGTGCCGTCCACGTACTTCTCGAAGGAGGACACGGGCAGGCTGTCGCCGTCCATGCGGTTCACGGGCTCCATGACGTCCTTCACCTGCTCGACCACCTCGGCGCGGCCTTCCAGGTTGGCTTCGTCGGCCTTATCCTCGGCGGTGGCCCAAGAGGCGGGGACCTCGAACTTCTTGAAGGCGGAAGCGCCGATGTCGATGGCCTTGTGGTTCATATCCACCACGTCCTGGCCCTTCTTCAGGTAGGAGTGGGTGGCGGCGTCCTTCATATAGCCGATGGCCTCTTCCTCGGGCATGACCTTGGCCAGCTTGAAGAAGGCGGACTGGAGGATGGTGTTGGTGCGCTTGCCCATGCCGATCTCGATGGCCAGGTCGATGGCGTTGATGGTGTAGACCTGGATGTTGTGCTCGGCGATGTAGCGCTTGGCCACGGCGGGCATATGCTTATCCAGCTCCTCGTCGGACCACTGGCAGTTGATGAGGAAGGTGCCGCCGTCCTTCACGTCGCGAACCATGGGGAAGCCCTTGACGATGTAGGCGGGGACGTGGCAGGCCACGAAGTCGGCCTTGTTGATATAATAGGGGGCGCGGATGGGCTGGTCGCCGAAGCGCAGGTGGCTGATGGTCACGCCGCCGGTCTTCTTGGAGTCGTACTGGAAGTACGCCTGCACATACTTGTCGGTGTGGTCGCCGATGATCTTGATGGAGTTCTTGTTGGCGCCCACGGTGCCGTCGCCGCCCAGACCCCAGAACTTGACCTCGATGGTGCCCTCGGCCGCGGTGTTGGGGGA
>JAAVHT010000026.1 GCA_014799565.1 Clostridiales bacterium
ATCTCGTCGATCTGCTCCAGGGGCAGGAAGGTGAGCCAGCGGATGCACTTCATCACGTCCGCGTCACCCACGTTGCGCCAGTACTGGTAGAAATCGTAGGGGCTGGTCTTGTTGGGGTCAAGCCACACGGCGTTGCCGGCAGTCTTGCCCATCTTGTTGCCCTGGGAATCGGTGAGCAGGTTGATGGTCATGCAGTGGGAGTCCTTGCCCAGCTTGCGGCGGATCAGCTCCGTGCCGCCCAGCATATTGCTCCACTGGTCATTGCCGCCGCACTGGAGGTTGCAGCCCACCGTCTGGAACATATGGTAGAAGTCGTAGGACTGCATGATCATATAGTTGAACTCCAGGAAGGACAGGCCCTTCTCCATGCGCTGTTTATAGCAGTCCGCCCGGAGCATATTGTTCACGGAGAAGCAGGCGCCCACCTCACGCAGCAGCTCCACGTAATTTAAATTCAGCAGCCAGTCGGCGTTGTTGAGCATCATGGCCTGGCCGGGGCCCTCGCCGAAGTCGATGAAGCGCTCCATCTGCTTTTTGAAGCAGGCGGCATTGTGGTCGATATCCTCCCGGGAGAGCATCTTGCGCATATCGGTGCGGCCGGAGGGGTCGCCGATGGTGGTGGTGCCGCCGCCGATCAGGGCGATGGGTTTGTTGCCCGCCTGTTGGAGCCGTTTCATCAGGGTCAGGGTCACGAAGTGTCCCGCCGTCAGGCTGTCGGCAGTGCAGTCGTAGCCGATATAGAAGGTGGCCTTGCCGTTGTTGATGAGGTCTTTGATCTCGTCCTCGCTGGTCACCTGGGCCACCAGGCCCCGGGCAACCAATTCGTCGTAAAGTGTCATAGTTTTTTCTCCTTTACTTTTTATAGAATATCAATGTCATTTTGTCGTTGATCTCCAGCGTTTCCCCGGTCAGGCGATAGCCCATCTTTTCATACAGATGGCAGTTTCCCTTCTCCTGTAGGATCGTGCCTAGCTCCCAGCCCTCGTTTCCATAGAGCTCCTCCGCCAGTCTGATCGCCTGCTGGGCGATTCCTTTGTTGCGGTACTGGGGCAGGACAAACAGCGGAGAAATCCGCTTGCTTTCATTCTCCCGGAGCACCACTCTGATACCCCCAACCGGCTCACCGTCTTGCTTGATCCAGTAAAACGCGGAGTCCGGCTGTGCCGCCTTTTCCCGGACACGTTCCGGCGTCTCACAAGCGGGATTGGTGTCCGTATCCTGATACTTTTCCAAAAGCTCGGAAAACGCTGTTTTCTGCATCTGCCAAAGCTGTTCCGCTTCCTCCAAGGGAACCCTTTCCAGCTGTATTTCGCCCTTCATCAAAATCACCCCCTGTCCTATTCAGGACAGAGGGCGAAAGCTCGCGGTACCACCTCTGTTTTGCCGCCTTCTCACGAAGGGCGGCCTCAGGGAGTCCCCAACAGGACCCCGGCGCTGTACCGGGCGCACCCGTCCGACCCTACTGGGGAATGGTAAAATCCCCGTTCAGGCGGCTGCTCCGAGGGGTATTCGCCAACGGTTCCTGTCCCCCTTCCACCAAACGGGGGCTCTCTGGGCAGGAGGGCCTTTGGTTACTGATCCTCATCCTCGCATTGACAGGATGATATCACAAGAAATATCCTTTGTCAAACCTTTTTTACGCTGGCAGCAGCCCGAAATGCCGCAGAGCCTTGGACACGCCGTCGTTCTCAACGGTGTCCGTGACATAATCGGCCATGGCCTTCACCTTGTCCTCGCCGTTGCCCATGGCTACGCTGGTCCCGGCCTGGGCCATCATACTCATGTCGTTATCCCCGTCGCCAAAGGCCATGACTTCGTTCCGGGTAAAGCCGTACCGCTCCATGGCGGCGAGGACGCCCACGCCCTTGCCGCCGTCTCGGGGCATGATGTCGATGCCCTTCGGGTGCCAGCGGGTATAGGTACAGCCCGGCATGACGTCCAGGAACAGCTTCTCCTCCCCAGAGGGGACAAAGGGGACGAACTGGTACACCTTCCCCTCCAGCAGCTGTTCCAAGGGGCACACCGGGTACAGCTCCGTGTGGAGGAACTCATAGATTTCCCGCACCCGGTCATTGATCTGGGTGAGATAACTTTCCCCATTTCCTTCCAGCAGGGCAGGGATGGCGGGGTTGTCCAGCAGCACCTGGTAGGCTCCCCGCATATCGTCCAAATCAATGGGTCTGTCCCGGTAAGGCGTGCCGTCCCCATCGCAGCAAAATTGGCCGTTGATGGTCACATAGCCGTCAAACTGCGCCCCCCGCAGCATCCCGGTGTTTTCCAGATCCTGCAAGGCCCGGCCCGAGCAGATGAAGATTTTGATTCCCCGTTCCCGCAGGGCGGCCAAGTCGGCCAGCAGATGGTCGGACAAAAACTTCTGACGGAAGGACACCAGTGTGCCGTCAATGTCAAAAAATATGGCCTTTATCATGATTTTGCCAGCGCTCCTGTCTTGTATTGTTCCGCTGTGGACAGCAGCTCCTCCGCACCCTCCAGCATAACGGCGGTGGTCTGGCCGCCGCTGAGGCGGGCAAGCTCCTCCCGCCGCTGGGCGCGATCCAGCCGCTCCACACGGGTGAACGTCCGCCCGTCCGCCTCGCCCTTTTCCACGGAGAAGTGGATGTCTCCCATGGCGGCGATCTGGGGCAGATGGGTGACGCACAGCACCTGCCGCCCCTTGGAAACCTCAAACAGCTTCCGGGCCACCTTCACCGCGGCCCGGCCGGACACGCCGGTGTCCACCTCATCGAAAATCAGGGTGGACACCTGCTCCGTCTCCGCCAGCACGTTCTTCAGCGCCAGCATGATCCGGGACAGCTCGCCGCCGGAGGCAATCTTGTTGATGGGCTTCAGCGCCTCGCCCACGTTGGCGGACATGAGGAAGCGCACTGTGTCCATGCCGGTGGCGTCCATGCCGTCAGGGGCGTCCTTGGGGGCGAACTCCACCTGGAACTGCACCCGGGGCATATCCAGCTGCTTCAGCTCGGACTGGATGCGTTTGGCCAGTTCCTCCGCCGCCTTATGCCGCCGAGTGGAAAGTGCTTTTCCTTGCTCTCTGGCTTTTTTCAATGCTTTTTCAAGCTCTTTGTCCAGTCGGGCCATGCGATCCTCGGAGAACTGGATGGCATCTAGCTCCTGACGGCACTTGTCCAGATAGGCCAGCATCTCCGCTGCGCTGCTTCCGTATTTTTTCTTCAGGCGATACAGCAGATCCAGCCGCTCCTCGATCTCATCCAGCTCCCCGGGGTAGAAGTCCAGGGTGCCGCGCAGATCCCGCACCAGCTCTGCCAGGTCGTCCACGTCGCAGCGCAGCTGCTCCGCCTTTTCCGACAGCTCCTTCAAATCGCCGCTGTACCGCCCCCCCTGGGCCAAGCGGTTCTCCGCCTCCATGAGCAGGGAGACGGCTCCCTCGCCGTCCTCGCCGCCGGTGAGGGCTTGCCAGGCCCCGTCCACCGCGTCGGTGAGGCGCTCGGCGTTGCGCAGCACCTCTCGCCGCTGGGACAGCTCCTCGTCCTCGCCCTCACGCAGCTGGGCGCGCTCCAGCTCCTCGATCTGATAGGTCAGGGTGTCTACCCGTCGGGCTTTCTCGCCATCGTCCATCTGGAGCCGTTCCAGCTCCCGGCGCAGCTCCCGCACCTGGGTGTAGGCGGCGGAAAAGGCGGTCAAACTCTCCTCAGTGCCGCCAAAGCTGTCCAGGTAGTCCAAGTGGCACTCCTCATCCAGAAGCTGCTGGCCGTCGTGCTGACCATGGACGTTCACCAGCTGGCAGCCCAGCTCCCGCAGCTGGGTGACCAGCAGGGGCCGCCCGTTCACCCGGCACGTGTTCTTGCCGTCTCCCTGAATGGAGCGCTCGATGAGCAATTCTCCGTTCTCGTCCGGGCCGATGCCCTGTTCCTCAAACCAGGGCAGGGGAGGGAGGCTCCGAAACAGGGCGGACACCCGGGCGGACTTGGCCCCGGTACGGATGAGATCCCGGCTGGTACGCTCGCCCATGATGGCGCCGATGGCGTCGATGACGATGGATTTGCCCGCGCCTGTCTCACCGGTGAGTACGTTGAAGCCCTTGTCAAAGGTGATGTCCGCCTGGGAGATCACCGCGATATTCTCAATATGCAGCAAGCTGAGCAAGATTCCTCACCCCTCCAGCATGGATTCGATCGCCTGAGCCAGTTCTTCCGCCACCTGGTTGGTGCGCATGATGAGGATGGCGGTGTCATCTCCCGCCAGGGAGCCCACCAGCCCATTCAGCTCCATGCCGTCCAGCGCGGCCCCGGCGGCGGGGGCCAGACCGGGCATGGTCTTGACCACCACGATATTTTGGGCCACGTCGCAGGAGGTGACGCCCTCCTTGAAAATATTCTGGAGCCGGCCTGCCAGCGCCTGNTTNGCGGGNCGNGCNGCGGACGCCACGTAGNGGTAGCTNCCGCCCTCTCCGGGCTGCTTGACCAGATTCANTTCCTTGATNTCCCGGGAGATGGTGGCCTGAGTGGCCCGGATGCCGCATTTGCGCAGCTGATCCAGCATCTGTTCCTGGGTCTCGATATCCTGCTCGCCGATNATGCGCAGGATCTCCGCTTGTCGTTTGGACTTCAACNNNTTCACGCCTTTCCCAGTTTTTGATTGATCCGCTCGTAAAAGCTCCGNCCNGTGAGCTTGACCANCTGAGTGGCCTGCCGGGATCGGCGGCATTCCACCCAGTCCCCGGGCTGAACCCGGAAGGCCCTGCCTCCGTCCACCGACAGATAGGCGGTCTTTTTGCCCCCCGGCGNCAGNCGNGCGCCCACCGTCCGNTTNGCNCCCAGNACNAAGGGCTTGGCGTGGAGGGAGTGGGCGCAGATGGGGGCGATGATGATNTTTTCCGCNGTGGGTTCCACNATGGGNCCCCCCGCCGCCATGGAGTAGGCGGTGGAGCCGGTGGGNGTTGCCACCACCAGNCCGTCCCCGGAAAAGGAGGAGATGACCACCCGGTCGCCNGTCACCTCCAGATCCAGNACCCGGGCNACCGCNCCCTTGGTGAGNACCGCGTCNTTGAGGGCNTGATCCGAGAANACGCAGNGCCCTTCCCGGCGGACGCAGACGTCCAGCATCATCCGCCGCTCAATGCCGAATTTTCCNCCGGCCAGCCGGGTCANCAGGGACAGCTCCCCATGCTCCAGCTCNGCCATGAANCCGATGCTGCCCAGATTTACNCCCAGGATGGGGATGCCCCGNGCGTTGGCCTCGTGGGCGGCGTGGAGGATGGTGCCGTCCCCNCCGAAGCACACCAGNACGTCGGCNTCCTTCAGCTCCTCCNCCANCTGGCCCAGGGCNACNCCGGAGGGCAGCTCCAGCNTACTGCCCTGATCCAGATCNAAAGGGAGGCAGATGGCGGTCTGTGTCCCGGCGTTTTCCAGAATGCGCTGGGCNGATTGGGCCGAGCGCAGGCCCNGGTCNCGGTATGGGTTGGGGCAGAGCACGATCTTCATGGTTCNTCTCTCCTCAGNGTCTGGTGGGAGCGCTCCACCAGCTCCTTCAGATCACAGTCAAAATNTTCTCCGNCGCCGGNGTGCAGATAGCCNAGNTANTCAATGTTTCCCTCNGGNCCCCGAATGGGTGAAAAGTCCAAACCCTTGACAGANAAATCCGCCTGGGCGGCGTGGATCAGGAAGNGCTCCAAGACCTCCAGATGGACGGCCGGATCNCGGACGACGCCCTTTTTGCCAACCTTNTCCTTCCCGGCCTCGAACTGGGGCTTNACCAGGGCGGCNATCTGGCCGTTCGGNGCCATCAGCGGCCGCAGGGCGGGCAGNATCAGCCCCAGGGAGATGAAGGACACGTCGATGGAGGCGAANTCCAGCGGNTCGGGGATNTGNTCTGTNGTGAGATACCGGGCGTTGGTGCGCTCCAGGCANACCACCCGGGGATCNCTGCGGATAGACCAGGCCAGCTGGCCGTAGCCCACGTCCACGGCGTATACCTTNGCNGCCCCNTTTTGCAGCATACAGTCGGTNAAGCCNCCGGTGGAGGCCCCGATGTCGGCGGCAATTNTATCCGTCAANGTNATNNGGAAGGACTGCATNGCNTTCTCCAGCTTCAGCCCGCCCCGGCTGACATAGCGCGGCTGGCCNCGCACCTCNAAAGGGGCNGCCTCGTCCAGAGTGAGGCCGGGNTTGTCGCACCGCCGNTCNCCGGAGTACACCAGGCCCGCCATNATNANGGCCTGGGCCTTTTGGCGGCTCTCCATGAGGCCNCGCTCCACCAGCAGCAGATCNACCCGTTTTTTAGCCATTTGCCATCACCTCCAGNGCCCTGTGGGCGATGGACGCGCCGTCNATGCCGCACAGCNNGCGCAGCTCNGCCACNGTGCCGTGCTGGACAAAGCGGTCGCCCAGGTTCACCAGGGCCANNCTGACGCCGCTCACGCCCCGCAGNGCNANCTCAGCGGCNACGCGCCGCCCNACACAGCCNGCGTCCATNCACTCCTCCGCCACCAGCAGGATCCCGGTTTTNTGGGCGCAGGCGGCNGCAGTGTCCACGTCCAGNGGGGAGATGCTGTTCCACTTCACCACCTGGGCGGATTTTCCCTTTTCNTCCAAAAGCCGCGCCGCNGCCAGGNCTTCNTTGACCATCGTNCCNTANGCGGCGATGGTCACGTCCGTGCCGGGGCGGATCACGCTGGCCCCCTCGATGCCGCACAGGGCGGAGAACTCCCCCTCGCCCCCCTTNGGGTAGCGCACCGCCACCGGGCCGCGCACCTTCTCCACGGCATAGCGGAGCATGGNNCGCAGCTCCTCAAAGCTNGCNGGGCAGTAGATNTTCATTCCGGGCACGGAGCTGAGGTAGCNCACNTCGAANACGCCGTGGTGGGTCTCNCCGTCCTCCCCGGACAGGCCGGCCCGATCCACNCCGAACACCACNTGAAGNCCCTGGATGGCCACGTCGTGTATGAGCATATCGTAGGCCCGCTGTAAAAAGGTGGAATAGATGGCCGCCACCGGNACGGCCCGCTGCTTGGCCATGCCCGCCGCCATGGCGACGGCGTGGCCNTCGGCGATGCCCACGTCAAAGAAGCGATTCGGGTACTCCCTGGCGAAATCCGCCAGCCCGGTGCCGTCCGGCATGGCGGCGGTGATGGCGGCCACGTCGTCCCGCTCCCGGGCCAACTGCCGCATGGTGTCGCCAAAGACGGAAGAAAAGCTTTCCCCGGCCTGGTTCAGCGGGGTGCCGTCCTCTTTGCTGAAGGGGCCCACACCGTGGAAATGATCCGGTTCCTTCTCCGCGGGTGGATAGCCTTTTCCCTTTACAGTTTTGATATGGAGCAGGACAGGGCAGTTCAGCTCCTTGGCATACCGCAGCAGCCGGGTCAGGTAGTTTACATCGTGGCCGTCCACCGGCCCCAGATATGTAAAGCCCATATCCTCGAACATACTGCAGTGGAGTACTGCGTCCTTCACCGCCTGCTTGGCCCGATGGGTAAAGCGGTACAGCCCCCGGCCTACGGCGGTGGAGCAGGTGACTTTGCGGTAGACCTTTTTGAATTGGAGATATTGGGGCTTCAGCCGCTGCTGGGCCAGATGGTTGGCCACGCCGCCCACGTTTTTGGTGATGGACATCCCGTTGTCGTTGAGGATGACTACCAGCTGTTCACCGCTCTGCCCGGCGTCGGACAGGCCCTCATAGGCCAGCCCGCCCGTCATGGCTCCGTCCCCCAGCATAGCCAGGACACAGTAGTCCTCCTTGTTCTGGGTTCGGGCCCGGGCCATGCCCAGGGCAACCGAAACTGCGTTGGAGGCGTGTCCGGCGATAAAGGCGTCCGCCCGGTGCTCTCTCGGCTTGGGGAAGCCGGACAGGCCGCCCAGCTTGCGCAGGGTGCCCATCTGTCCGCCCCGCTGGGTCAGAATCTTGTGGGCGTAGCATTGGTGGCCCACGTCGAACACCAGCCGGTCGGTCTCCAGATCAAATACCCGGTGGACTGCCACGGTGGCCTCCACCACACCCAGGCTGGAGGCCAGGTGCCCCCCTGTCCTGGAGACGCTGTCGATGATTTGCTCCCTCAGCTGGTCGCACAGCAGCTTTGCCTGGAGGTCGGTGAGGGTATTCAGCTGCTCCGGGCCCATGGCCGCACTTCCTTTCTGTTCGTTGGCGCGCTCAGCCCATGAAGGCGATAGAGCCGCCTCTGGCGCCGAGAAGGGTGTCAAAACGTCCCCTCAGTTATTTCGTTCCGCCAGAGAGTCGGCCAGGGCGCATAAAAATTCCGGTTTCTCGAAAGCCCCGGACACGCTCTGCTTGGCAAGCAGGGTGTGCTCCGCCACCAGCTGGGCGCATTTGTCCAGCCCAAACAGGGTGACAAAGGTGGTTTTCCCGTTGTCCGCGTCGGAGCCGATGGGCTTGCCCAGCTCCCCAGCGGTAGAGGTCACGTCCAGCATATCGTCCCGGATCTGGAAGGCCAGCCCCAGCTCCCGGGCGTATTCCTCCGCCGCCGCCCACTGCTGAGGGGAGGGTTCTACGGTGGAGGCTGTCAGCCCCAGAAGACAGGCCGCCTCCAGCAGGGCGGAGGTTTTCCAGAGGTGGGTCTGGGTCAGGCGATCCAGATCCACGTTTTTGCCCTCGTCCACCATGTCTAGATACTGTCCGCCGCACATCCCGCCGCGCCCCACGGCTTTGGCCAGGAGAGCACAGGCCCTGCCGTTTGCCTCGATCGTGGTTTGCCGGGAGGAGGCCAGCCGCTCAAAGGCGGCGGTTTGCAGCGCGTCTCCCGCCAGCAAGGCCAGCCACTCGCCGTATTTCACGTGGCAGGTGGGCTTGCCCCGGCGCAGTTCGTCGTCATCCATGCAGGGCAGATCGTCATGGATGAGGGAGTAGGTGTGGAGCATTTCCACGCCGCAGGCATAGTCCAGGGCGGGTTCCATTTCGCCGCACAGCGCCTCACAGAATTTCAGCGCCAGCACGGGCCGCACCCGCTTGCCGCCCGCCAGCAGGCTGTACCGCATGGCTCCCAACAGCTCTTCCTGGGGGCCGCCCTCCAGGAAGGAGCCATTCAATTCTGCCTCTACAAGTGACAACGCCTCTTGATATTCCTGCTCAAAGTTCATTTGCTTCCTCCTCGAAGGGAACCTCCTGATCGTTTGCCAGCAGCAGATTTACCTTCTGCTCCGCCTTGTCCAGCAGCTCCTCGCACTGACCGGCCAGCTTGGCGCCCTCCTCGAACAGCTTCAGGGACTGATCCAAGCCACACTCGCCCTTTTCCAACTGGGCGACAATGGCCTCCAGACGGGCCATAGACTCCTCAAAGGACTGCTTTTTTACTGCCATGTCCGCTCCTCCTTCTCCTCGACGGCGCATTTCAGCACGCCGTCGGACACCAACACGTCCAGCTTATCCCCAGGCCGCGCCTGGGCGACGGACGACACCACATCCTCGCCTGCCCGGGCGATGGCGTAACCCCGGCCCAGCACCTTCAGCGGACTCATGGCATCCAGACCCGCCGCCAGACGGCCCAGCCGCCCCCGCTGGGCGGCCAGCCTTGCCCGCGCCGCCAGGGGAAGCCGTTCCTTCTGGGCGCTCAATCCCTGCCGCGCCCGGTCGGTTTTCCCCCGCAGAGCTAGGCCCATCCGGCGGCGCAGGTCGTCCAGCGCCAAGCGCCGATCCTGGACGGGGGCTTTGATATTCGTCAGCGCACGGCTGTGTTTCAGCCGATCCAGTTCCCGCCGGGCCCCGCCCAGGCGGCTTTGCAGCGCACGGGCCAGCCGCCGGTTCCACTGCTCCAGCCGGGCGCGTTCCTCATTCTGGTCGGGCACCGCCAGCTCCGCCCCGTTGGAAGGGGTGGCCGCCCGCACATCTGCCACGTAGTCGGCGATGGTCACATCCGGCTCGTGCCCCACGGCGGAAATCACCGGGATGTTGGACAGATAGATGGCGCGAGCCACGGTCTCCTCGTTGAAGGCCCACAGATCTTCTTTGGGGCCGCCGCCCCGTCCGGTGATGATGAGGTCGATGTCCGCCCGGTTGTTCAGCCGGTGGATGGCGGCGGAAATTTCTCCCGCGGCTTCCTGGCCCTGCACCCGGACAGGAATCACCAGCACCTCCGCCAGCGGCCACCGAGTCCCTAAAATGCGCAGCATATCCCGTACTGCCGCCCCCACCGGGGAGGTGACCAGGGCAATTTTTTTCGGATAGCGGGGGAGAGGCTGCTTGTTTTCCGGGGCAAACAGGCCCTCCGCCTCCAGGCGGCGGCGCAAACGCTCGAAGGCCTCGTCCAGCGCCCCCCGGCCGTCCTGCATCAGCTCATTGCAGTAGAGCTGATACTGTCCATCCCGGGGGAATACGGACACCCGGCCGAAGGCCACCACCCGCATCCCGTTGGCAGGGCGGAAGCGGAGCCGCGCTGCCTCCCCCCGGAACATGACGCACCGCAAGGAGCCCTGCTCATCCTTCAGCGAGAAGTAGTGGTGGCCGGAGGGATAGCATTTATAGTTGGAGATCTCCCCCCGCACCAGCAGGCCGGTGAGCAGGGGATCGTCGTCCATCAGCGATTTCACATAGCCGTTGACCTGAGATACAGTATAGACAGGAAAATTGGCAATATTCACCACGGCACCCTCCGCTCCAAAGCCCGATGGGTGAGGATGGCCACGCCCAGAGCGTTGTCAGTGGCATACTGGGGTTGGGCGAACACCGCGCCGCAGGACTTCTCCATAGCGCTCCTGATCTGACGGTTGGAGGCCACCCCGCCGGAGCACAGCACGGGCAGCCCCGGCCAGCGCCTCTGCGCCTCCTGGGTGGCCCGCAGCAGCACGTTCATGATGGTGTCGATGGTGAACCGGGCGATATTGGCGGGCTTTTCGCCCTGCTCCAGCAGTCCCTTCACCTTGTTCTCCATGCCGGACAGGGAGAAGGTCAGATCGTTCAGCTTCACCCGGAAGAAGCTGGTGTCATCCGCCTCGGGATACAGCGCGTCCAGCGCCTTGCCGGCCGGAAAGGACAGGCCCAGCAGTACCCCGGCGCGGTCGATGAGCTGACCCGCGGCGATGTCAGCAGTGCTGCCGACGATCTCCGCTCTGACGGTGTGCCCCTCCGGCTCCACCCGGAGCAGCTCCGTGGTGCCGCCGGACAGGTGCCACGCCAGATGGGGCTTGTCCAGCAAGTCCTCCCGGCCCGCAGACCAGGCCGCCGCCGCCACATGGCCCTGCTGATGGGAGCAGGGGTAGAAGGGAACCCCCAGCGCGGCGGCCAGGGCGCGGCCCTCTCCTTCGCCCACCAGGAAGCAGGGCATATAGGAGCCCTCCACCTCCCGGGGCCGGGTGGAGGCCCCCACGGCGGCGATCTGGCCGATGACCCCGTCAGACCGCAATTGCTCCACCATGAGGTGCAGGCGCTTCACGTGCTGGAACAGCGCGTCGCTCTGCCGCAGGCCCAGCGCCCCCTCGGGAACAGTGAGCAGCTTTCCCCGGTTTTCCGCCGTGCCATTGCCGAATATGGCGGCGGAGGTGGTGTAGTTGCTGGTGTCGAACCCAATGCACTGCGCATCCATGAGGCTCACTCCTGCTCCGGCAGCTCCGAGCGGACAAAGGAGCCCAGGATGCCGTTGATGAACTTCACCACGTCGTCGTCCACATACTTTTTGGCGATCTCCACCGCCTCATTGATAGCCACCTTGTTGGGAATGTCGGGCATATACAGGATCTCGTACATGGTCACCCGCATGATGGCGGAGGCTACCCGGTCAATGCGGGCGAACTTCCATCCCTTGGCGTACTTGGCGATGTAGCCATCCAGCTCCGCGCCATGGCTGCCTACGCCCCGAACCAGCCGGGTGATATAGTCCAGCTCCCCCTCTTCAGGGAATTCGGCATACATGGGCTCGTCGTTGGCCCGCAGAGCGAAAGACTCCGGGGTAAACTCACGCTCCAGGAGCTGCTGGGCCTTTTCATCGGAAAAGGCCAGCTCAAAGGCGAAATGGACTGCGATCTCTCGCGCGGTGCTTCTGTTCATGGGGACTCCTCCTCTTCCGGCGGATCGCCGCCGGTACACATCTCATTGGGCACAACAACCCATTTTGTATATTCGCTCTATTATACACGAAAGCGGGGGAAAAAGAAAGCCCCTTTTCAAGTTTTATACAGGGATAACCTTATATACAAAGCGCCCCCGGGGCATAACGCCCCAGGGGCCATTCTTGGATAGTCAGACTTTTGGCGGCGCGGACTGGTGGGCGCCGTCGTACATCTGCCGATAGGCGTCCTGCGCGCCCTCCTTCAAGGCCAGCTTGAGGCGCTCGGCCGTCTGTGCGTCCCGAAGGCGGGCGGTGAGCAGGGGAGAGAAACGCGTTCCCTCCAGCTCGGCGGCGCTGCGCACCGCCTCCTCAAATGCCAGTGCCGGTCTGTCATACATCTGGGCGGAGTTGACGACAGTCTCCAGCCAATCGACCAGGCTGATGATATCCACCATCTGCCGTTCCGGGCACTCCAGCCGTTTGTAAGACGAGGGATAACCTCGGGCGCCGTCGTACCAGGCATGGTGGCCCAGGGCGGCAGGGGCGTACCGGCTGGTGGAGGGCCGGGGCTCCAGCAGGATCTGCCCGGCCAGAGTGTGGAGGTGAGCCATCTCATATTCATTCTCGAACCACTGACGGGCCGTGCGGTTATAGAGCTCGATGACGCTGATCTTGCCCACGTCGTGGAACGCGCCGCAGCCCATGGCATAGTCCAGCACCGCCTGGCGCTTTTCTCCCGGGTCAGCGATGGATCGGATAAATCCGATATCGTCAAAATAGGAGGGGTCATCGTCCATAATGGCGGCGCATAGGGCCTTTGCCGCCTCCCCCACGATATGGGAGTGGCGATAGACTTCCGGGGCAAAGCGCGGCATCAGCCGCAGCAAAAATTCCCCATAGGAAAGGCCGCCGTCGGTCTCTATGAAGGTAAAGCAGAGCTGACGTAGATAGAGGGAAAGGCTGTCGTCGCTCAGTTCTCTGGGGTAGGCGTCCGCATAGTCCAGCATCCGCCGGTAGAGGCTTTGAATATACTCTGTCCGGGGCGGGATTCGGTCGGGGTACTGGGAGAGATACTGGCTGTAGAAGGCGGGCAGGGAGATCATGCTGTACATCCCGTCGGTGGAATAGTCAGTGGGGTCGGCGGCATCCAGCAGATTTTCCAGCTTCTGAAGCAAGGTATCCAGGCCGTAGAGGCCGCAATAGAATTCAATGGTGTAGTAGCCAAAAGCAGATTTTGCGGGGGGTTGGCTGCCCTGAGTTTGTGCCTCCTGGAACCGCCGGGTATAGACGATGTACGCGGATTCCATGATGCTGGCGATGTCCTCGGGGCTCATAGGGCTTTCCCGGCTGTGGGAGATGCTGGAGGTCATATTCTGGTGGGTGAGGTAGAGGAACCGCTCCCAGGGCAGATCAGGAGCCATTTCCTGATAGCCTGTGTCCTGGAGGATTTCCAAGGTCTGCCGCACCAGTTGGATCTTCTCGCTGGGAGAATTGAACTGCCCAAGGGACATATTGGCCCGCGCGCGGATGATATATCCCTGGGTTTCGGTATCTTCGATCTCGTCAAAATATTTCAGATAGGCCGCCGCCTCGGCAAAGCACAGCCGCATATGGGTCATGTATTCCGCGACATCGGACAGCGGGAGGCCAACCATCTTGCTGGAGAGGGCGTTGCGCCCCATGCCCAGCCAGTACAGCTCCCGGATCATGGCGTTCCGATCCTTTTTCTGTCGGGCCAGGGTGAGCAGGGCTTGACGAATCTGGCAGAACAGCCCTACATCCAGCTCCCTGCGGACGTCGAACAGCTGGAAGGAGAACTCCTCCAGTTCCTTCAGATCCTCTTCGCCGGCGTCAAACAGGTTGTCCAGCATCGGGAACAGTCCGGCTCGGAGCAGCTCCATATTTCGCTGGCCCAAGCGGATGATTTGGGCGCGATTCTCCGCCATCTGGGCGGCGTATTCCTCGCACGTCAACTCCCTGGGCCGCTTGCGCTGGGAGAGGGTGGCGAACTGCCGCAGATTGTCCAGATATTCCGCTTGATATGGCCTCATCGTTTCATCACATCTTTTCCCGGATCATATGACCCTCAAGGCTTGTCCCCCTGGCCGCTCAGCCGTCCCCGCAGGATCTCCGTGAGCCGATCCACATCCACTGGCTTTGAGATGTGCTCATTCATTCCCGCCTCCCGGGACAATCGCATATCTTCCATAAAGGCGTTGGCCGTCATGGCCACGATCCAGACGCGTTCGGCGTCCGGCCGAGGCAGCTTCCGAATGGTGCGGGTGGCGTCATAGCCGTTCATCACGGGCATCTGAATATCCATGAAAATGATCTCATACCAGCCCTCCGGGGAGTTTTGGAACATCTCCACCGCCTGAGCGCCATCCCCGGCCACATCCGTCTGGACGCCGGTCATGCCCAGCAGCTCCAGGGCGATCTCCTGGTTGAGCTCGTTGTCCTCCACCAGCAAAACGCGGTGCTGGCTGTAGTCCACCTCGCCGCCGCTCTGGGTCTGCTCCTGCTGACCCTGTCCGGCGGTGAGGGAGAAGAGAGTTTCCAGCAGGCGGCTGCGGAACAGCGGGCAGGGGACAAAGGCGTTGATCCCGGCCCGAATCGCCCGGTACTCGATCTGCGCCCAATCGTCCTCGGACACCAGAAGGATGGGGAAGGCGGATCCGGCCAGCTGCCGCACATGGGCGGCTGCGTCCAGTGGGGACATATCCGCCAGCTCGTGTCCCAGCAGCAGGGCGCAGGGCATATGGTTTTCGTACTGCGCCTCTGTCAGCCGGGTGACGGCCTCCACGCCGCGGGTCAGGCGGATGGGCTCCAGGCCGGCATCCCGGAGGTAGGTCATGATCTGCCCGGCCCGATCGTCCCGGGGTTCTGCCACCAGTACGGTTTCTCCCACAGGCAGGGCAATCTCTCTGTGGCCAAGAGGGGAGACGGAGAAGGGGAGCGCCACGGTAAAGCAGCTGCCTACGCCCTCCCGACTTTCCACGGTGATGTCGCCGCCCATGCTGTCCACCAGCTTTTTCACGATGGACATACCGAGGCCCGTGCCCTCAATTTTACTGATGGTGGTGTTTTGTACCCGCTCGAAGGGGAGAAAAATGCGCTTCAGGAATTCCTGGCTCATGCCAATGCCGTTGTCCTGACAGGAGAAGTCCAGCCATACAGCAGGGCCGCCCTTGCGGTCAGGGGCGGGGCGCTGGGTGAAGTGAATCTGGATAGTGCCTTCTTCCTGAGTATACTTGACCGCGTTGCCGATGATATTCACCAGGATCTGGCGCAGGCGCAGAGGATCGCCCACCAGATTTTCCTCGAAGATGTCGCCGATATCCGTGTGGAGGATCTGCCGCTTTTGGGCCGCTTGGGGCCCCACGATCACTGCCACCTCGTGAACCAGGTCGGGAAGGGAGAAGTCCTCTTCGCTGAGCGCCATGCGCCCGCTGTCGATGCGGGACATATCCAGCACGTCATTGACCAGGCTCATCAGGTGGGAGGAGGCGGTCTGGATCTTGCGCAGACAATCCTGCACCCGGGCCTTTTCATCAATGTGGGACAGAGCGATGGAAGTCATGCCCACAATGGCGTTCATGGGGGTGCGGATATCGTGGGACATACTGGACAGGAAACGGCTTTTGGCCTGGTTGGCCTCCTCGGCGGCTTTCAGCGCGTCCTCCAGGGCGGCGTTTACCCGGGCCAGTTCCTCCATATAGGCCTGATCCATTGGTTCCATGTTGCAAAATTCCACCTTGCGTCACAGATTGGGGAAGGGGATCACTCCAGCACCGCACCCCGGGCGGCGGAGGTGACAAGCTTGGCGTACCGGGCCAGATAGCCGGTCTTGATCTTGGGCTCGGGGCACACCCAGGCGGCTTTCCGGGCGACCAGGGTATCGTCGTCCACCAGCAGCTGGATGGAGCAGGAGGGGATGTCGATGGAAATCTGGTCGCCCTCCTCCACGAAGGCGATGGTGCCGCCCTGGGCGGCCTCGGGGCAGACGTGGCCGATGGAGGCGCCGCGGGTGGCGCCGGAGAACCGCCCGTCGGTGATGAGGGCCACGTCCTTGTCCAGCCCCATGCCCGCGATGGCGGAAGTGGGGTTGAGCATCTCTCTCATACCGGGGCCTCCCTTGGGACCCTCGTAGCGGATGACCACCACGTCGCCTGCAACGATTTTGCCGGCGTAGATGGCCTCGATGGCCTCCTCTTCGGAGTTAAACACACGGGCGGGGCCCTGGTGCTTCATCATCTCGGGAGCCACAGCGGAGCGCTTCACCACGCAGCCCTCGGGGGCCAGGTTGCCCTTGAGCACGGCGATGCCGCCGTCGGCGGAATAGGGGTTGTCGATGGGACGGATCAGGTTGTGGTCGCGGTTGACCACGCCCTCCAGGTTCTCGCCCAGGGTCTTGCCGGTGCAGGTCATCACGGAGGTGTCCAGCAGGCCCTTTTTGGTGAGCTCCATCATCACGGCGTGGACGCCGCCCGCGCCCTCCAGGTCCTCCATGTAGGTGTCCCCGGCGGGGGCCAGGTGGCACAGGTTGGGGGTCTTGGAGGAGATTTCGTTGGACATATCCAGATCCAGCTCGATGCCGCACTCGTGGGCGATGGCGGGCAGGTGGAGCATGGTGTTGGTGGAGCAGCCCAGGGCCATGTCCACCGTCTCAGCGTTGTGGAAAGCCGCCTCGGTCATGATGTCCCGGGGTTTGATGTCGCGCTTGACCAGCTCCATGATCTGCATCCCGGCGTGTTTGGCCAGCCGCAGGCGGGCCGACCACACGGCGGGGATGGTGCCGTTGCCCTTCAAACCCATGCCGATGGCTTCGGTGAGGCAGTTCATGGAGTTAGCGGTGTACATCCCGGAGCAGGAGCCGCAGGTGGGGCAGGCGTTGTTTTCATATTCCTCTACCCCCGCCTCGTCCAGCTTGCCGACGTAGTAGCCGCCCACGGCCTCGAACATATGGGACAGGCAGGTGCGGCGGCCGTCATTGAGCTTGCCCGCCAGCATGGGCCCGCCGGAGCAGAAGATGGTGGGGATGTTCACCCGGGCCGCCGCCATGAGCAGGCCGGGGACGTTCTTATCGCAGTTTGGGATCATCACCAGCCCGTCGAACTGGTGGGCCATGGCCATGGCCTCGGTGGAGTCGGCAATGAGGTCGCGGGTGACCAGGGAGTACTTCATGCCCACGTGGCCCATGGCGATGCCGTCGCATACGGCGATGGCAGGGAACTCGATGGGGGTGCCGCCCGCGGCGCGCACGCCTGCCTTGACCGCCTCGGCGATCTTGTCCAGGTTCATATGGCCGGGGACGATCTCGTTATAGGAGCATACCACGCCGATGAGGGGCCGCTCCAGTTCTTCCTTGGTGTAGCCCAGAGCGTAGAACAGGGAGCGGTTGGGGGCGGTGGGGATGCCTTTTTTCACATGGTCGGAACGCATAACGCAGGTCTCCTTTGCGATTTTTTAGATTGAAGCATTGTACCATAAAAAGAGCGGGAGCGCAATGGGAAATCCCTTGATTCCCATGCGCTCCCGGCTTTTCTTGGTTGGATTGTATCAGTTGGAGGCCGTATCCAAATCAGAATCCCCGCCCCAGATCATGTTCTTGCGCAGCTCGCCGCCCACGATTTCCATCTGGTGCTTCTTGAGCTGGGCCCGCTTGGAGTTGATGATGGTGCGGCCGTTCTTGTTCTCGGCGATCCACTTGCCCGCGAAGGTGCCGTCCTGGATGTCGGAGAGCACCGCGCGCATACGGGCCTTGGTCTCCTCGTGGGGGATGACCCGGGGGCCGCTGACGTACTCGCCGAACTCGGCGGTGTCGGAGATGGAGTAGTTCATGGCCGCCACGCCGCCCTTGTTGATGAGGTCGATGATGAGCTTCATCTCGTGGATGCACTCGAAGTAGGCGTTCTCCGGCTCGTAACCGGCCTCCACCAGCACCTCGAAACCGCAGCGCATCAGATCCACCACGCCGCCGCACAGCACGGTCTGCTCGCCGAACAGGTCGGTCTCGGTCTCGTCGTGGAAGGTGGTCTCCATCACGCCGGCGCGGGCGCCGCCGATGCCCGCGATGTAGGCCAGAGCGATCTGGTAGGCGTGGCCGGTGGCGTCCTGCTCCACAGCCACCAGGCAGGGCACACCCTTACCGGCGACGTAGGTGGAGCGCACGGTGTGGCCGGGACCCTTGGGGGCGGCCATGAACACGTCTACCCCGGCGGGGGGGACGATCTGCTGGTAGCGGATGTTGAAGCCGTGGGCAAAGGCCAGAGCTTTGCCCTCGGTCATGTAGGGGGCGATGTCCTTCTTGTAGACCTCGGCCTGCACCTCGTCGTTGATGAGCATCATCACGATGTCCGCCCACTCGGCGGCGGCGGGGACGGTCTTGACCGCCAGACCGGCCTTCTCGGCGTTGGCCCAGTTCTTGGAGCCCTCGCGCAGGCCGACGCACACGTCACAGCCGGAGTCCTTCAGGTTCAGCGCATGAGCGTGGCCCTGGGAGCCGTAGCCGATGATGGCGATTTTCTTACCCTTCAGATAGCTGAGGTCGCAGTCCTTCTCGTAGTACATTTTTGCCATGGTAAACACTCCTCATAAAATATAAATTAGGGGCGGGAGAACTAGGAAAATTTGCGCGCGTCTTTGGTATGCGTTTCCAAGTATCATAGCACAGCCATCGCCAAAAGAATGATAACTGTGATACAATCTCAGAATGATTTACAGGATATTCTTGCCCAGGCTGGGATTGTCCTGACTCCGCCGCGCTCCGCGGGTTGGAGTACTGAATTTAAAGAATGTTCTTGCCCAGGTCGAACTCGTCGCGAACCTTGTTGCCGGAGTTGTTGCGGATGGTGGCCTCACCGCGCTCCAGGGCCACCATGCCGGTGCGCACCAGCTCCAAAATGCCGAACTCGGCCAGCAGCTTCTCCAGGGCGTCGTCCTTGGACTCCTGGCCGATGATGGCCAGGGTCAGGCTCTGGGTGGAGACATCGATGATGGAGGCGCGGAAGATGTTGGCGATCTGGATGACCTCGTTGCGAACCTCCCGGCTCTCCGCCTTCACCTTGATGAGAACCAGCTCCCGGCGGATGGACTCCTCCGGCGGCAGCAGCCGGACGGAGTATACGGAGAACTGCTTGCGCAGCTGGTTGATGATTTGACTGATCTGCTGGTCACCGCACATCACCTCGATGGTGATGCGGGATACCTCCGGGTCGTCGGTGGTGCCCACGGCCAGGGATTCGATGTTATAGCCCTTTCGGGAGAACAGCCGGGACACCTGGCTGAGCACACCGGCGGCGTTCTCCACCAGGACGGACAGGGTATGGCGTTTGATGGTGGTATTCATGGCTTTCCTCCCTCCTTAATGCAGCAGGAAATCGGTGACGGGGGTACCGCCGCCTACCATGGGGTGAACCATGGCGTCGATGTCGATGGCGCAGTCAATGACGCAGCCGCAGCCCGCTTCCAGGGCCTGCTGGAAGGCTTCCTCGAACTCCGCCTGGTTCTTGGCCCGGAAGCCCTTCAGGCCGTAGGCCTCCGCCAGCTTGACGAAGTCGGGGCCCCGATCCAGGGTGGTCTGGGAGAACCGCTTGCCGTAGATCAGGTTCTGCCACTGGCGGACCATGCCCAGGGTACGGTTGTCGAAGATGACGGTGATGACGGGGATGTTGTAATGCTCCACCGTGGCCAGCTCGTGGCAGTTCATGCGGAAGCAGCCGTCCCCGGTGCAGTGGACAACCACTTTATCCGGGTTGCCCACTTTCGCGCCCATGGCGGCCCCCAGGCCGAAGCCCATGGTGCCGAAGCCGCCGCTGGTGAGCAGCTGGCCGGGCCGGGAGAAATGGTAATACTGGCAGGACCACATCTGGTGCTGGCCCACGTCGGTGGCGATGATGGCATCGCCGTTAGTCAGGTCGGAGATGGTCTCCAAAACCTCGTGGGCGTGGAGGATGTTGTCCTTTTTCAGCGGCAGTTCCTTCCGGGCAAACACCTGAGTCTTCCAGGCGGTGTAATCGTGCTGCTCCAGCCCTGCGTTCAGCAGCTCCAGCACCCGGCGGGCGTCGCCGATGATGTGGTGGTAGGTCTGCACGTTCTTGTCGATCTCCGCCCGGTCGATGTCGATGTGGACGATCTTGGCGTTCTTGGCAAAGGAGGGGGGATCGGTGGCCACACGGTCGGAGAACCGGCAGCCGATGGCGATGAGCAGGTCGCACTCGGCGGTGGCCATGTTGGAGGCGTGGGAGCCATGCATTCCCACCATGCCGGTGAACAGCGGGTGGTTGCCGGGGCAGGCGCCGCCGCCCATGATGGTGGAGCCCACGGGGGCGTCCAGCGTCTCGATAAATTTGCGGAATTCGGGCACCGCGCCCTTGGAGCGGATCACGCCGCCGCCCACCAGCACCATGGGGCGCTGGGACTGGGCGATCAGCTCCAGCAGCTTGTCGATGTCCTCCCGGTTGGGCTCGGGGTTTTTCAGATCCCGGTTGGAGCGGCGCAGCAGGGTGGCCAGCCGCCCGTGGTTGGCGTGCTCAGACAGGGGCAGGTACTCGTACTCGCCCTCGATGGCGGTGACATTCTTGGCAATATCCACCAGTACCGGGCCGGGGCGGCCGGAGCGGGCGATGGCAAAGGCCTCCCGGATGACGTCGGCCAGTTCGTTCACGTCCTTCACCAGGAAATTGCATTTGGTGATGGGCATGGTGATGCCGGTGATGTCCACCTCCTGGAAGGAGTCCTTGCCGATGAGGTTCTCGCTGACGTTGCAGGTGATGAACACCACGGGGGAGGAGTCGTAGTAGGCGGTGGCGATGCCGGTGACCAGATTGGTGGCCCCGGGGCCGGAGGTGGCGAAGCACACCCCCACCTTGCCGGTGGATCGGGCATAGCCGTCGGCGGCGTGGGACGCGCCCTGCTCATGGGCGGTGAGGTAGTGATGGATCTTCTGGTTGTAGCCGTGGAGCTCAAACTCGTCGTAGATGTTCAGAATGGTGCCGCCGGGATAGCCGAACACCGTGTCCACGCCCTGCTCCAGCAGACACTCCATCACGATCTGGGATCCTCTCATCAACATAATTGGGAACCTCCTTAAATGGGAAATGAAAAAAGCATGACCCGTCCAAAACTAGGACGAAGCCACGCTCCGCGGTACCACCTAAATTTCCCCCGAGGGGGACGCTCAAGGCCCGGTAACGGCAGGCTGCCGTTCCGGCCTACTGGACTGCTCGTTCAGCCGGACTGCTCACAGGGGACGTTCATCCGCCTCGCTCACGAAGGCTCGCACCGGCCGCCTTCTCTCTGGGCTTGCGCGTGGGGACTACTGGCCTGATCATCGCATATTTTTGCGTATTGAAATTATAATAATGCTTTAAACCGAGTTTGTCAATGTAAAAAGTCCAACAGCCCGCAAATTCCGCTACACAGACAAAGTTCGGGTGGTTTTGGGCGGATTTTTAGGGGAAATATCAAGAAGCGGGGCGGGCTTCCGCCCGCCCCGCTTCTCCGTTCGCTTTTTACTGGCACCCACACTTGGTGCCGTGGTCGCCCAGCTTGAAGGACGCGCACTCGGTCTCCTGGCAGTTGCACACGCTGTTCTGGCAGTGGCCCACCTGGATCTCGTTCAGGGTGCAGCGCTGATCTTTGTGATAGGTGCAGCTGTTCACGGAGCATTTAATGCTGGGATTGGTCTGGTTAAACATGGTCGTTTCCTCCTTGTATCCTGATGTTTCGAATACCAAGAGGAGTATGCCCGAGGGCGGCGAGAGTTATTCAGGTTTTTCGCCTGAGGCTGCGGCCTGCTCTTGACCGCCCGAAGCAGGCTCCTCCTGAGCCGCTTCCACCTGGACGGCGGGCTTGCGCTGGAGGCGGGGGATGAATCGGGTGACAAAGTTCCCCTTGCCACGGCCCTGCACATAGAAATAGCCGATGGTGGAGAACACCACCGCGCCGATGAAGTTGACGAACAGATCCTTCATGGTGTCGATGATGCCCACGTCCAGATAGCCGCCCAGTCCCAAGGGCATCTGCGTGCCATCCTCCAGCACCAGGATCACGTCCTGGATGCCCTTGACGATGACGGCGTTGGTGCCGTGGTTGGGATCCAGGTTGACGGTGGAAATGGTGTTGACGATGGTGTCCTTCTGCATATCCATCAGGACAAAATGATCCATGGAGAATTCAAAGAACTCCCACAGCACGCCGATGGTCATGGAGAAGCAGAAGGCCACCACCGCCATGAAAAAGGGGGACAGGTGGAGGGAGACCTTTTCCTCCCGGTTGAGGATGTCTACCAGGGCAAAGCCGATGGCGGCGCAGAGGAAGCCGTTCATAGTGTGGAGCATGGTGTCCCAGAAGGGGAATTCAATGTAGTAGTCCCGGATCTCGCCCAGGATTTCAGCGGCATAGATGAACAGGAGGATGATGATCTCCAGCGTGTCCGGCAGATCGATGTGCAGCCGCCGCTCAAAGGCGGAGGGCAGCATGAACAGCACCAGGGTGAGCACGCACAGCGAGACATTCTCATAGTTCTGGTTGAAGAACTGGGCGATCAGCATACCGACGACCGACAGCCGCAGCACAAAGTAGACGGTGTAGACCAATTTTTTGTTTTCTATATGCCGCCACTCGTGGCCGACAGGCTTTTTCTTTTCTCGCTTTGACATGGTGCGCTCCTTTCCTTTTTCCTATACGGTTGGCCGGTTTTGTCAATGAAACAATGTCAGTCCGCGCCCCTTGGCGCATAGTATGTTGCTGGAGGTGATTTTTGATGGACTTACGTAACAATCAGATCACGCTGGGTGAGCTGTGGGACGACCCGAGGAGCCGGGCGGTGTTCCAGAAGCGCATTCCCATGCTGGCCAAGCACCCGGTGAAGGGAGCCGCCCGGACAGTGACCCTGGAGCAGCTGCGGGACTTCATGGCCGGCTGGGTGCCGGGCATGATGATCAACGGGGTCATGTCGGATCTGAAAAAGCTGTGACGCTGGGATGAAATTATAACATACCATACCAAAAAAGGGCCCCGCTGTCAATTGACAGCGGGGCCCTTTTTTCATGTTCAGCGCCGCTCCGCGATCCTTCGTCCGGTGGGGGTGGCGGCCAAGCCCCCCTGGCCGGTCTCCCGCAGGGAGGAGGGCAGGGCGCGGCCCACCGCGCCCATGGCGTCGATGACCTCGTCACAGGGGATGCCGCCTTCCAGCCCCGCCAGGGCCATGTCCGCGCAGGACAGGGCGTTTACCGCGCCCATGACGTTGCGCTTCACGCAGGGTACCTCCACCAGTCCGGCCACCGGGTCGCACACCAACCCCAGCACGTTTTGCAGGGCCATGGCGCAGGCGGCGGCCATCTGCTCTCCTGTGCCGCCCCGGGCGTGAACCAATGCGGCGGCGGCCATGCCGGAAGCGGAGCCCACCTCCGCCTGACAGCCTCCCTCCGCGCCGGAGATGGAGGCGCGGGTGGCGATGACCTGCCCAAACCCAGCGGCCACATAGAGACACTGCACCATTGTCTCATCAGCCAGCCCATCCTTGCGCTGGAGTGGGATGAGCACCGCGGGCAGCACGCCGCAGGCCCCGGCAGTGGGAGCGGCCACGATGCGGCCCATGCAGGCGTTTTGCTCCCCCATTTTTAGGGCGGTGGCGATCACCTCTTGGATAAACGGCCCGCAGATGGCGTTGGCGTAGGCGGCCATCTGCGCCCCCTGTCCGCCGGACAGCCCGCAGGGAGAGCGGCGGGAGGGGTCGTAGTCCAGCACGGACTGCTTCATGGTCTGCCACAGCTTGCCCATGCGGGCCAGGCTGGCATCGGGGTCTGCGTCCCGATCCTGGCAGTCATCCTCCAAAACAGCCTGCCACAGCGGCTTTTCCGCCGACACGGACAGCAGCGCTTCCACAGAACCAAACATAATCAGCCCTCCTCCAGATTCAGATAGATACAGCGCACCACGCCGCCCAGCAATTGAATGTCGTCAATGATTTCCTGGCTCAGCGGCTGGTCGCACTCCAAAACCATGACGGACAGTCCCGCCCGGCGATCCCGATAGAGCTGCATGGTGGCGATGTTCACCGCCCGGCGGGCCAGGCAGTAGCTCACCTCGGACACGATGCCGGGCTTGTCCTGATTGCGGATAATAAGGGTGGGCATATCGCCGGAAAAGGTGGCCGCCATGCCGTCGATGGAGTTGACCCGGATGCGTCCGCCGCCCAGGGAGGAGGCGTTGACCACCACGGTGCGGCCCCGCTCGCCGATGAGGGTCATGACAGCGGTGTTGGGGTGGGCGTCCCGCAGATCCACGGTCTGGATATGCACCTCCATCCGGGCTTCCTTGGCAAGCTGGAAGCTGCGGGGGATGTTGGGATCGTCTGGCTTCATGGCCAGCAGGCCGGCCACAATGGCCTTGTCGGTGCCGTGGCCCGCGCCGGTGGCGGCAAAGGAGCCGTGCAGGGCGATGTTGGCCCGGGCGGGCTGGAACCCCAGCAGCTTCCGGCCCACATAGCCCATCCGGGCGGCCCCGGCGGTGTGGGACGAGGAGGGGCCCACCATGATGGGGCCCATGATGTCAAAAATGTTCAAAGAAATGCCCCCTCACAAAGCTTTATTATGATGCTAATTATAGCACGTTATCCCGTCTGCCGCAAGCGGTCACGCAAAAAGATCCGTTTTGGGACAAGTGCTGCTCATTAAGATTTTGACGATCTCACTAAAGCTATTGCAACGGGCAGCGTGATATATTAAAATGAAAAGCTGAATAGGGGAGGTTATTATGAGAAGAACAGAAAACGTGGAATTAGGGGTATTATGCCTGATTTATCAAGACGATAAATATTTGTTGCAGGATCGCGTAAAAGAAGACTGGCCCGGCGTCACTTTGCCCGGCGGACACATTGAACCGAATGAAAGTATCACAGACGCGGTTGTGCGTGAAATGAAAGAAGAAACCGGCCTTACCATACTCAGACCAAAATTATGCGGTGTGAAGCAGTTCCCGATTGAAAACGGAAGATACATTGTATTCCTCTTCAGAACAGATGAATTTGAAGGAGAGCTTGTTTCTTCTGATGAAGGTGAAATGCGCTGGATTTCAAAGCATGATTTGAAAAATTATAATGTAGTCAGTGATTTTGATGCCTTGATTGAAGTCATGACAAATGATGAGTTAAACGAGTTTCAATATGTTGTGAATAACGGTGATTG
>JAAVHT010000027.1 GCA_014799565.1 Clostridiales bacterium
AGCCCGGACTCCGCCCCTGTAAAGCGGCTGGGGCAGGAGGCCCGGGAGCGGGGCGTGCTCATCGACGCCAGCTTTGGCCGCAAGACCCGTTCGGTGCTGGTGATGGACAGCGGCCATGTGATCTGGTCGTCCCTGCCCACCGAGCAGATATCCGCCCGGTTCGGGGACGAGGCCGAAACAGAGGAGGAGACGCCATGAGTATGCCACAAAAGAAAAAGCGGGGAGAGCTGATCGTGCTGTCCGGCCCCTCCGGGGTGGGGAAGAGCACTGTCATCGCCGAGCTGCTCAGCTCCCGGCGGGACATCCACTTCTCCGTGTCCTTTACCACCCGCCAGCCCCGCACCGGCGAGGCGGACGGGGTGAATTACAACTTTGTCTCCCGGGAAGAGTTTGAGCGGATGATCGCCGCCGACGAGCTGCTGGAGTACGCCGAGTACGTGGGCAACTACTACGGCACGTCGCTGAAGGTCATCCGGGAACAGCTGGATCAGGGGGTGGACGTGCTGCTGGACATCGAAGTCCAGGGCGCGGCCAAGGTGCGGGAGCGCTGCCCCGAGGCGGTGCTGATCTTCCTGATCCCGCCCTCCATCGAGGAGCTGTCCCGCCGCCTCCACCGGCGCAACACGGATGAGGAAGAGGTCATCCAGCGCCGTCTGGAAAAGGCCCGGCAGGAGTGCCGGGAGTGCGTGCGGTACGACTACCTGGTGGTGAACGACGCGGTGGTGTCCGCCGCCGGGGAGATCCAGTCCATCCTCCAGGCGGAGCAGAGCCGCACCCAAAAGCGCCTCCATCTGGCCGAGAGCATCATCGGCCAGGATTGATCGAAAAATCGGAAAGGAATGGTATTTATGCTGCTCTATCCCCCCATCAAGGAACTGCTGGTGCAGGTGCCCAGCCGCTATATGCTGGTGAACATGGTTGCCAGCCGGGCCAGAAAGCTGTCCAGCGAGGCGGAGGTGTCCGGCGAGCCGCTGGAGGAGAAGGCGGTGTCCCTGGCCATCCAGGAGGTGGCCGACGGTACGCTGACTCTGGAACAGGCGGAGGAGGAAGCCGCCGCCGAAGCGCCCGAGGAGGGCGAAGCGTAAAGACCCAAAAGGGCAAGCGGGGGAACTGCTTGCCCTTTGGACGTTAGATAGAAAGAGGTGGGGCGGGTGGCCAATATCGCGAAAATCGCCGTGTCCGCGGCCACCTACGCCATCGACCGGCCCTACGACTATCTGATCCCTTCGGCGCTGGAAGGAGCGCTGCGGCCCGGGATGCGGGCGGCGGTGCCCTTTGGCAGGGGGAACAAGACCTGCGACGGCATCGTGCTGGCCCTGGGGGAGCGGGAGGACACAGGCAAGCTGAAATCCATCCTGGCCCTGCTGGACGAGGAACCGCTTTTGGACAGAGAAGCCGTCCAGCTGGCCCTGTGGATGCGGGAACACTATTTCTGCACCGTGTACGACGCCATGCGCGCCATGCTCCCGGCGGGGCTGTGGTTCTCCCTCAAGGACTGCTGGCGTGTCGCCCTCGGCGTGGACCGGGAGACAGCCTATGAGGCGGCGGGGGAGTCCAAACGCGCCCAAAAGCTGGTGGAACTGCTGTTTGCCAGCGGCGGCTGGGCGGAAGAGGGGAAGATACGGACGGCCTTCGGCGTATCCGACCCCGGCCCTGCCCTGCGGGATCTGGCGGAAAAGGGGATCATCGTCCGGGAGGCCAGCGCCCAGCGGGGCGTAGGCGACAAGCAGGAGCTGGTGGCCGCCCTTGCCATGGATCCCAGCGACGCCATGGCGCTGCTGGGTCCCAAGCGCCGCCGCGCGCCCCTCCAATACGCCGCCGGGGAGGCCATCTGTGCGGCAGGCGAGATCTCGGCCAAGGAGCTGTGCTATTTTACCGGCGCGTCCATGACCACTCTGCATACACTGGAGCGGATGGGGGTATTGACCTTAACCTGCCGGGAGGTGTACCGCCGCCCCCTGCTGCCTGAGTACGAGGAGGCCGTCCCGGTGGTTCTCAATGGGGAGCAGCAGGCGGCATATGATGGATTACTGGCCCTGAGTTCACAGGGCGGCGGCGTGGCCCTGCTGTATGGGGTCACCGGCAGCGGCAAGACCCAGGTCTATTTGAAGCTGATCCACGCCCTGCTGGAACGGGGCAAAACGGCTCTGGTGATGGTGCCGGAGATTGCCCTCACTCCACAGTTCATGCGGATCTTCACCTCCCACTTTGGTCATGAGGTGGCCATCCTCCACTCATCCCTGTCCGCCGGGGAGCGGTGCGACGAGTGGAAGCGGGCAAAGCGCGGGGAGGCCCGGGTAGTGGTGGGCACCCGCTCCGCCGTGTTCGCGCCTCTGCCCGATTTGGGCGTTATCATCCTGGACGAGGAACAGGAGCCGTCCTACAAGTCGGAGCAGAACCCCCGGTATCATGCCCGAGAGGTGGCCCGATACCGCTGCCACAAGGCGGGGGCGCTGCTGCTGCTGGGCTCGGCCACCCCGTCGGTGGACACCATGTACCACGCCAAACAAGGGGACTACAGCCTGTTCGAGCTGAGGGAGCGGTACAACGAACAGGCGCTTCCTCAGGTCACCATCGTGGACATGAAGGAGGAGCTGCGCCGGGGGAACGGCGGCACCATCAGCGCCCCCCTGGCGAATATGCTGGAGGAGACCATCGACAAGGGGGAGCAGGCCATTTTGTTTTTGAACCGCCGGGGGGCCAGCCGCATGGTCACCTGCGGCGAGTGCGGCGAGACCCCTGCCTGCCCCCGGTGCTCCGTCCACCTCACCTACCACTCCGCCAACCGGCGGCTGATGTGCCACTACTGCGGCTGGTCCCAGCCCCTGCCGGATCAGTGCCCCGCCTGCGGGGGGCTGCTGAATTTCGTGGGGGCGGGCACCCAAAAGGTGGAGGAGGAGCTGAATATCCTATTCCCGGGCACAAAGGTGCTGCGCATGGACGCGGACACCGTGTCCGCCGTCCACAGCCACGAGAGCATTCTGGAAAAGTTCCGAAAGGAGCGCGTCCCCATCCTGCTGGGTACCCAGATGGTGGCCAAGGGGCTGGACTTTGAGAACGTCACCCTGGTGGGGGCGGTGTCGGCGGATCAGCTGCTGTACACCGGGGACATCCACGCGTCGGAGCGGGCCTTCTCCCTGCTCACCCAGGTGGTGGGAAGGGCGGGCCGGGGCGAAAAGCTGGGCCGGGCGGTGATCCAGACCTTTACCCCGGACAACGACGTGATTCAATTTGCCGCCCGCCAGGACTACGACAGCTTTTATGAGCAGGAGATCGGCATACGCCGGCTGCGGGGGCTTCCTCCCCTGTGCGATCTGTTCGTGCTGTGCGCCTCCGGGCTGGAGGAGACGGCGGTGCTGCGCGCGCTGCTACGTTTGCGGGACGCGTTGTCCGCCGCGCTGAATCAAAAACCATATGCCGGGACGCCCCACCGGCTGCTGGGGCCCGCCCCGGCGGCGGTGGCCAAGGTGAACGACCGCTACCGTTACCGGCTGATTTTGAATACCCCAAATACCAAAGCCATGCGGCTGCTGACGGCGCACCTGCTCCGTCAGGCCCAGGCCGACAAGCAAAACCGGGGGGTGGCCCTGTTCGCCGATCTGAACCCGGCAGATTGATAGGAGGAACCGACAATGGCACTGAGGAAGATTCTGACCCAGGGCGACCCGGCCCTGGCCAAGACCTGCCGCCCGGTGGAGAAGTTTGACCGCAAGCTCCACTGGCTGCTGGACGACATGAAGGAGACGCTGCAGAACGCCGGCGGCGTGGGCCTTGCTGCCCCCCAAATCGGCATTCTGCGCCGTGTGGTGGTGGTGGAGGATGCTGAAGAGAACATGATCGAGCTGGTCAACCCGGTGATCGTGGATCAGTCCGGGGAGCAGGAGGGCTGGGAGGGCTGCCTCAGCGTCCCCGGCCAGTGGGGCCAGGTGAAACGGCCCAACTTTGTCACCGTCCGGGCCCAGGATCGGCACGGCAATTTCTTCGAGGCATCCGGGGAGGAGCTGGTGGCCAGGTGCTTCTGCCACGAGCTGGAGCACCTGGACGGGCATCTGTTCGTGGAGCACACCGACCGGCTGTACACCTCCGAGGAGCTGGACGCCATGCAGGCGGAAGAGGAGAACGAGGAATGAGGATCGTATTCATGGGCACCCCGGATTTCGCCGTGCTGTCGTTGAAGGCGCTGGCGGAGGCGGGGCACGAGATCGTTGGCGTGTTCACCCAGCCGGACAAGCCGAAGAACCGGGGGATGAAGCTCCAGCAGTCCCCGGTGAAGGAGTGTGCTCTGGCGATGGGGATGAGCGTCTACCAGCCCGCCAAAATGCGGGACGGCGAGGCGCTGGGTGTCCTCCGGGAGCTGAACCCCGACCTCATCGCCGTGGCGGCCTACGGAAAAATTCTGCCCGTGGATATTTTGGAGCTGCCCCGGCTGGGGTGCGTCAACGTCCACTCGTCCCTGCTGCCTCGCTACCGGGGGGCCGCGCCCATCAACTGGGCGATTTTGAACGGCGAGGACGAGACGGGCGTCACCATCATGTATATGGCGGAGGGGATGGACACCGGGGACATCCTGGCCCAGGCCAAAACCCCCATTGACATCAATGAAAACGCCGCCCAGCTCTTTGAGCGGTTGGCACAGATGGGCGCGGATCTGCTGGTGGAAACGGTGAAGGAGCTGGATGCAGGAACCGCGAAAGCGGTTCCCCAAGACGACGCTCTGTCCAGCCACGCCCCCATGCTGTCCCGGGAGCAGTCGCCCATGGATTGGAACAAAACAGCCCGCCAGCTCCACGACCAGGCGCGGGGGCTGTACCCCTGGCCCGCCGCCACAGCGGTGCTGGACGGCGTCCGGTGCAAGATTCTGCGCACGGCGCTGCCCGGTGAGACCACCAACAAGGCCCCGGGCACCGTTTTGCAGGCGGATAAGAAGGGCCTGCGGGTGGCCTGCGGGGACGGCGGGGTGCTGGACATTTTGGAGCTCCAGCCCGACGGCAAGAAGGCCATGGCCGCGCCTGCCTTCCTGCTGGGCCACCCCGTCCCGGTGGGGACAACGCTGACAAAACAGGAGTGACGCCTATGGGCTCAGCCAGAGAGACGGCGGTGCTGACCCTGGCCGCCTGTGAAAAGCAGGGGGCCTGGTCGGACGGTCATTTGAAGCACGCCATCCGGGCACAGGGGCTGGATCGCCGGGACGCGGCCCTGGCCACCCGGCTGTGCTACGGGGTGCTGCAAAACAGGCTGCTGCTGGACTGGCGGCTGGCCCGTCTGTGCTCCATGAAGCTGGAAAAGCTGGATATCAAAGTGCTGTGCGGCTTACGTGTGGCGGCGTACCAGCTCTTGTTTTTGGACAAGATCCCCCCCAGCGCGGCGGTGAACGAGGCGGTGGAGCTGGCCAAGCGCCACAGCCGCAATCCCCGGGCGGCGGGACTGGTGAACGGCGTACTTCGGGCGCTTCTCCGGGAAGAAGTGCCGGAGATCAGGGGGAAGGACGATATCGACACCCTGTCCATCCGGTACAGCCACCCCCGGTGGCTGGTGGAGGAGTTTGCGGCCCTGCTTGGGATGGAAGGGACGGAAGCCCTTTTGAACGCCGACAANCAGCAGCCCCCNACCACNGCNCAGGTGAACNNGCTGCAAACCNCCGCAGGAGNAGCTGATGGACGAGCTGCGGGAGGCGGGGGNTGANGNGGAGCCCCACCCNTGGCTGCCAAACTGCCTGCTGCTCACCGGCACCGGNGACCTGGAGCGGCTGGACGCCTTCCNGCGGGGNGANTTCTACGTCCAGGACGCCGCCTCCCGTCTGGCGGTCATGGCNGCGAATCCNCAGCCGGNGAGCCGGNTGCTGGACTGCTGCGCCGCGCCNGGNGGCAAGTCCTTNGCCGCCGCNATNGCCATGNAGAATCGNGGACAAGTGGTATCCTGCGACATCCACCCGCATAANATCAAGCTNTTGGAGGCGGGGAGGGANNGNCTGGGGCTGTCCNTCATCNNGCCCACNCTNCANAACGCCGCCCAGCCNCGGGAGGACTGGGTGGANGGCTTCGACNNGGTNCTCACCGACGTGCCCTGNTCNGGACTTGGCATTATCCGCAAGAAGCCGGACATACGATATAANGANCCAGAGCCNNTNAAGGGCCTGCCCNNNGTNCAGCGGGGNATTTTGGACAACTGCGCCCGGTACGTCCGCCCCGGCGGGGNGCTGGNGTACTCCACCTGTACCCTCCTGCCCAGGGAGAACGANGAGATCGTGGACGGCTTTCTGGCGGNNCATCCGGACTTTTNAGACNGANCCCTTTGANCTGCCCCATCTGGGCNNNCANCCGGGNCGNNTGACCTTNTGGCCCCACATCCACGGCACAGACGGCTTTTTNGTGGCCAAGCTGCGCAGAAAGGGGTGATCCCCAATGACCGATTTGAAATCCATGACCCGGCCGGAGCTGGAGGCGTACTTTAAGGANCTGGGCCAGCCCAAATTCCGGGCNGTGCAGGTGTTCCGCTGGCTCCACCGGGGNGTGGAGTCCTTCGANGAGATGACCGACCAGCCCAAGNCCCTCCGGGAAAAGCTGAAGGAGACCTGTATCCTCACCNTCCCCAAGGTGGAGCGCAAGCAGGTGTCCCAACTGGACGGCACCATNAAGTATTTGTGGCGGCTGGGGGACGGAAATTGTGTGGAAACGGTTTTGATGCGCTACAAGCATGGGAATACTGTATGCGTATCCAGCCAGGTGGGGTGCAATATGGGCTGCGTGTTCTGCGCCTCCACCCTGGGGGGAAAGGTGCGGGATCTGACCCCGGCGGAGATTTTAGATCAGGTAATATTTACCGAAAAAGACAGCGGNGAGGCCGTTTCCAACATCGTTATGATGGGAATTGGCGAGCCNNTGGACAATTTCGACCACGTTTTGCGGTTTTTGACCCTGGTAAATNACCCGGANGGGNTGAACATCGGNATGCGGCANATCTCCCTGTCCACCTGCGGGCTGGTAAAGAAAATTGACAAACTGGCCCAACTTGGGTTACAATTGACGTTAAGTGTTTCCCTCCACGCCCCGGACGACGAGACCCGGTCNAAGCTCATGCCGGTNAACCGNTCGGTGGGTGTGGATACGCTGATGGANACCTGCCGCCGGTATTTCGAGACCACCGGGCGGCGCATCTCCTACGAGTACGCCATGNTCGACGGNGTCAACGACNGCGACGAGCAGGCNGACCGGCTGGCGAAGCTNCTGCGGGGCCAGCCNGGGCACGTGAACCTCATCCCGCNGAACGAGGTGGCGGAGTCGCCGCTGAAGCCNAGCCGNCGGGTGCGGCAGTTCCAGCAGCGGCTGGAGGGNCACGGCNTCACCGCCACGGTGCGGCGCAAGCTGGGGGGCGACATTGACGCCTCCTGCGGACAGCTGCGGCGGNGGAGGATCNTGGAGNGGGAAANCCATTCCCCAGAGGAGGGATTAACTTGAAAGTCTNTGGTATGACGGACATNGGCNGTCACAGAAAGGACAATCAGGACAGCTATGCCATNCATCAATGGGAGGGCGGGACGGCCCTGCTGGNGGTGTGCGATGGCATGGGCGGCGCCCAGGCGGGCAGCGTGGCCAGCTCGGTGGCGGTGGAGACCTTTGCCGCCGCGGTGGANGAGGCGCTGAC
Organism: Clostridiales bacterium; assembly: GCA_014799565.1. Lineage (GTDB taxonomy): Bacteria > Bacillota > Clostridia > Oscillospirales > Oscillospiraceae > Enterenecus. The sequence goes on from JAAVHT010000027.1 coordinate 7,642, forward strand.
CCNGGGCGTCCCGGAGGATCCGGGGCGGATGCTGGNGGATGCCTGCCAGATGGCCAACGAGAAGGTGTACCGNCTCAGCCTGGAAAACCGGGAGTACGAGGGNATGGGCACCACTTTGGTGGCGGCGCTGATCCTGCCGGACGNGGCTTGGCTGGTCAATATNGGAGACAGCCGGGGCTATGTCCTGGAAAATGATTNCATACGCCAGGTGACGGTNGATCACTCCCTGGTGCAGCTGCTGGTGGAGCGGGGNGAGATCACCCCCGCCGAAGCCCGCGTACATCCCCAAAAGAATCTCATCACCCGGGCCCTGGGGGTGGACAGCCGNGTGGAGTGCGATGTGACCCGGCTGGAGCCGGGGCAGGGCNGCCGCCTGNTGCTGTGCAGCGACGGACTCACCAATGTGCTGGACGACGGGACGCTGCTGACCCTCAGCCGCCGGGAGGCGGAGATTGAGGATCTGTGCCGCGCGCTGATNAGCCTGACGCTGGAGCGGGGCGCGCCGGANAACGTCACCGCCGTGCTGGCGCAGCTGTAAACGAGGAGGACTTTTACCATGGATCAATACATAGGTAAAATGCTCGACAACCGATATGAAATTCAGGAGTGCATCGGCACCGGGGGCATGGCGGTGGTGTANAAGGCCCGCGACCACCGGCTGAACCGGCTGGTGGCNGTCAAGATCCTGAAGCCGGAGCTGGCCAGCGACGCGGACTTCCGCCGCCGCTTCCACGACGAGTCCCAGGCGGTGGCCATGCTGTCCCACGCCAACATCGTGTCGGTGTACGACGTGAGCCGNTCCGACGGNCTGGACTATATCGTCATGGAGCTGATCGACGGCCTGACCCTGAAGCAGTATATGCAGCGNCGGGGCACCCCCNTGAACTGGCGGGAGGCCCANCACTTCATCACCCAGATCATGCGGGCGCTGAGCCATGCCCACTCCCGGGGGATCATCCANCGGGACATCAAGCCCCACAACATCATGGTTCTCCGGGACGGCAGCGTGAAGGTCACCGANTTCGGCATCGCCCAGCTGGCCAGCGCCGCCCAGAACACCATGACCCAGGAGGCCATNGGNTCGGTACACTATATTTCGCCGGAGCANGCCAAGGGCAGNCACGTGGACTGCCGNACGGANATCTACTCCGCCGGCGTGGTGCTGTANGAGATGCTCACCGGCCGCCTNCCCTTCGANGGGGACACCCCCGTGGCGGTGGCGATCCAGCACATCAGANCNATTCCCGTGCCCCCCTGNGATNTGAATCCGGACGTNCCCCGCNCNCTGGAGGCCATCACCATGAAGGCCATGGCNCCNGAGCTGAGCCAGCGCTANGCCACGGCGGACGAGATGCTGGAGGATCTGAAGGANTTCCGCAANAACCCGGACTATGAGCCCGCCGCNCCCACNCCCGAGGACGTGNCGGACGAGCCCACCNTGGTGGTGCCNGCCAAGGTNATCACCGCCTCNGTCCGGGTGCCGGTGGAGCGCCGGGAGCCGGAGAATNCCCAGCCTGAGCGGCGGGAGCGCCGCCGCCGGGAGNTAGAGGAAGAGGATTACGACTACGANGANGAGCCTCCCCGCCGGGGCGGCGGAGTGGCGGCCGCGGCGNTGGCGGTGGTNCTCATCCTGGCGTTTATCGGCTGCATNGTCTACTTCCTCTGGAACTTTTTCGCCAAGGANNTGCTGACCCCNNNNGNNCAGGAGTANGAGGTGCCCAATCTGCTGGGCTANACCGTGGAACAGCTGGAGCAGAACAAGACCATTCTGGGCGATTTNACCCTGGAGAAGGGNGACNTCAAGTACAGNGCGGAGTACNNGGAGGGNCAGATCTGCGAGCAGAGCCCCATGCCCGGCACCATGGTGCGGGANGGCACCATGACCATCACCGTNNANATCAGCGGCGGCGAGGACAAGGTGTATATGCCCTTCGTGGAGACCTGGGACGCCAGNCNGGCCCTCAAAACCCTNCAGGACGAGATGGGGCTGGTGGTGNANCAGGANGAGGATTGGTCTGACACNATNACCAAGGGNTATGTCATCTCCCAAAGCCTGNTGGCGGATACCGAGGTGTGGCCGGGGCGCGAGGTGACCATCGTCATCAGCAAGGGNCCCGAGCAGAAGCAGGCCACGGTGATCAACTTCCTCAANGTCCCNCTGGAGCAGGCCAAGGATCAGATCACCCAGCTGGGGCTGANGGTNGGCNANNTNANNGAGTANTACAGCGACGANTANNCCGAGGGCCGCGTGTCCTGGCAGAGCGTTCCCCAGGGNGAGCAGGTGGATAAGGACACNGCCATCGACCTGTGGGTGAGCCTGGGCCCGGAGCCCGTGGANACGCCGGAGCCCACGCCCGACGTCACCGANCCGCCGGANGAGAGCACCCCGGTGGNNGAACCCACNGAGAANGTGGNGGCGNCNACCAGCACNCAGGTCATTACNGTGGATNTGANNCCCTANNAGGGNACGGTGAATGTGCGCATCGTGGTGGGGGATATGACNCTGTTNGACGGCNGNGTGGACGCGGACATGAATTCCGCCAAGAGCGTGNCCGCCACCGCCTCGGGGNNGCAAGTGGGTATCCATNTATATNAACGGGNNGCTGGTAGAGCAGCTACTCANTNNANTTCTGANGGNATGACGGGACAGATNGTCAAGGCCCTCAGCGGGTTTTACTANGTGGATACNGGGGCNGGAGAGCCCGTCCCCTGCCGGGGCNGGGGGAAGCTCCGCCACCAGAAGGCCACGCCNCTGGTGGGCGACCGNGTGGAGATCACCTGCCTGGANGANGGCNCGGGCATGGTGGANGCCATTCTGCCNCGGAAAAACCAGTTCAGCCGTCCGGCGGTGGCCAACATCGACCAGTTGGTNATCGTNTGTTCCGGGGCNATCCCGGTGACNGACNCGTTCCTCATTGACCGCATGGCGGCNATGGCGGAGTGGAAGGGCTGTGAGCCGCTNATCGTGTTCAACAAGTGNGACCTGGTNCGGGTGGACGAGTTGGCGGAGCTNTACCGCGCCGCGGGCTTNGCCNCCCTCCAGGTGAGCGCNGAGACGGGGGAGGGGATGGATGCCCTGGCCGCCGCCATNGCGGGAAAGGTGTCCGCNTTCACCGGNAATTCCGGGGTGGGCAANTCCAGCATCCTCAANACCCTCCAGCCCGGNTTCTCCCTCCGGGTGGGCGAGGTCAGCGAAANGCTGGGCCGGGGNCGNCATACCACCCGCCATGTGGANCTGTTCCCCGTGGCCGGGGGATTGGTGGCGGATACGCCTGGATTCTCCTCCTTTGACATAGAGCAGATGGAGGCCATTCCCAAGGAGGAACTGGCCGCGACCTTCCGGGAGTTTGCCCCNTATCTGNATCAGTGCCGCTTCCAAGGGTGCGCCCATGTAAAGGAGCGGGGCTGCGCCGTCCGGGAGGCGTTGGCCGAAGGGNGGATNGCCCCCAGCCGCCACGNAAGCTANGNCCGGCTCTATGAACAGGCNAAGGAAATTCCGGACTGGGAACGAATCAAAGGCAAATAAGANAAGAACGCCCCTCNGAGACTGCTCGGAGGGGCGTTCAACGATTTAGGGATATATTCTGTTTCGCATACTTCCATTGAAAATTTCCCTGAGAATTGCATGAACAGGACAGCCCCATTTCACATATGCTGGTATATCATTCGGCAGCGGGAGAGGGGGTTGTTATCATGCGGGTGGTCGTGGTGAAGTTTCCCAAGGCGCTGTGCGGCCTGATGCGCAAGATATTCCACATGGATTGATGATCCATGGTTTGGGCGCCTGGATTCCCCTTGAAGCGCGAAGCAAAGAAGGCGGGCCTTGAAAGCTTTGGCTTTCAAGGCCCGCCGCCGTTTCACCGGGGCAGTCGGCAGGCTGCCGGGACAGTCGTTCGGCGTAGCCGAATGACGTCCCCAGGGCAGCCGGCAGGGTGCCGGGACGGTCGTTCGGCGCAGCCGAATGACGCCCCAGGGGCAGCCGGCAGGGTGCCGGCGTGAGGCCGCCTTTGGCGGCCCTAGCCCGGGCACCGCTTTCCGCCCTCCGCATACAATGGGAGTGGAAGGGGCGCGCCATATCGGCCCCGACCCATCAACCATCGGGAGGTACAAATATGGCTGAATTCATTGAGCCGGGCCCCATCGCCGATGCTGCCGGTATCCGCGAGGCCGTGTGCATCCACACCCGAAAGATTTTCGACAGCTGCCGCGATAAGGACTGCGTGGAAGACCTGCGGCTCTATCCCACTGTCAGCTCTCAGGCCGTCATCGACCGAGCCATCAGCTTGAAGGCCGGGCAGGCCGAGCTGCTGTACGCTTACATCGACGTGGAGCCTGTGGGCTTCAACCGCGGCTACTTCACCGTAGACGTGCGCTACTTCTACCGGGTGACCGCCGACGCCTTTGTGGGCGCGGCCCGGCCGGTGTCCATCTGCGGGCTGGCGGTGTTTGACAAGCGGGCCATCCTGTTCGGCAGTGAGGGCAGCGCCAAGGTGTTCTCCTCCAACAGCCGGGCGGACGACCTGGACGAGCAGAACCTGATGAGCACCAACCTGCCCATCGCGGTGGTGAACTCGGTGGATCCTATCATCCTGAGTATGCGCCTGTCCGACCCCTGCGAGGCAACCGGGTGCTCCTGCGGGGACGGCGCCGAGGTGCCCGCGGGCATCGCGGGCTGCTTCCCCGGCGAGCTGAACATGGGGGGCGAGGGCCGGCGGGTGTACGTTACCCTGGGCCAGTTCTCCATCATCCGCCTGGAACGGGACAGCCAGCTGCTCATCCCCGCCTACGACTACTGCATGCCCAGCAAGGAGTGCACCGGCAGCGGCGAGGAGGACCCCTGCTCCATCTTCCGTCAGGTGCAGTTCCCCACGGAGGAGTTCTTCCCGCCCAACACCATCGCGCCCCCGGAGGGCTACCAGGAGACCAAGAACTGCTGCTGCTGACGAGACACAAGCTCCACATCCCTCGCTTCCGCCTTCGGCGAAAGCTCACTCGTTACACTGTACCTCGTCATCCCATTCAAAACCGCTTTGTTGGGTTTTGAATGGGGACCCGAAGGGGCGGAGCGGATTTCCCGCTCCGCTCCTTAATTTTTGATGAAGGCTATTCTCATTCAGAAAAAAACGTGGTAGAATAACAACACATTAAAACATTTCCATTGGGAGGTCTTTATGACAAATTGGAACGCCCTGTATGACCGCCTGCGGGGGTCAGTCCCATCCCTGGAGCTGCGGCGGGATGAGCCCATGAGCCGCCACACCTCTTTCAAGGTGGGCGGATCGGTGCCTCTGATGGCTCTGCCAAAAAGCGAGACCGAGGTGCAGCAGATCATGTCCGTGGCTGTGCTGGAGTTCGGGGTGCGCCCCTTTTTTATGGGCAAGGGCTCCAATCTGCTGGTATCGGACGCAGGCGCGGATCTGCTGGTGATCAAGGCGGATGGGCTGGACAGGCTGGAGCTGGAAGAGGAGGGCAAAACCTGGGTGGCCGCCCGTCCCAATGGCCGCACCATCGTGGCCGGGAGCGGGGTGTCCCTGGCACGGCTGGCCAATTTCGCGCTGGAAAACGGCCTCACTGGGCTGGAGTTTGCCCACGGCATTCCCGGCAGTGTGGGGGGCGGCGTGTACATGAACGCCGGGGCCTACGGCGGGGAGATGAGCCAGGTGATCACCTGTGTGTCCTCCGTGTCCCTGCCGCCGGAGGAGATGATCCGGGAGCTGAAAGACCCCGGCTTCTCCTATCGCCACAGTGTCTATCAGGAACAGGATGAGTTTATTCTCCGGGGCTATTTCACCCTGGAGCCAGGGAACCCGGTGGAAATCAAAGCGAAAATGGACGACCTGGCCGCCCGACGGAAAGAAAAGCAGCCCCTGGAGTACCCCAGTGCCGGATCCACCTTCAAGCGCCCGGAGGGCCACTTCGCCGCCGCTCTCATTGACGGATGCGGCCTGAAGGGTTTGACAGTGGGCGGAGCCCAGGTGTCGGAGAAGCACGCGGGCTTTATCGTCAACACCGGCGGGGCCACTTGCAATGATATCGTGAAGCTGATGGCCCAGGTGCGGGAGCGGGTATTCAAAGAGACCGGCGTGACGCTGGAGCCCGAGGTGCGTTACCTGGGAATGGAGGGAGATACATGGAATTTCTAATTGTGTCGGGGCTGTCCGGGGCGGGCAAATCCACCGTCATGTCCATTTTGGAGGACAGCGGATTTTTCTGCGTGGACAATCTGCCCCCGGTGCTGATCCCCAAATTTGCCGAGGTGTGTCTGGCCGGCACCGGCTCCTATGAGCGGGTGGCTATGGTGTGCGACATCCGGGGCGGAGAGAACTTCGACGGCCTGTTTGAGGCGATGGACGCCCTCAAGACCATGAAGTTCCAGCACAAGGTGCTGTTTGTGGACGCGGACGACGCCACCATCATCAAGCGCTACAAGGAGACCCGCCGCAGTCATCCCCTCATGGGGGAGACAGGCAGCCTGTCCCAGGCGGTGGAGCGGGAGCGGGCGGCGATGGAGCCGGTGCGGGCCCACGCGGATTACGTCATCACCACCACCTCGCTGCCGGTGCGCAAGCTCCGGGGCCAGGTGCTGGATATGTTCGCCCCCAACCGCAAGAGCGCCAATGAGATGAGCGTCACCGTCACCTCCTTCGGCTTCAAGTACGGCCTGCCCCTGGAGGCCGATTTAGTGTTTGACGTGCGCTTCCTGCCCAATCCCTTCTATGTGGAGGAGCTGCGGCCTCAGACCGGGCTGGATCAGGGTGTGGCGGACTATGTGTTTGGCAACCCCACCGCCCAGGAGCTGATGGAGCATCTGCGCCGGCTGATGGATTTCCTGCTGCCCCACTTTGTGGAGGAGGGCAAGAGCGCCCTGGTCATCGCCGTGGGCTGTACCGGCGGGCGGCACCGCTCGGTGGCGGTGACCCGCGCGCTGTGTGAGTACATCCAGGGCCTGGGCTACGCCGCAGGCGAGACCCACCGGGACATGACGAGGGCATGATCATGGGAAATCAGAAACGGCATAAAGGGCCCGCCATTGTGGCTCTGGGCGGGGGGCACGGCCTGTCCGCCATTTTGAGGGGGCTGAAGCTCTATACGGACGATCTCACCGCCATCGTCACCGTGGCGGACGACGGCGGCGGCTCCGGGGTTCTGCGGGAGGATTTGGGCATGCCCCCTCCCGGCGACATCCGCAACTGCATGGAGGCGCTGGCGGACACCGAGTCGCTGATGCAGCAGTTGCTGGCCTACCGCTTCCCCGACGGACGGCTGGCGGGGCAGGCGTTTGGCAATCTGCTGCTGGCGGCATTGGACGGCGTGTGCGACTCCTTCGACCAGGCGGTGGCCCGGATGAGCGAGGTTCTGGCGATCACGGGGCGTATATTGCCCGTGACAAATGCCAATGTGCAATTGGAGGCCAGCTTTGAAAACGGCTCCAGCGTGTGCGGGGAGTCCAAAATCTCCGCCGCCAAAAAGGAGCAGAACTGCCGCATCCACCACGTCCGTCTGCTGCCGGAGCATACTCCGGCGCTGCCCGCCGCACTGGACGCCATCCGTCGGGCGGAGGTCATCCTGATGGGGCCGGGGAGCCTGTACACCAGCGTGATCCCCAATCTGCTGGTGGACGGCGTCTCAGAGGCCATCGCGGACAGCGCCGCGCTGAAGATTTACGTATGCAACATCATGACCCAGGACGGGGAGACGGAGGGCATGACCGCCCAGGATCATCTGGCTGCCCTGCTGGAGCACGGCGGGCCGGGGCTGGTGGATCTGTGCCTGTGCAATTCCGACCCCATCAGCCGGGAGCTGCTGGAGCGCTATTCCGCCGAGGACGCGGAGCCCATGCGGGTGGATCGCCGGGAGGTGGAGCTGCTGGGGGCCGAGGTGGTCTACCGTCCCCTGATGGACATGGACTGCGGCTATGCCCGGCACTCGGGTGTGAAGGTGGCCCAGGCGGTGGTGGATCTGTACCAGCAGCGGGCCGATACCAAGATTTTTTGACAGAGGAGTGAGAGACCGTGGCCTTTTCCGCCGACGTGAAACAGGAGCTTTGCCGTCCGGCCGTGAGCCGCCGGTGTTGCGCCCAGGCGGAGGCCTACGGCGTGCTGCTGTTCTGCGGCGCGTTCCACCCCCGTCAGGCCCGGATCGTCACGGAGAGCCCGGCGCTGAAGGAGCGGCTTTCCGCGCTGTTCCGCAAGGCGTTCAAGGTGTCCTTTGACCAGACCCCCGAGCCGGGGGAGGGAAAGGGCACCTTCCTGATCGAAAGCCCATCAAAATTGAAGGCAATTTTTGACGCCTTCGATTTGGAGTGGGACGGTGCGGTGTCCCTGCACATCAATCTGGCCATGCTGGAGGAGGAACACTGCCGCACCGCCTTTCTCCGGGGGGCGTTTTTGGCGGGAGGCTCGGTGACCGATCCCATGAAGGGGTATCATTTGGAGCTGGCCACCTCCCACTATCATGTGGGCCGGGAGCTGCCCGCCCTGCTGCGGGAGGCGGGCTTCGAGCCCAAGGAGACGGATCGCAAGGGGAACCATGTGATATACTTCAAACAATCCGACCACATTGAGGATTTTCTCACCTTTCTGGGGGCCCCGGTGTCCGCCATGGCGGTGATGAATGCCAAACTGGAGCGGGATCTGCGGGGCAGCGTCAACCGCCAGGTGAACTGCGACAGCGCCAATCTGGACAAGACGGTGGCGGCGGCAAGGGAGCAGCTGGCCGCCATTGAGCGCTTAAAGGAGTCCGGGCGGTTGGATTTTCTGCCGGACAAGCTCAAGGAGGCGGCGCGGCTGCGGCTGGAGAACCCGGAGCTGAACCTGAACCAGCTGGGGGCGCTGTGTGAGCCAACCGTGAGTAAGTCGGCCTTTAACCACCGAATGAGGAAGCTGATGGAATTGGCAGAGCAATCAGAACAGGAGGGGCTGCAAAATGGATGAAAAGGATCAAAAAATCCAGGAAATGGAGCAGCAGCTGAGGGAAATGCAGCGGGAGGTAGACACATTGAAGCAGAACGCCTCCCCTCATCGGCATGACAACCGGAAGCGGCTGAAGCCGTGGAAAATCATCCTCATGGCGGTGGGTATCCTCGTCGCCATTGTGGTGGTGCTGCTGGTTGCGGTGTTTGCCCTGATGAACAGCGATAAGCAATCCCCCGCCATGGCGGAACAGATGATCCGGGCCATTGTGGAACAGGATGCGGACGGGGCCTATGCCATGACCTACCCCGGCGCATTGGAACGGGAGGAATTTGACCAGGGTTTTGCAGAAATGTGCGCGGCGTGGCGCACCGGTGGCGGCGGCGATACCTTTGTGCTGAAACGCACCAGCTGGTCCATGAACGCCAGTGGCGGCGCAACCCAATACACCTCCGGATATGAGGTCACCAGCGGTGAGGCGCGGTTTGCGTTCAAGCTGATCCGCGTGACAAAGGGGGACAACACGGGGATAATCGGGGCGCAGATTTCTCAAATCCTCCCCTGATGATGGTATAATCAAGAAAGATAGAGGTGACGCTTTATGCCTTTCACCCACTTACATCTGCATACGGAATACTCCCTCCTGGACGGCGCCTGCCGCATCAGCCAGCTGGTGGAACGGGTGAAGGAGCTGGGCCAATCTGCCGTGGCCATCACCGACCACGGCGTCATGTACGGCGTCATCGACTTCTACCGGGCCTGCAAGGCGGCGGGGATCAAGCCTATTATCGGCTGCGAGGTCTATGTGGCCCCCCGTACCCGGTTCGACCGGGTACACGAGCTTGACGGCTCCGCCCGGCACCTTGTTCTGCTGTGCCGGAACGAGCAGGGCTACCGCAACCTGAGCTACATGGTGTCCATGGCCTTCACCGAGGGCTTCTACATCAAGCCCCGGATCGACATGGACTTGCTCCGTGCCCACAGCGAGGGTCTGATTGCCCTGTCCGCCTGTCTGGCGGGGGAGATCCCCCGCCGCCTGCGCAACGGCGACTACGAGGGCGCGAAAGCCCACGCCCTGGAAATGCGGGAGCTGTTCGGCGAGGACGGCTACTACCTGGAAATCCAGGATCACAAGATCCCGGAGCAGCAGGCGGTCATTGCCGGGATCATGCGCCTGAGTAAGGAAACCGGCATCCCCATGGTGGCCACCAACGACTGCCACTACCTGACCCGGGGGGACGCCGCCATGCAGGACGTGCTGATGTGCGTCCAGATGGGTAAGCTGGTGGAGGATCAGGATCGTATGCGGTTCGAGACGGATGAGTTCTACGTTAAGAGCGAGGACGAGATGCGCGCCCTATTCCCCAACTGTCAGGAGGCCATTGACAACACGCAGAAAATCGTGGATGCCTGCAACGTGGAGTTTGAGTTCGGCAAGTACCACCTGCCTGAGTTCAAGCTGCCCGAGGGAGAGACCGACGGGGATGCCTACTTCGAGAAGCTGTGCTGGAAGGGCTTTGCCCAGCGCTATCCGGGCGGCGGCGAGGATTTGCGCGACCGCCTGCGCATGGAGATGGGGGTCATCCGGCAGATGGGGTTTGTGGACTACTTCCTCATCGTGTCCGACTTCATCGGCTACGCCAAGGAGAACGGCATCCCGGTGGGGCCGGGGCGCGGCTCCGGGGCCGGATCCATGGTGGCCTACTGCCTGCGCATCACCGACGTGGATCCCATCAAATACGCCCTGATCTTCGAACGCTTTTTGAACCCCGAGCGGGTGACCATGCCCGATATCGACATCGACTTCTGCATCCGGCGGCGGCAGGAGGTCATCGACTACGTGTCCCGGAAGTATGGCGAGGATCACGTGGTGCAGATCGTCACCTTCGGCACCATGAAGGCCAAGGCCGCCATCCGGGACGTGGGCCGGGTGCTGAATGTTCCCTATTCCGAGGTGGATAACATCGCCAAACAGGTGCCCTTTGACCCGAAAATGACCCTGGATAAAGCGCTGGTGCTGTCCAAGGGGTTCTCCGACCTCTACAACGGCGACGACCGGGTGAAAGAGCTGGTAGACATGGCCCGGAAGATCGAGGGGATGCCCCGCAACGCCTCCACCCACGCGGCGGGGGTGGTCATCACCAAGCGCCCGGTGTATGAGTATGTCCCTCTGGCCACCAATGATGGCCAGCCCGTCACCCAGTACACCATGGTGACCATCGAGGAGCTGGGCCTGCTGAAAATGGACTTCCTGGGCCTGCGCAACCTGACGGTGCTGGACGACGCAGTGAAAATGGTGCAGAAAAAAATCCCTGGTTTCAAGCTGGAGGATATCCCGGACGACGACATGGAGGTCTACCAGATGCTGTCCGACGGGCGCACCTCCGGCGTATTCCAGATGGAGTCGCAGGGTATGACGGGTGTGTGCGTGGGCCTCAAGCCCAAGAGCATTGAGGATATCTGCGCCATCATCGCCCTGTACCGCCCCGGGCCCATGGATTCCATCCCAAAATTCCTGGCCTGTGCCCAGGATCCCAAGCTGGTCACCTATAAGCACCCCTCCCTGGAGCCCATTTTGGCCAACACCTACGGCTGTATCGTCTATCAGGAGCAGGTCATCGAGATCTTCCGCAAGCTGGCGGGGTACTCCCTGGGCCAGGCGGACATGGTGCGCCGGGCCATGAGCAAGAAAAAGGAGAAGGACGTCCAGCGGGAGCGGGGCACCTTCATCCACGGCGACCCAGCCCGGAATATCCCTGGCTGCGAGGCCAATGGCATCCCCGAGGCGGTGGCCCAGTCCATTTATGACGAGATCAATGACTTCGCCCACTACGCCTTCAACAAATCCCACTCCCTGGCCTATGCCATCGTGGCCTACCAGACGGCCTGGTTCAAATACCGCCATCCTCGGGAGTACATGGCGGCCCTGCTCACCTCTGTGCTGGATTCCCAGGGGAAGGTGGCGGAGTACATCGCCGAGTGCAAAGAGAACGGCATCGCCCTGCTGCCGCCGGATATCAATGAGTCCGGCGCGGCCTTTACCGTGTCCGGGCCCAACATCCGCTTTGGGCTGGCGGCGCTGAAGGGGGTGGGCGTGGGCTTTACCAACGAGGTGCTGGCCGAGCGGGAGAAGGGGGGGCCATTTGCCTCCTTCCCGGAGTTCTGCGCCCGGATGTACGACTGCGATTTGAACAAGCGGGTGCTGGACAGCCTGATCCGCTCGGGCTGCTTTGACAGCATGGGCTGCCGCCGCTCCCAACTGATGAAGGTGTACGAGCAGGTGGTGGACTCCGTCGCCCGGGATCGCAAAAAGAACCTGGAGGGCCAGTTCGACCTGTTCGGCGGGGGCGGGGAGAGCGTTTCCGTGCCCACGGTCATTCTGCCCGACATCCCGGAGTTCTCCCCGGTGGAGCTGATGGCCATGGAGAAGGAGACCACCGGGCTGTATCTGTCCGGCCACCCCATGGACGAGTACCGCAGGCAGGCCCAGAAACACGGGGCTGTGTCCATCGCCAACCTCATGGCGGCGGGGGACGAGGAGAACAGTGGCCCCTCCCCCTACGGGGACGGCCAGCGGGTGACGCTGGCGGGGGTGGTGGCGTCGGTGCGAACCAAGACCACCAAGAACAACTCTCTCATGGCCTACGTCATGCTGGAGGACGCCACCGGAACCATCGAGTTGCTGTGCTTCTCCCGCACGCTCACAGAGAGCGGGGCATATCTGAAGGTGAATCTGCCCGTGGTGGTGACAGGGAAGGTGTCCGTCCGGGACGAGAAGGCCCCCCAGCTCATGGTGGATCGGGTGATCCCTCTGTCCGACACGGGCAAACCCGTTCAGGCGGGGGATCAGGTGCTGTGGATCCGCCTGCCCGACGGGGGGGAGACATTTACATGGCTGAAAAAGCTGCTGAATATGTTCCCCGGCGATTCCCGCGCCATTGTCTATCTGGCGGATCAAAAGAAAAAGCTCCAGACCCACTGCGTCCACCATGAGGCGCTGCTGGCTGAGCTGCGGGAGACGTTGGGGGAGGAGAGTGTGGTGCTGAAAACCACATAAGATCGAGATTTCTAAGGTGAGACTATGCAGGCAAAGGAAAGAGTTTTAGGCAGAATCGGAAAGGTGCTGTTCCACCGCCTGGGCATTGTGGCGGTACTGATCATCGCGCAGATCGCTCTATATGTCACAGGGCTGGTGGTGCTGCGGGACAGCCCATATTACAAGCCGATGGAGTGGCTGTTTATCGTGCTGTCGGTGCTGGCGGCCATGTGGATCGTGGGAAACAAGAGCAACCCGGGCTATAAGATCGGCTGGCTCATCATTGTGCTGGGGCTGATGCCCTTTGGATCCCTGGCCTATCTGCTGCTGGGCGGCAATCACCTGTCCGCGTTCAACCAGCGCCGTCTGCGCTCCATGGAGCGGAAGATCCGCAAGAACCTGGGGGCGGAGTGCGGCCGGTCGGTTTCCCTGGGGGAGCTGATGGGGGAGGATGCGGCCTGTATGGCCCATTATCTGGAGCGCACCACCCACTGCCCCGTATATGGCAATACCCGCACCAAGTACTATCCTCTGGGCGACGACTGTTATGACGATATCCTGTCCGCCTTACGGACGGCGGAGCGGTATATTTTCATCGAATACTTCATCATTGAAGAGGGCAAGCTGTGGAACTCCATTCTGGATATCCTGAAGGAGAAGGTCAAGCAGGGGGTGGAGGTTCGGGTCATTTATGACGACGTCGGCTCCATCTCCACCCTTCCCTCGGACTATCCGGCACGGCTGGAGAAACTGGGGATTCACTGCCGGGTGTTCAACCGGTTTGTCCCCGTGGTGTCCCTGCGGCAGAACAACCGGGATCACCGCAAGTATATGATCATCGACGGCCGGGTGGCCTTCACCGGGGGCATCAACATGGCGGACGAGTACATCAACGTCAAGCCCCGGTTCGGCCACTGGAAGGACTCCGCCATCCGGCTGGAGGGGGACGCGGTGTGGTCCATGACGGTGTCCTTCCTGTCCATGTGGGACTTCACCCACAGCGAGGAGGAACATTTCACCCCCTTCCGGCCTGCGCCCGCCCAGGGCGGCACCGTGGGCTACGTGCAGCCCTACCACGACTGCCCCTGGGACAATGAGCCGGTGGGCCAGTCGGTGTATCTGAACCTGATTTACCGGGCCAAGCGGTATGTGTATATCACCACGCCTTATCTGGTGATCGACTACTCACTGACTATGGCGCTGGCCACCGCCGCCAAGTCCGGGGTGGACGTGCGCATCATCACCCCCCATATCCCGGACAAAAAGACGGTGTTTGAGATGACCCGTGCCTACTATGAGGAGCTGCTGGAGGCGGGGGTGCAGGTCTTTGAGTACACGCCGGGGTTCATCCACTCCAAGAACTTCATCGTGGACGACCGCTTTGCCACTGTGGGGACGGTGAACCTAGATTACCGCAGTATGTTCCTCCACTTTGAAAACGGCGTGCTGCTCTACGAGACTCCGTCGGTGGAGGACATCCGGGAGGATTTCCTGGACACCCAGACCAAGAGCCTGATGGTCACGCTGGAGGACTGCCGTTCCGTGTCCTTGCCCCGGAGGCTGTTCCGGGATCTGCTGCGGCTATTCGCGCCGCTGCTGTGAAAAGCAGAGGGGCGGGGAATGGGAGTACCACCCCCAGGGGCCGTACCATTGAGACGAAACGCTTTAGGGAGGATTTCGCGTGAAAAAACAGAGAATTCCAAGGGTTACACCTCACAGGGACACAAAGTGAACCGAGGGGTAGCAAGCCGGTACGAGGCAAAAAACAACAGAGGCAAAAGGGTAGCCGTCCTTTTGCCTCTGTTGCTTTTTGCTTCACTCTACGCTTCACCAAATCCGCCGCCCATACAGCGCGGGAGCGCGGTGCAAGGGTAACGGGTTTGCAGAGGGGTGTCGATGAGGGGTTACTCAACATCAGTAGAAATCTTCTTCTGTGTATGCTATAATAAGATTATGACATCAGACAGATAGGAGGGCGTATAGTGGGAAATGTCATTTCACTTGAAATATGCAGACAGCATTTTTCTATGAGTAACGGATTGACAAGCGTTTTCATTAGCACATTAGGACTAAGCGGAACATATTTAGCAAAAACTGACGATGAAAAACGTATTATCATATGGCTTTTAGAAAAGGATCAAAGTACAATCGGCATTGGTTCAGTGGGCTTTGATATTTGTGAGATGCCGTGGAATGTAACGAACTTTAATGAAATAAAATGTTTTCTCCTAAATGTCATTAAGGGTGCAAAAAAGAGGATTGGATGGGAATTTCTGGACTATCAACCTAACGAAAAACTTCTATTTCCTTGCTTAGATCAATTTTATGAACTTATCTCCAGTGTAGATACAAGTATGCTCAATCAGACAGTTGCCGAGGAATGGCTGAATGACGCTACAGAAATACCAAGTGACCCCATTGTATGCGGCTATCCTCGATGTCAGAAGCACCCTATGTTTTTAACTGTTTTTGGTTGCTACCTTTGCAATAATTAGATTTATCCCTTTTGGCCAAATATCCAAATACACCGAAACTATTGTTCAAAGGTTAGAGAGGACAGGTCTGTTTCAGATTGGAGGCATGATGCCATGAAAAGAAAGTACGCCTTTGCCGCCGCCCTGATTGGGACGCTGGTGTTACCGCTGTGCAGTTGCGCTGGAGGAATAGAGGGGAAGGCCCAACAGTATCTTTCCAGCCGGTACAGCGGTGAGTTTACAATTACTGATGCTGAACGCATAACAAACGAAACCGGGCCTATCCCTGTACTTATACCTTCATATCACTGGAAACTGACAGCTAAATCTGAACATTTTCCGGGCGAAACTTTTTTTGTTTTTTACAGAAAGAATGAGAACAAAGAATGGTACTGGTCTGATAATTATTATTCTATCTTATTCCGGGACGAGGTAGAGGGAACCGGCAAAGACCTTGTTGAAAAAATGTTTGCTGCCAAGTGTATCATTGAATCTGTTTGGGGAATATCCCCGTGGCCTGATGGAACGGATGATAGCAGCACAATACAAGAGTGGATGGACGCAGGCGGAAAAATCAACAGATTAACAATATGGTTCTGCGACTTTCTCCCGGATGATGATGCGTGTGCAGCATTTTCTAATGCTCTTGCAAACGAACTCCCCAATATCTACTCTGTCCTTTTTATGGGATTGGAGCCAGATGGATACCAAGCAGCGGTTGAGCAGCAAGAGGACATAGTTTCAATTTGGGATGCTCACCCGGATTGGAGGATTGGGCAAATAAGGTATGATTGCGAGAAACGCAAAATCATACAGTCCACAAGGTATTCCACCGATTGACAATCGAACAAAATCCAATTAGTCGCTCGAAATCAAAACGTCAATACCGCACCATTTCGTATGTTATATAATAAAGCGTCGTAACCCGTCTAACCATTCGGCAGTCAATGCCACGGCCTCAGGGCAAACCGCCACAAGTGAATAGGATAAAGCAAAGGAGCGACAGCCATTACAGCTGCCGCTCCTCCTCTTGTTTTGATGATTTAGGGCTTGCCCAGCAGGGCGAACATATTCTTCTTGTACGCCTCCACGCCGGGCTGGTTGAAGGGATTGACCTGGAGCACGTGGCCGCTGATGCCGCAGGACAGCTCGAAGAAGTAGAACAGCTCGCCCAGAGCGTGGACGTCCATCTTGTCCAGCCGCAGCACCATGGAGGGCGCGCCGCCGTCCTGGTGGGCGGCCAGGGTGCCCTGGAAGGCCATCTCCCGGACGAAGCTCAGGGGCTTGCCCGCCAGATAATTCAGGTTGTCGCCGTTGTCGTCGCTGTAGGGGATAGCGATGTCGCAGCCGGTGTCGTCCACATAGATCACCGTCTCGAACAGGTGGCGCTCACCGTCCTGGATATACTGGCCCAGGGAGTGCAGGTCGGTGGTGAACTGGGCGGAGGCGGGGAAGATGCCCTTGCCGTCCTTGCCCTCGGACTCGCCGAAGAGTTGCTTGAGCCACTCGCCCACGAAGGAGTAGGACGGCTCATAGGAGCAGAACAGCTCGATCTTCTTGCCCTGGCGGTACAGCAGGTTCCGGGCGGCCACATACTGCCACACGGGGTTGGAAATATCCCGCTGGTCAAAGGCGTTCATGGCGTCCCGGGCGCCGGACATCAGCTCGTCGATGTCCGTGCCGCCCACGGCGATGGGCAGCAGGCCCACGGCGGACAGCACGGAGAACCGGCCGCCCACGTCGTCGGGCACCACGAAGGTCTCCCAGCCGTTGGAGTCGGCCAAGGTCTTGAGGGCTCCCCGGGCCTTGTCGGTGGTGGCGTAGATGCGGCTGTCGGCCTCCTTGCCGTACTGCTTCACCAGCAGCTCACGGAACACCCGGAAGGCCACGGCGGGCTCAGTGGTGCCGCCGGACTTGGAGATGACGTTGATGGACCAATCCTTGCCCTCCACCTTGGTCATGACCTTTTTCAGCTCGTTGGGGCTGAGGGAGCAGCCCACGAAGCAGATCTCGGGGCCGTCGGAGGGGAATACCTCCAGCGCGGCGCGGGCGCCCAGATAGGAGCCGCCGATGCCCACCACCACCAGCACCTGGGAGTCCTGGCGGATCTTGGCGGCGGCCTTCTGGATGCGGGCGAACTCGTCCTTGTCATAATTCTCGGGCAGACGCACCCAGCCCACGAAATCGGAGCCGGGAGCGGCGGGGTCGTAAAGCTTGGCGTGAGCGGCCTCCACCTCGGAGGCCATGGAATTGATATCGTCCTGGGAGAGCACACCCTCCAGTTTGGACAGATCTAATTTTAGCATGGTGGATCACTCCTTATATGATTTGTTGCCGTTGTAGAGCGGGAATTACAGAACTTATTCGCTGAAAAACAGAGCCGCGCCGCCGAAAATGCCCGCGTTGTTGCCCAACTGGGCCTGGGCGAAGCGCACGTGGGAGCAGGCTTCCAGAACATTGGCCTTGAACGAAGCCTCTACCGGATCCAGCAGGGCGCGGCCCGCGGCGGACACGCCGCCGCCCAGAAGGATCACCTCCGGGTTGACGATGCAGCTGACGGTTGCAGCGGCATAGCCCAGGGCGTCAGCGGCTTCCTTCACCACGGCTTGAGCGTTCTCGTCCCCGGCGGCCGCGGCGTCATACACATCCTTGGCGGTGACCTTTTCCATCTCCTTGAAGGGGGAGAAGGCTTTGGCGGCACGGATGATGCCGGTGGCGGAGGCGGTGACCTCCAGACAGCCCTTCTTACCGCAGCCGCACTGCCAGTCGGAGTGGAAGGGGACGGGCATATGGCCCACCTCGCCGCCGCCGCCGGTGGCGCCGGCCACGATGCGGCCATCGCAGATGATGCCGCCGCCGACGCCGGTGCCTACGGTGAACAGCACCAGGTTGCGGCATCCCTTGCCGCTGCCCTGCCAGCACTCGCCTAGGGCGGCCAGATTGGCGTCATTGGCCACGCGGACGGGCACGTTGGCCCGGCTGGCCAGCTCCTGAGCCACGTTGAGGTTTCTCCAGCCCAAATTGGCGCAGTGGATCACTGTGGATTGGTTCACGATGGGGCCGGGTACGCCGACGCCCGCGCCCACGCACTTGCAGTCGGGGAAGGACTCCATCACCAGGCGCATATGGTCGGCGATGTCATCAAAGGTGGCGCCCACGTCCCGGAAGGTGGGAAACTCCCGTTTGTCCAGCAGCTCCCCTTCCCGGCTGACCAGCCCCAGCTTTACGGTGGTGCCGCCGATGTCTACGCCAAAGCAAACTTCTTTCACGCTCCAGACCTCCTTTTTCATTATGTGGCCGCCCCGCTGGGCGGATCATTTCATGTGCCAGATGTCGCGGGCGTACTCGTCCACCGCACGGTCAGCGGAGAAGAAGCCCGCCTTGGCGATATTCACCAGGGACATCTTGTTGAACCGGGGCTTGTCGCCATAGATGGCGGACACATCCCGCTGGGCGCGGACATAGTCGTGGAAGTCGGCCAGACACATATAGGGATCGGCGGGGCCCTTGTGGTTGGTGGTGAGGGAGCGCACAATATCGTCGAAGTGCATCCCGTTGATGCCGCCCATGAGCAGATCCATGACCGCTTTCAGTTCCGGGTCATTGCGGACGTAGTCCAGGGGATTGTAGCCCCAGCGCCACAGGTCGTTGACCTCCTCGGTCTTGAGGCCGAACAGCACAATGTTCTCGTCGCCCACCTGCTCGTGGATCTCCACGTTGGCGCCGTCCAGGGTGCCCAGAGTCACCGCGCCGTTGATCATCAGCTTCATGTTGCCGGTGCCGCTGGCCTCCTTGCCGGCGATGGAGATCTGCTCGGAGATCTCGGCGGCGGGGATGATGATCTCGGCCAGGGAGACCTTGTAGTCCTCCATGAAGACCACCTTCAGCTTATCCCGGGTGTCCGGGTCGTTGTTGACCAGCCTGGACACGTACACGATGAGCTGAATGGTCTGCTTGGCCATGATATAGCCGGCGGACGCCTTGGCGGCGAAGATGAAGGTGCGGGGCTGGAAGGGGGCGTGGGGGTTGTGCTTGATCTCCAGGTACATATGGAGGATCTGGAGCACGTTGAGCAGCTGCCGCTTGTACTCATGCAGCCGCTTGATCTGCACGTCGAACAGGGAGTTGGGGTCTACCATGACGCCGTCCCGCTTGAGGATCAGGTCAGCCAGACGCTTCTTGTTGTCAAACTTGATGTCCTGGAGCCGCTGGAGCACGTTGGCATCGTCCTTGTACTTCAGCAGCTTTTCCAGCTGGGTGGAATCCTTTACGAAGCCGTCGCCGATGAGATCCTTCAGCAGGGCGGTGAGCTCCGGGTTGGACTGGCACAGCCAGCGGCGGTAGGCGATGCCGTTGGTGACGTTGCAGAAGTGGTCGGGCACCATCTGGTAGTAGTCCCGGAAGATGGAGTTGGTCAGGATCTCGCTGTGGAGTTTGGATACACCGTTGATCTTGTGGCAGCAGGCCAGGCACAGATTGGCCATGCGGATCTCGTCCTTGCTGATGACGGCCATATACTCGATCTTGCCCATGTCGTTGCCGTAGAAGCCGTGGAGATCCACCCGCAGGCGGCGGTCGATCTCCTGGACGATCTGGTACACCCGGGGCAGCAGCTGCTGGAACAGGTTCACGTTCCAGCGCTCCAGCGCCTCGCTCATGACGGTGTGGTTGGTGTAGGACAGGGTACGGCAGGTGATGTCCCAGGCCCGATCCCAGCTGTAGCTGTACTCGTCAATCAGCAGGCGCATCAGCTCGGGCACGCACAGGGCGGGATGGGTGTCGTTGATGTGGATGGACACCTTATCGGGCAGGTTGTCCAGGGTCTTATTGTCCCGCAGGTGCTTTTTCAGAATGGTCTGCACCGAGGCGGACACCAGCAGGTACTGCTGGCGCAGGCGCAGGCGCTTGCCCTCGACGTGGTCGTCGGCGGGGTAGAGCACCTTGGAGATGACCTCGGCCATGGTGTCCCCCTCCAGGGCCTTGGCGTAGTCGCCCCGGGAGAAGGCGGACATATCGAAGCTGTTGGGGGACTTGGCGGACCACAGCACCAGGGGATTGACCGCCTTGCTGTCGTGGCCGGAGATATACATCTCGTTGGGCACCGCCACCACAGACTGGTAATTCAGATGCTGCACCCGGTAGATGCCGTCGTCCTGCCAGCCGTGGACATGGCCGCCGAACCGAACCTCCACGGCCTCGCTTTCGTGGGGAACCAGCCACACATGGCCTTGGTTCATCCAGTCGTCGGGGAACTCCACCTGCCAGCCGTCCACGATCTTCTGCTTGAAGATGCCGAACTCGTACCGGATGGAGTAGCCCGTCATGGGCAGATCCATGCTGGAGGCGGAGTCCATATAGCAGGAGGCCAGACGGCCCAAACCGCCGTTGCCCAGGCCAGCGTCGGGCTCCATCTCATACAGGTCTTGGATGTCCACGCCGCACTTGGCCAGGGCCTTGGTGAACATATCCTCCAGGCCCAGGTTGTAGAGGTTGTTGCGCAGGGAGGTGCCCACCAGGAACTCCATGGACATATAGTACACCTGCTTGCCCTGGTTTTTCTTGTAGAACTCGGCGCTCTTGGTGGCCAGCATTCCGTTTACCACGTAGCACAGAGCGCGGTAGACCTGCTGGGGTGAGGCGGTGTCCATAGAGCAGCCGTACCGTACCAGCAGCATCTCATCCAACTGTTTGATGATCTGTTTTTGATCCATGGGATATGATAACTCCTTTTTGACCGGCGAAACGCCGGGGAATTGATGGAAAATACAAGCACAGCCCACTCCCGCGGACTGTGCTTGCACGGGGCGAGATACACGCCCTCTATTATAGCACAAAAAGGTCTGCTTTTGTACTACTAATTTCAGTTTTTTTCCTCATCTGTGAAAATGAAGAAAATGAANACGAATNTTTTGGGAAAGGTCAGGTATCNTCGGTCATGGAACGGTAAATGTTCCAATAATCCTGGACGGAGCGCTTCCAGGAGCTGTCGTAAGCCATGACGCNCTTCTGCAAAGCGACCCAGTGNTCCTTGTCGCGGAACAGTTCCTCACCCCGGCGGACGGCGCCCAGCATATCGTGNGCGTTGTAGGTTTTGAAGGTNAAGCCGTTGCCCTCGCCNGTCTCNATGTCNTAGGCGGGAACGGTGTCGAACAGCCCGCCGGTCTCCCGGACGATGGGGATGGTGCCATAGCGCATGGCGATGAGCTGGGTCAGGCCGCAGGGTTCCTGCTTGGAGGGCATGAGCACCAGATCCGCGCCGGCGTANGCCTGATGGGCCAGGGTGTTGTCGAACACGATGTTGGCGGACATCTTGGCGGGGAAGTTGGCGGCGTAGGCGCGGAACAGATTCTCATAGTGCCACTCGCCGGTGCCGATGATNACCAGCTGGAGGTCGTCCCACATCAGGTCNTCCATGACGGCCTGNATCAGATCCACGCCCTTGTGGCCCACCAGGCGGGTGACCATNATGANCATGGGGACGTCGTCCCGGACGGCCAGCCCCAGGCGCTCCTGGAGGAAGCGCTTGTTCTCCGCCTTCTTTTCCAGCGTGGCGGCNTCAAANTTGGNGTAGANNAGGGNNTCGGTNNNGGGNTCNAANACCTCNNNGTCGATGCCGTTNACCACGCCGCTGAGCTTGTAGGCATGCTGGCGCAGCACGTTGTGGAGNCCNTGGGCGAAATAAGGATCCTGGATCTCNTNGGCNTAGGTNCGGGACACGGTACTCACCTGGTCGGCAGTGTGGATGGCGGCCTTCATCAGGTTGGTGCAGNNGTCGAACTGCATGGTGCCCTTCCAGTCAACCGGCAGGCCCAGCACCCCGTCCACGAAGTCGTCGGGGAAGCGGCCCTGGTACTCGATGTTGTGGATGGTGAACAGGGTCTTGATGGGCTTGTACTTCTCCGCGTTCATGTAGAACGCCCGCAGGAATACCGGCACCAGAGCGGTCTGCCAGTCGTTGGCGTGGATCACGTCGGGGTACCAGTCCAGGTGCTGGAGAGCCTCCAGAATGGCCTTGGAGAAGAAGGCGAAGCGCTCGCCGTCGTCATAGTGGCCGTAGCAGCCGTCCCGGTAGAAGTAGTACTCGTTGTCGATGAAGTAGTACTGGAGCTTTTTGCGCTTGCTCACCGCCCGGAACAGGCCGCAGTACACGCTGCGCCAGGACAGGGGCACAGTAAAGTTGGTGAGATACTCCATCTCGAACTCAGGGTTGTCCTTGATGGCCTTGTAGTAGGGCAGAAACACATATACCTCGGTGTTGGGGGATCCAGCCAGAGCCTTGGGCAGGGCGGCGGCCACGTCGCCCAGGCCGCCGGTCTTGATAAAGGGCGCGGCCTCGCTGGATGCTAACAAAATTTTCATACGGTAACTCCTTTGCGAATGACGACGGGGTTGGAATCCAGTCCTCTGAGCTGCGCGCCGTAGCTGATGTTGACCCACTTGTCCACGATGACGTTCTCCAGGTTGGCGCCTTCGCCCACCACGCTGCCCTGCATGATGACACAGTTCTTGACCTTTGCGCCCTTGCCGATTTTTACGCCCCGGGACAGCACGCAGTTTTCCACACTCCCGTCGATGAAGCAGCCGTCGGCGATNACGCTGCGCTCCACCTGGCAGTCCAGGCCGTAGTAGGCGGGAACCTCGTCGGTGACGCGGGTGTGGATGGGACGGTCGCCCCGGAACAGGGCGGCGGACACGTCGTCGTCCAGGATGGCCAGGCTGCTCTGGAAGTATTCATTCACGTCCCGGATACGCAGCACCTTGGTATCCACCTCATAGAGGTTGATGGACAGGCGGCCCCGGTTAAATTCGTGCTGGATGAAGTCCCGCGTGAAGTCGTAGATGCCCCGGGCGGTGTAGTCCCGGATGACATTGATGAGGAATTCCCGGGAGATGATCATGTGNCCCATGCTGGCGTACTCGCCGGACTTGGCGGGGTAGTCCAGGGCATAGGAGGTCACCTTATGGTTGGCGTCCGCCTGCAGGACGGAGGCGAACTTGGCCTGGGAGTCCCCTGCCTCTTTGGTGGCCAGCATGGTGATGTCGCAGCCGCTGGCGATATGATCCTCCAGGGCGGCGCGGTAGTCGATGTTGCACAGCACATAGGCGTCGGCCAGCAGGACGTAGGGGGTCTTGGAGATGGTCTCCAGATAGTCCAGGGCGTTGCGCAGCTCGTCCAGCTTGCCCCGGGTGCCGCCGGTGTTGGCGTCCTCGGTGGCGAAGGGGGGCAGGAGCTGGAGACCGCCGTTCTTGCGGTTCAGATCCCACTCCTGGCTGTTGCCCAGGTGATCCATCAGGGAGTGGTAGTGCTGCTTGGCCAGCACGCCCACGTTGAGGATGCCGGAGTTGACCATGTTGGACAGCACAAAGTCCACCAGGCGGTAGCGCCCGCCGAAGGGGATGGCGGCCATGTTGCGGTCTTGGGTAAAGGAGTTCAGCGCGTCAGAGTACATCTCGGAGAAAATAATACCAGTCATTTTCATGGTGGACACCCCCTTAAACGATTTCCTTGGGCTTGATGACGGNGCCGGCGGGGATGGTTCTCTGGTGGCCCACCACGGCGATGCTCCAGTCTCCATCCAGGTAGTTCTCAGGGTGCTCGCCGATCTTGGCGCCCTCTTCCACCACGCACTGNTCGCCCACGATGCAGTAGCTGACATGGGCGCCGCGGCGCACAATGGTATTGGGCATAATCACCGCGCCGGTGATCACGGCGCCCTCCTCGATCTGGCAGCCGGTGTACAGCACGGANTGCTCCACGCTGCCCCGGATGGTGCAGCCCTCGGCCACNAAGGAGTTGGTCACCTTGGCNCCGCTGCCCAGGCGGGTGGCGGGGGCGGAGTAGTTCCGGGCGTAGATGCGGAAGCTGGGGTCGCGCATATTGATGGGATCCTTGGGATCCAGCAGATCCATGTTGGCGTCCCACAGGCTGTCCAGGGTGCCCACATCCTTCCAGTAGCCCTCGAAGGAATAGGCGAACATGGGCCGCTTGTCCTTCAGGAAGTTGGGGATGATNTTCTTGCCGAAGTCGTTCTCGGAGGTGGGNTCGGCCTCGTCAGCGATGAGGTACTGCCGCAGNACCGGCCAGGTGAAAATATAGATACCCATNGAGGCCAGGTTGCTCTTGGGCTGCTTGGGCTTCTCCTCGAAGNCGNTGACGGCGTCGTTCGCGTCGGTGCTCATGATGCCCATGCGGGTGGCCTCTTCCATGCTGACGGGCATGACGGCGATGGTGCATTCGGCGCCCTTCTCCTTGTGGAACTGGAGCATCTTGTTGTAGTNCATCTTATAGATGTGNTCGCCGCCCAGAACGACCACATAATCCGGGTTGTACCGGTCNACAAAGGCGATGTTCTGATAGATGGCGTTGGCGGTGCCCTTGTACCAGGACTCGGTTTTGGACTGGGTGTAGGGGGGCAGGACGTGGGCNCCGCCCCAGTTGCGGTTCAGATCCCAGGGCTGGCCGTTGCCGATATAGTCGTTGAGTTCCAGGGGCTGGTACTGGGTGAGTACGCCCACAGTGTCGATGCCGGAGTTAATACAGTTGGACAGCGGAAAGTCNATGATGCGGTATTTGCCGCCGAAGGGCACCGCGGGCTTGGCGGTGTCCTGGGTNAGCACGTACAGGCGGCTGCCCTGGCCGCCGGCCAGGAGCATGGCGATACATTCTTTTTTGCGCTGGAACAAGNTAAACTCCCCCTCAAATTTATTGATCGGACTTTTTCGTGCGGGGCTTGCGCTTGGGCTTTTCGGTCTCCGCCTCGGCGNTGACAGGCTCNGNNGCTTTCTCCGCCTTGGGCTTCCGGCCCGGCTTTTTCTTGGGNGCGGGCTCGGCGGCTTCCACGGCGTCGGCGTTCTTCTTCCTTCCGCGCTTGGGCTTCACGGCCTCTACGGCTTCGGCCACATCGGACTTGACCGTCTCCGCCGCTTTCNCGGCCTTGGCNTTCACAGACNTGACGGCCTTTTTGGCCTTGGGCTCCTCGTCCGCCTCGTCNTTGGCGCCCCGGGTGGCCTTGCGCTCATAGTACACGGTGGACATGGGGGGCAGCGTNAGCTCAANNGAGTAGGGCAGNCCGTGCTGCTCCTCCTTCTTGGCCTTGNCGGGNGCCAGCTCCACGCCGGTGCCGCCGTACTTCACGTCGTCGCTGGACAGCACGGGGACGTAAGTGCCCGCCTTGGGCACGCCGATGGNGTAGTTTTCCCGGAGGACGGGGCAGAAATTGCACACCACGATGANCTCTTTGCCCTTGGCGTCGATGCGGCGGAAGGNGATCACGCTCTGCTGCCAGTCGTCGCAGGAGATCCACTGGAAGCCCTGCCAGTCGGTGTCGTTCTGCCACAGGGCGGGATGATCCAGATAGAAGTGGTTCAGATCCCGGACGTAGGACTGCATCTGGCGGTGCTTGTCGTAGTCCAGCAGCATCCAGTCCAGGCCCTTTTTCTCATCCCACTCGATGAACTGGGCGAACTCGCCGCCCATGAACAGCAGCTTCTTGCCCGGGTGGGTCATCATATAGCCGTAGAAGGCCCGCAGATTCTGGAACTTGTCCGGGTACTCGCCGGGCATTTTGTTCACCAGGGAGCACTTGCCGTGGACCACCTCGTCGTGGGACAGGGGGAGTACGAANTTCTCCGAGAAGGCGTAGGTCAGGGAGAAGGTGATGTTGTTGTGCTTGCCCTTGCGGAACAGGGGGTCGGTGGACATATAGTCCACCATGTCGTGCATCCAGCCCATGTTCCACTTGAAATTGAAGCCCAGGCCGTTGAAATCCTCTTTGGGCTTGGTGACGTTGGCATAGGCGGTGGACTCCTCGGCCACCATAATGGCGGCGGGGTCAAAGGCGAAGGCGGCGGCGTTCATGTCCTGGAGGAAGGCCACGGCGTCCAGGTTGATGTTGTTGCCGTACTGGTTGGGCCGCCACTCGCCGCCCTGNCGGCCGTAGTCCAGGTAGAGCATGGAGGCTACCGCGTCCACCCGGATGCCGTCCACATGGAANTTGTCCAGCCAGTAGACCACATTGGAGATCAGGAAGGAGCGCACCTCGTACCGGNCGTAGTCAAAGATGCGGGTGCCCCAGTCGGGGTGATCCCGGCGCAGGGGGTCGGCGGGCTCGTAGCAGAAGCCGCCGTCGAACTCNAACAGGCCGNACTCGTCCCTGGGGAAGTGGGCGCCCACCCAGTCGATGATGACGCCGATGCCCGCNTTGTGGCACGTNTCCACGAACCTCATGAAATCGTGNGGAGTGCCGTACCGGGAGGTGGGGGCATAGTAACCGGTGACCTGATAGCCCCAGGAGGGGTCAAAGGGATATTCGCTGACGGGAAGCAGCTCCACGTGGGTGTAGCCCATGTCCTTCAGGTAGGGGACGAGCTGCTCGGCGANCTCCCCATAGGACAGGAAGNTGCCGTCGTCGTGCCGCCGCCAGGAGCCCAGGTGCATCTCGTAGATGTTNACCGGGCTTTTCAGCACGTCGCGGCGGCCCCGGGCCCGGCGGTAATTGCCGTCCGTCCANGTAAAGCCGTNCAGNTCGAACACCTTGCTGGCNTTCTCNGGCCGGGTGGCGGAATGGGTGCCNTAGGGGTCGGCGCGGAACACGAAGGTGCCGTCGGGCCGCTCAATGTAATATTT
Source organism: Clostridiales bacterium (assembly GCA_014799565.1). Taxonomy (GTDB): domain Bacteria; phylum Bacillota; class Clostridia; order Oscillospirales; family Oscillospiraceae; genus Enterenecus. The sequence continues at coordinate 34,690 of JAAVHT010000027.1, forward strand.
GTACTCGTCATAGGTCTGCACGCCGGGNATGAACCGCTCCCAGATGGCGGGGGCGATGCGCTCCATGGTGGGGGAGTTCTTGTCCCAGTTGTTGAATTTGCCCAGCACCCGCACACTCTTGGCGTGAGGNGCCCANACCCGGAATACATAGCCCTCCTGGCCGTCCACCGTGGCGCGGTGGCAGCCCATGAACTGATAGGCNTCNGTGCTGGTTCCGGCGGAAAACCGGGCNATGGCTTCGCTGAGCTGATCTGCTTGTTTTATCATAAGTGCCCTCCAAATATCCGCCGGGGAGCGGCGGAAAATGCTGTGGTGCGTNTTGATNCGCCACAGTAACGTATTGATACATCCTAATTATAACGTGCCCGGTCTGCAAAGTCAAGATGCACAAAAAATAAAAGAAAAAATGAGATGTTTTGTCGGTTTGTGTAAAAAGATAGGAAAGTCTTTGGAATACTGCCACAATATGGCTGCNGTNTTTTNCCGGCTGCGGCTCTCTNAAGACAAAGTNAGCCCNAAAAGGCAGTAAAACGCCGCCGCAGACGNNTNTGCGTCCGCNGCGGCGTTTTGNATAGTCAATTTACTCCAGGNTGTCCTCGTCCAGGGTGACGGCCAGGATCTCATCCTCTTCCTNCTCGGCGCTGTCGGCCNCGTCGGCGGCAANGACGCTNTCCTCGCTGTCCTCATCCCGCAGGTCGTCGGCCATGGCGGCGACATCCCGGAAGCGGCCGTCATTGTGNACCTCGTCCTCGATCTCGTCCAGCTTGCGGTAGGCGGCNAGNCCGGAGCCCGCCGGGATCAGCTTGCCGATGATGACGTTCTCCTTCAGGCCCAGCAGGTGATCCACCTTGCCCTTGATGGCGGCCTCGGTGAGGACCTTGGTGGTCTCCTGGAAAGAGGCGGCGGACAGGAAGGACTCGGTGGCCAGAGACGCCTTGGTGATGCCCAGCAGCAGCCGGGTGCAGGTGGGCAGAACCAGCGGCTCGCCGTCCTCCCGCTTCTCCCCGGCCTCGGTGCGCGCACGGATGGCAGCGCAGGCATCCCGGAACTCGACGATGTCGATGGTGGAGCCGGACAGCAGATTGGAATCGCCGGATTCCTCCACCCGGATCTTGCGCATCATCTGGCGGACAATGACCTCAATGTGCTTGTCGTTGATGTCCACGCCCTGCTGACGGTAGGGCTTCTGAACCTCTTGAATGAGGTAGTTGTGAACCGCGTCCACACCCCGCACACGCAGTACGTCGTGGGGGGACAGGGCGCCGTCGGTGAGGCGTTGGCCCTTGGTGACCCGGTCGCCGGTCTTGACCCGGATACCGGCGCTGTAGGGCACGGAATAGGTGACCACCTCGCCGTCGTCGGCGGTGATGGTGAGGCTGCACAGGGTGGCCCGCTTGGCCTCCTCCATGCTGACCACGCCGCTGATCTCCGCCAGCTGGGCCATTTTCTTGGGCTTGCGGGCCTCCAGCAGCTCCTCGACACGGGGCAGACCCTGGGTGATGTCGCCGCCGGCCACGCCGCCGGTGTGGAAGGTACGCATGGTCAGCTGGGTGCCCGGCTCACCGATGGACTGGGCGGCGATGATGCCCACGGCCTCGCCCTGGCCCACGGGCTCGCTGAAGGCCAGGTTCATGCCGTAGCACTTGGCGCACACGCCGGAGTGGGCCTCGCAGGTGAGCACGGAGCGCACCCGGATAGACGGCTTGCGGTCGGGGTCGCCCTCGGCCTGCTCCACGAGCTTTTTCTCGATGAACGCCGCCAGGTCGCCGTCCACCAGCGTATCGCGGCTGACCAGCACCTCGCCGGTCTTGGAATCCTTGAAGTCGTCCGTCAGGTAGCGGCCCCGGAGGCGCTCCACCAGCGGCTCAATGATCTGGCCGTTCTCGTTAATCTCGGACACGGTGATGCCGTCGGAAGTGCCGCAGTCCTCCTCCCGGATGATGACCTCCTGGGATACGTCCACCAGGCGGCGGGTCAGGTAACCGGAGTCGGCGGTACGCAGGGCGGTGTCGGCCATGCCCTTTCGGGCGCCCCTGGAGGAGATGAAGTACTCCAGCACGGACAGGCCCTCGCGGAAGTTGGCCTTGATGGGGATCTCGATGGTGCGTCCGGCGGTGTCGGCCATCAGGCCGCGCATACCGGCCAGCTGACGGATCTGGGCCTGGGAACCACGGGCGCCGGAGTCGGCCATCATGAAGATGGGATTGTATTTGTCCATGCTCCGCTGCAGGGCGTCGGACACGTCATTGGTGGTCTTCTCCCACGCCTTCACCACCAGGCGGTAGCGCTCGTCGTCGGTGAGGAAGCCATGCTTGTATTTGTTTTCGATCTTGACGATCTCCTTCTCGGTGGCGGAGATGAGGCCCTTTTTCTCGTCGGGGACGGTCATGTCCGCGATGGCCACGGTGAGCGCGCCCCGGGTGGAGAACTTGTAGCCCCGGGCCTTGATGGTGTCCAGCACCTCGGCGGAGCGGGTAAAGCCGTGCTTGGCGATGCAGCGATCAACGATCTTGCCCAGCTGCTTTTTGCCGCACATGAAGTTGATCTCCGGCTCAAAGACCTGCTCGGGATCGGAGCGATCCACAAAGTCCAGATCCTGGGGGATGCCCTCGTTGAAGAGCAGGCGGCCCACGGTGGTGCGTACCAGCTTGTGGCGGGTCTCGCCGTCGATCTCGGCAAAGCGGCGGACTAGGATGGGCTCGTGCAGATCCAGGATGCCCTCGGCGTAGGCCAGCTGGGCCTCGTTGTCGTCGCCAAAGACGCTGTACACCTCCCGGGCCTTGCCGTCCTTGGCCTCGGCGCACAGGGCGGGGGTGGTGCGGTACCAGCGGCTGCTCTCCTCGTCCCACACCCACACGCGGTCATTTTCCATCACTGCGCCGTCGGCCAGGGCCTTGGCGGCGTCAGCGGTGGTCTGGTAGGCGAAGTCGGGGTCGTAGGCGGGATCCCGCTCATAGGTCAGGTAGTAGGAGCCCAGCACCATGTCCTGGGTGGGGACGGTGACGGGGCCGCCGTCGGAGGGCTTCAGCAGGTTGTTGGCGGCCAGCATCAGGATGCGGGCCTCAGCCTGGGCCTCGGCGGACAGGGGGACGTGGATGGCCATCTGGTCGCCGTCGAAGTCGGCGTTGAAGGCGGTACACACCAGGGGGTGGAGCTTCATGGCCCGGCCCTCCACCAGCACCGGCTCGAAGGCCTGGATACCCAGGCGGTGGAGCGTCGGCGCGCGGTTGAGCATGACGGGGTGCTCCTTGATGACGGACTCCAGGGCGTCCCACACGGCGGGGGAGCCCTTGTCCACTTCCTTCTTGGCGGCCTTGATGTTGCTGATGCCGCTCTCCACCAGCTTCTTCATGACGAAGGGCCGGAACAGCTCGATGGCCATCTCCTTGGGCACGCCGCACTGGTAGATCTTCAGCTCAGGGCCGACCACGATAACGGAACGGCCGGAGTAGTCCACGCGCTTGCCCAGCAGGTTCTGGCGGAAGCGGCCCTGCTTGCCTTTCAGCAGGTCGGACAGGGATTTCAGCGCCCGGTTGTTGGCGCCGGTGACGGCGCGGCCGCGCCTGCCGTTGTCGATGAGGGCGTCCACCGCCTCCTGGAGCATCCGTTTCTCGTTGCGCACGATGATGTCGGGCGCGTTGAGCTGGATGAGGCGCTTCAGGCGGTTGTTGCGGTTGATGACCCGGCGGTACAGGTCGTTCAGATCGGAGGTGGCAAACCGGCCGCCGTCCAGCTGCACCATGGGGCGCAGCTCGGGGGGGATGACGGGCAGCACGTCGATGACCATCCACTCCGGCTTGTTGCCGGAGATGCGGAAGGCGTCCACCACCTCCAGGCGCTTGACGATCTTGGCCTTTTTCTGGCCGCTGGCGTCCTTCATCTGAGCCCGCAGGGAGGCGGACAGCTCCTCCAGATCCAGGTCGGACAGCAGCTTCTTGACGGCCTCCGCGCCCATGCCGGCCTCAAAGTCGTCCTCGTAGTACTCCCGCAGCTTCTTGTACTCCGCGTCGGTGAGGATCTGGTTCTTGGTCAGATGAGTGTACTCGGGGCCGGGATCGGTGACGATATACGCGGCGAAATACAGCACCTTCTCCAGGATGCGGGGGCTGATGTCCAGCAGCAGGCCCATGCGGGAGGGGATGCCCTTGAAGTACCAGATGTGGGACACGGGGGCGGCCAGCTCGATGTGGCCCATGCGCTCCCGGCGCACCTTGGCCCGGGTGACCTCCACGCCGCAGCGGTCGCACACCTTGCCCTTGAAGCGGATCTTCTTATATTTGCCGCAGTGGCACTCCCAATCCTTGGTGGGGCCAAAGATCTTCTCGCAGAACAGGCCGTCCCGTTCGGGCTTGAGGGTGCGGTAGTTGATGGTCTCCGGCTTCTTCACCTCGCCGTAAGACCACTCGCGGATCTGCTCCGGGGAGGCGATGCCGATGCGGATGGCGTTAAACTCAGCGTAGCTCATGCTCAAACCTCCCTTTCTCAGTCCTCGACGCCATAGAGGTCGTCCTCATCGGCGCCGGTATCTTCGTCGTCGGCAGCGGCCAGATCGTCGTCGTCGCTGGTCTCCTTCATGGTGTAGCCCGCGTCGGCGAACTCGCTCTCGCTGCCCACGTCGGCATAGCGGTCGTAGTCGTCGTCACGGAAGCGGCCGGGCTGGTAGTTGTCCTCGTCGTCGTCCTTCAGCTCGATCTCGTTGCCGTTCTCATCCAGCACCTGGATGTCCAGGCACAGGGCCTGGAGCTCCTTCACCAGCACCTTGAAGGACTCGGGCACGCCGGGCTTGGGCACGTTGTAGCCCTTGACGATGGACTCGTAGGTGCGCACGCGGCCGGTCACGTCGTCGGACTTGACAGTCAGAATCTCCTGCAGCGTGTACGCCGCGCCGTAGGCCTCCAGGGCCCACACTTCCATCTCGCCGAAGCGCTGGCCGCCGAACTGGGCCTTGCCGCCCAAGGGCTGCTGGGTGACCAGGGAGTAGGGGCCGGTGGAGCGGGCGTGGATCTTGTCGTCCACCAGGTGGTGGAGCTTGAGGAAGTACACGTAGCCCACGGTGACGGGGTTGTCAAACCGCTCGCCGGTGCGGCCGTCATACAGCCAGCTCTTGCCATCTTCGCGCAGGCCCGCCAGCTTGAGGGTGTCGGCGATGTCCTGCTCGTCCGCGCCGTTGAAGATGGGGGTGGCCACCTTCCAGCCCAGGGCCTTGGCGGCATAGCCCAAGTGAACCTCCAGCACCTGGCCGATGTTCATACGGGAGGGCACGCCCAGGGGGTTCAGCACGATGTCCAGCGGGGTGCCGTCGGGCAGGAAGGGCATATCCTCCTGGGGCAGGATGCGGGACACCACGCCCTTGTTGCCGTGGCGGCCGGCCATCTTGTCGCCCACGCTGATCTTGCGCTTCTGGGCGATGTAGACGCGGACCACCTGGTTGACGCCGGGGGACAGCTCGTCGCCCTCCTCCCGGGTGAACACCTTCACGTCCACCACGATGCCGTACTCGCCGTGGGGCACCTTCAAAGAGGTGTCACGGGTCTCATGGGCCTTCTCGCCGAAGATGGCCCGCAGCAGGCGCTCCTCGGCGGTCATCTCGGTCTCGCCCTTGGGGGTGACCTTGCCCACCAGATAGTCGCCGGCGCGCACCTCCGCGCCCACGCGGATGATGCCCCGCTCGTCCAGGTCCTTCAGGGCGTCCTCGCCCACGTTGGGGATGTCCCGGGTGATCTCCTCGGGGCCCAGCTTGGTGTCCCGGGCCTCGGTCTCGTATTCCTCGATATGGATGGAGGTGAACACGTCCTCCTTCACCATCCGCTCGTTGAGCAGGATGGCGTCCTCGTAGTTGTAGCCCTCCCAGGTCATGAAGCCCATGAGGATGTTCTTGCCCAGGGCGATCTCGCCGTGGTCGGTGGAGGGGCCGTCCACCAGGGTGTCCCGGGCCTGAACCCGGTCGCCCACGGCCACGATGGGCCGCTGGTTGATGCAGGTGCCGTGGTTGGAGCGCAGGTACTTGGTGAGCTTGTAGTCCTTCTCGCCCATGCCGTCGTAACGGACAGTGACGTGGGTGGCGTCCACCGCGGTGACCACGCCGTCGCCCTCGGCCAGAATGGCGACCTCGGAGTCCTGGCAGTTCTTGTACTCCTGGCCGGTGGCCACGATGGGGGCCTCGGTGGTGAGCAGGGGCACGGCCTGACGCTGCATATTGGCGCCCATCAGGGCGCGGTTGGCGTCGTCGTTCTGGAGGAAGGGGATCTGGGCGGAGGCCACGGACACCATCATCTTGGGGGACACGTCCACATAGTCCACCCGATCGCGATCCACCTCAATGATCTCGTTGCGGTGGCGGCAGGCCACACGGGTGCGGACGAAGCAGCCGTTCTCGTCCACCGGCTCGGTGGCCTGGGCCACGTTGAACTCGTCCTCCACGTCGGCGGTCATATATTCTACGTCATTGGTGACCTGGACGGCGACGCACTTTCCGTCCTCGTCCAGCACCTTCTTGGTCTTGCGGTAGGGGGCCTCGATGAAGCCGTAGCGGTTCACCTGGGCGTAGGAGGCCAGGTAGGAGATCAGGCCGATGTTGGGGCCTTCCGGCGTCTCAATGGGGCACAGACGGCCATAGTGGGAGTAGTGAATATCGCGCACGTCGAAGGAGGCGCGGTCACGGCTCAGGCCGCCGGGGCCCAGGGCGGACAGACGGCGCTTGTGGGTCAGCTCGGCCAGGGGGTTGGTCTGATCCATGAACTGGGACAGCGGGCTGGAGCCGAAGAACTCCTTGATGGCGGCGGTGACGGGCCGGATGTTGATGAGGGACTGGGGGGTGACGATGTCCAGATCCTGAATGGTCATGCGCTCCCGGATGACCCGCTCCATGCGGGTGAAGCCGATGCGGAACTGGTTTTGCAGCAGCTCGCCCACGCAGCGCAGGCGGCGGTTGCCCAGGTGGTCGATGTCATCCGGGGTGCCCACGCCGAAGGCCAGACAGTTGAGGTAGTTGATGGTGGCCATGATGTCGTCCACCGTGATGTGCTTGGGGATCAGGTCGTCCTTGGCGCGGCGGATGGCGGTTTTCAGTTCGTCCCCCTGGTACTGGTCCAGCAGCTTGCACAGGAC
>JAAVHT010000028.1 GCA_014799565.1 Clostridiales bacterium
ATTCGGACCGCTTTCCGCATAATTCAGCCTCTGTTGTTTAAAATTCCGCATTGCCCACGGTGCGGGGGTGCAGCTCCACGTCCCGGATGTTGGACACGCCCGTCAGGTACATGACCATCCGCTCGAAGCCCAGGCCGAACCCGGCGTGGCGGCAGGAGCCGTAGCGCCGCAGATCCAGGTACCACCAGTAGTCCTCGGGATTGAGGCCCAGCTCAGCCATGCGCTTCTCCAGCACGTCGATGCGCTCCTCGCGCTGGGAGCCGCCGATGATCTCGCCGATGCCGGGCACCAGGCAGTCGGCGGCGGCCACCGTCTTGCCGTCGTCGTTCAGGCGCATATAGAACGCCTTGATGTCACGGGGGTAGTCGGTGACGAACACCGGCTTTTTGAACACCTGCTCGGTGAGGTAGCGCTCGTGCTCGGTCTGGAGGTCGCAGCCCCACTCCACCTTGTAATCAAACTTGTCGTTGTTCTTCTTCAAAATCTCAATGGCGTCGGTGTAGCTCACCCGGCCGAAGTCGGAGGAGGCCACGTGCTTCAGCCGCTCCACCAGCCCCTTGTCCACGAAGGAGTTGAAGAAGGCCATCTCGTCGGGGCACTTTTCCATCACGTAGTTGATGATATACTTGATCATGGCCTCGGCCACGTCCATGTCGTCGGCCAGGTCGGCAAAGGCCATCTCCGGCTCGATCATCCAGAACTCAGCGGCGTGGCGCTGGGTGTTGGAGTTCTCCGCCCGGAAGGTGGGGCCGAAGGTGTACACGCTGCCAAAGGCCATGGCGAAGTTCTCCGCGTTGAGCTGGCCGGACACGGTCAGGTTGGCCCGCTTGCCGAAGAAGTCCTTCGACCAGTCCACAGACCCGTCCTCAAGCCGGGGCGGGTTTTCCATGTCCAGGGTGGTCACCTGGAACATCTCCCCCGCGCCCTCGCAGTCGCTGGCGGTGATGATGGGGGTGTGGATATACACGAAGCCCCGGTCCTGGAAGAAGCAGTGAATGGCGTGGGCAGCCACGCTCCGCACCCGGAAGGCGGCGGAAAACAGGTTGGTGCGGGGCCGCAGATGCTGGATGGTGCGCAGGTACTCCACGCTGTGGCGCTTCTTTTGCAGGGGGTAGTCCGGGGAGGACACGCCCTCCACCGCGATGGAGGCGGCCTTGATCTCCAGGGGCTGCTTGGCCTCCGGGGTGAGCACCACGGTGCCGGTGACGATGAGGGCCGCGCCCACGTTCTGTCCGGTGATGTCCTTATAGTTATCCAGCACATTGGCGTCCATGACGATCTGGAGGTTTTTGAAGCAGGAGCCGTCGTTCAGCTCGATGAAGCCGAAGGTTTTCATGTCCCGGATGGTGCGGGCCCAGCCCATGACGGTGACGGTCTGCCCGCCCAGCCGCTCGCTGTCGGCGAAAACAGAGGCGATGGTGATTCGTTCCATATGCGTTCCCTCAATTCTTGTGTTCTTGATCGTTCCCGCCCCCTACGGGAGCGGGAATACAGCTTTGCCCTAGTATACCATTTTCTGCGGGTTTTGCAAGGGCTTGCGGCTATTTTACCATCTTGGCCACGTCGTCGGGCCGGCCCGCCACCAGGATGTGGGTGTCCGCCTTGAATTTGAACTGGGCGGCGTCCAGGGGCAGGATGGCCCCGTCCTCCTTGCGCCCGATGACGTTTACGTTCCACCGCTTGCGGATGTCCAGCTCCAGCAGAGTCATGCCCGCCCAATCGTCGGGCACGTCCAGCTCAAAAATAGCGTAGCCGGGGGCCAGCTCAATGTACTCCAGCGCCCCGTTGACGCTGAATCGCATGGCGGTGCGCTGAGCCATGTCCCGCTCGGGGAACACCACCTCGTCCGCGCCGATCTTCAGCAGCAGCCGGGCGTGGAGATCCTTGTCCGCCTTGGAGATGACCATGGGGGCCCCCAGCTCCTTGAGCAGGGAGGTGATCTCCAGGGAGGACTGGAAATTGTCGCTGATGCACACAAAGCAGAAGTCGAAGCTGGCCACGTCCAGGGAGCGCAGCACCTCCTCGTCCATGCAGTCGCCGATCTTGGCCTGGGTGACGTAGGGGGCGATGCGGTTCACCGCCTCCTCGTCGGTGTCGATAACCATCACCTCGCTGCCCGAGTCCATGAGTTTCAGGGCCAGGTTGCTGCCGAACCGGCCCAGGCCGATGACCAGGAATGTCGCTGCCATACTGTCCGCCTCCTCTTAAAATCAAACAAACGTTTCACGTGAAACAAGTCAGGGCAAAGTCCGCTCTCCACAAACGCCGAGGGCGCTTCTGTGGATCCTTTTGTCACCCGATGGTGATATGCTCCACCGGATCCTTGATCCGGGGCGCCCCGCGCTCTGCCAGTGCCATCATCATGGACAGGCTGCCGATGCGCCCGCAGTACATCATGACGATGAGCAGCCCCCGGTTGAAGGGGGACAGCGCCCGGGTGATGCCGGTGGACAGCCCCACGGTGCTCATGGCGGAGAACAGCTCAAACAGCGCGTCCTGAAGCGGGAACGGCTGTGTGGCCAGCATGAGGAAGCCGCCCAACCCGATAAAGGTCATATACAGCGTCACCCCCGCCGCCGAGCGGTGGATCTGCTCCTCGTCCAGCCGGCGGTTGAAGGCCCCTACCTCCCGCCTGCCTCGGACATAGCTGGCCAGGGTCAGCAGGCACACCGCCACGGTGGTGATCTTCACGCCGCCGCCGGTGGAGCCAGGGCCCGCGCCGATGAACATCAGCATGATGGTGAGCAGACCGCCCCCGCTGGTGAGCCGGGCCAAATCAACGGTGTTGAACCCCGCCGTCCGGGGGGAGACGGCCTGGAACAGGGAGACCAGCGCCTGCTCCGCCGGGGACATCCCCGCCAGCAGGTTGTCCCGCTCGGCAAACCAGAACAGCGCCGTGCCGCCTATGACCAAAATGGCGCTGGCGGTGAGCATGATCTTGGTGTGGAGGGAGTAGCGGCGGAAGTGGAGACCCTTTTCCCACACGTCCCGCCACACCAAAAAGCCCAGGCCGCCCAACAGCACCAGGGCGCACACCGTCACGTTCACCAGCGGGTCAAACACGTAATGGGTGAGGGAGCTGTAGGGCTCCCGGAAGCCCATCAGGTCAAAGCCGGCGTTGCAGAAGGCGGACACGCTGTGGAACACAGAGTACCAGAGCCCCCGGGCAAAGCCCAGCTCCGGGATAAAGCGGAAGGCCAGCAGCACCGCGCCGATGCCCTCGATGGCGGCGGTGCCGCCCAGGATATAGCGCAGCAGGGTGAGCGCGTCGCTCAGCCGCTGGGCGCTGACGCTCTCCATCATCAGCGAGCGCTGCTTGAGGCCGATCTTCCGCTTCAGCAGCACAGAGGCCATGAGCACCATGGTCATATAGCCCAGCCCGCCTACCTGGATGAGTACCAGCAGAATGCCCTGCCCCAGCAGGCTGAACTGCGTCCAGGTATCCGCCGCCACCAGCCCTGTGACACAGGTGGCGGAGGTGGCGGTGAACAGGCTGTCCAGGAAGGACAGGCTCTGCCCCGTCCGGTTGGCGGCGGGCAGCATCAGCAGCAGCGCCCCCGCCAGGATGATGGCCAGAAAGCCCAGGGCAATGCTCCGATTGGGGGAGAGTTTCAGCGGCTTGTTTTTCACGTCAGATCCCCTCTTCCGCACTGGGGCGCGAAGCGCCCAAAAAAGCCGCCGCAAGCTTTATATCGCTTACGGCGGCATATCTTGCGTTGATCAAAAATGCACCGCGCGAAAAGACTGCAAAGAGGGGAGTCGGCAAATTTCTGATCGAAATTTGCCGACTCCGTCGTGCTGGTTCAATGTGGCAAAAATGCTTTTCTGGTTTTCAAAAAGCGGGAAAACAAAGGGACCGTCATTCGCCCTATGGGGCGAACGACCGGTCCCGGCGGTCTGCCGACCACCTTGGTGGACCCGAAGGGATTCGAACCCTCGACCTCTGCGTTGCGAACGCAGCGCTCTCCCAACTGAGCTACGGGCCCATAAATTCACAACGGGTTTATTATACCAGAAAAAACAAATTTGTAAAGGGGAAATCTCCATTTTGCTCCGATAATTTTCAGGCGCTCCGCAAAAGCGGAGCGCCTGGTTTCATTTTCCGCGCGTCAATCCCGGCCATTGCCTTCTGTAACCGCCTCTGGGATATTGGCGTAATCCCACTGGTGGTCGGAGTCGGCCATATAGTCGCTGGTGACGTTGAAATAGTCCCAGTCCTGCTGCTGACCTCTTCCCCCCGTTTCCCGATAGTTGGCGTCCCAGGTCACGTCCACGCAGTACCAATTGCCGTTCAGCCGCACCATGTTCCACCCATGGTCCGACGAGCTCCTGTGAGCCGCACCCACCACAGTGATGCACTCCACCCCGGCCAGATCCATCAGCAGCTGGAAGGTGGCGGCATAGCCCAGGCACACCGCCGTGTGGTTCACCAAGCCCCCATAGGGGGTAAAGGACTCCCGGGGCGTCTCCTTCATCCTATCCTGATGGGTCCAATCATAGTTTATGTTCTGCACCATCCAGCTGTAGACGGCCACTTCTTTCTCATAGTCGCTCATGCCGTCTTTGAGCACCTTATCCAGCACCTGTTTGGCCTGGTCGTAGATATCCCTGTCGTATTCAGACAGTCCCGCCGGGTCGCCCTTCTCCCAGGCAGAGCGGATGGCTGAGGTGTCATAGAGAGACATATCGTCCTCATTGGGCGGGGTGAACTTGCAGCGATCCGGGTATTGAGAATCCGCATTCGGAAAACGGTATCTCATGGAGTATCCATAGCCCATAGTGCCCGCCTCGACGGAGAACGCCTCCGCCGCCCGCGCCGCGTCCTCACAGGCCAGCAGGACCACGTACTCCTCCGCCTCGACGGCAATGGCCTGGTGCAGCATCTGGGCCTGCTCGGAAGCGCTGTCGAACTGCGCCTCCCTGGCGTTCAGATAATCGTTGAACGCTCCCTCCACAGCCGAGATCCTATCCCAGTCCTCCAAAACGCGCACCACCGCCACTTCAAAAGCGGATTCTCCCGTCCCCCGGGCAATAGCGCATTCCTCCCACTGATCCGGCGTCAGGCCGTAGGCGTCCTCCATATAGGCGTTCAAAGCGTCCAGTTCGCTGTCGTCCAGCTTTTCCAGTTCCGCCCCGTCCATTCCCCGGTCAGACACCAGGAAGTCCCGCAGATCCTTCACATCAGCAGTCGGTTCCGCAGAACTCTCAGACCCTGGCTCGGGGACGGACTGCCCATTGAGGGCCGCTTCCACCGCCGCCCGCGCCCTATCCGGATCCGGGCAGATGAACAGCGCCGCAAAGGGCCCGTCCTGCATGATGCTGCCGTTGGCAACCATGTCGGCCTCGGCGGGGGCATAGCCCGCAAAATCCCCCTGGCGGCTGAAAATATAGCTCATCAGCGCGGCCGCGGCCCGGACGGCGGAGTCGCTGTCCGCCATGCGCAGCACGGCAATCTCAAAAGCGGAGGCCCCGGTGGCCCGGATCACCGCCGCGTCCTCCCACGGCTCCTCCAGTCCATAGGCGTTCTCAATATAGACCGCCAGCCCTTCCCTGTCTGTCTCAGCGTTGAGACCTTCCAGGCCGTCCATATCCTCCCGGCCGCAGTGGTTGAAGGCCAGTTCGGCCAGTTCGGTCACAGACCAGCCCGGCTCGGGCGAATCAGACGGCTCAGACGGCTCTGAATTCTGGCATCCGCCCAGCAGCCCCAGCAGCAGCGCGGCGGACAGCAGCAAAGAAATGGCTCTCTTCATATGGGACACAGCTCCTTAAGCAAATCTTAAAAAGCCGCCGGCCCGTGGCCAGCGGCTCTGTCTTACTTCTCTTTGAGATAACTCTTCAGCAACACCTGCAGCAGCTCATCCCGATCCAACTGACGGATGAGCGTACGGGCGTTGTTGTGGTTGGTGATATAGGTCGGATCCTCGCTGAGGATATAGCCCACAATCTGATTGATAGGGTTATAGCCCTTCTCCCGGAGGGAACTGTAAACGGTGGACAGGATGGCCTTGATCTCCTCGTCCCTATTCAGGTTGACGCTAAATTTACGCGTGTAGTCCATGTCGTTCAATGGGCGCACCCCCTTCTAGTCGATATCGCTATTTTAACTTAGATAGGTCAAATTGTAAAGAGGAAATCGAAAATTTAACAAGTTTCCTCTCGGAGCCCGGATAAAACAGAGCCGCCCGGCAGACAGGCCGGACGGCTCGGAAGGATTCAAATCATCAGCCGATGCGCTTGGCTCCCACGATGTAGGGGGCATAGTAGCCATAAATGCTGTCGTACTGCACCCGGTAAGAGGTGGTGGAAGCATGGATGAACTGACCGTTGCCCACGTACATACCCACATGGGTGGTGGGCAGGGTGCCGCCGGAGCTGTCAAAGCGGCGGTCGAAGAAGAAGATCAGGTCGCCGGGCTGCATGGCGCTGATGGACACAAAGTAGCCGTTGTTATAGTACTGGCTGGAGGAGCCCCGGGAGATGGGATGGCCCAGCTGTTTGTAGATGTAGTACATCAGGCCGGAGCAGTCGAAGGAATTGGGGCCGGCTCCGCCGGACACATACCGGCAACCCAGCAGGCTCTTGGCCATGGCGGCGGCCGCAGCGCCCAGCTCGCTGGAGCCCTCGTAATCGGCGCCCACCAGAACTATGTACTCAGCGGACACATAGCCGGACTCGATCTGATACCAGCCATTGCCGGGATCGGCCACGATGTCCACCACGGTGCCAGCCTTCAGGGTAGTCACTTTATCATATGTAGTAGCGGGACCGGAGCGGACGTTGAGCACGTCGGCGGTGACAAGGCCCCGCTGCTGATCCGGCTCGGTGCCCTCCGCGGCGGGGATGACCGTGCCGTCCTCCAGGGTGACGGTGAGCCAATCGCCGGACATATAGCCGGTCTGGCTTCCGTAGGTCACCTTATACCAGCCGTTCCCGGCGTCCTCCTCCACGGCGACCTCGGCGCCCTTGGACACNNTGGTGATGGTGTTNGAGCTGGTGCNGGCCTCGCTGCGCAGNCGCAGGCTGTCGGCGGTGACGGTGGCGCTGCCGATAGANGCGAACGCTACGCCGGTACACATCGTCAGGGCAAGACCGGCGGCGGCCAACGTCCTGACCGCCTTAAACTTGAAATTCATTGGAAGCTACCTCCATTTTCTTTCGTAAAGGGTTTCTTACTTGCCGGCCAGCGCCCGCATCAGCCAAATGGAGCCCATGTCAACGGCGGAGAACAGATCGGGCAGATCGCTCTTTTTCACCACGCGATCCCGGCTCTTCAGATCCGGGTCGGTGAACTGGAGTTCAAGATGGGCCTTGTTGGCCAGCTCCAGGCCGCCGTCCTTTTCCGTGCTCATCACCTGGATCACGACGATGTATTTGTCAGCCATAGAGCCGTAGTAGATCAGATTGTCCTTGCGGCGGAGCGGGTGCCCCTTNTAGGTCAAAACGCCGGATTTTTCAGCCATGGGTGCCTCCTCGAGAAATTGTAACTGTTTGTAACTGGTTTGTAACTATTGCTATTGTAACCCCGAAACCGCCCGTTGTCAACAGGATATTGGATAAAATTTTCTGGAAATTCAAAAACCTGCCGAGCTCGCCGGAAAGCGGCAGNGCTGGCAGGNTCTATNATCCCAAAAAGCGGTGGTTTTCGGCNCNATATTATCCCGGCGCNNTCCCNCATTTAAANAATANAAAGTCCGGCCGGTGGATCGTTCCCCCGAACACATCGGGATACCGCTCCCTCAATTCATCTGAANTCTGTGATTCCCGGCATTCTTCTATCACAAATCCGGCTTTTATCATGGAATTCAGTATNCTGGAGAANGTNCTGTGGTAAAGCTCGTAGTNNTCCACCACCCAGGTGATTTTNCTCTGGCCCTCTACGANATAGTTNTTGATATTCGCGTAAAGCCGTTCGCCCGANTCGGAGCNGGTATATCNCGGATATTGTCCGTCNTACGCCGTNGACATCGGATGCGACATACTGAACACNAATTNNGCGCCGTCCTTCATGATCCCGTATACGTCTCTCATCAATTCATCAAANTCCTTGATNTAGTCAAANACCAAAGAGCTTGTGACCAAATCAAATTTNTGATCGAGTCCNCGGATATCCTCCATCGCCATTTGNCGGTATGTAATNTTGTCGGCATGGGAATGTANNCTGGCGTACTCCAGCATTTTCCCGGAAATGTCGATGCCNAATACNGACGCCGCCCCCATGTCGGAATANTGCTTCGCGTGCTGTCCCATGCCGCAGCCAATGTCCAATATATGTTTGCCGCGCAAGTCNGGAAGCATCCCAANCAANATCGGGGTCTCGATGAGATCGTTGAAATTGACTTCGCTGCTTCTTATGNTTTTAAAGTTCGCAAAAAAAGCCTCATTGTCATATATATTNTGCTTCGCCATCCTGNNTCCTCCCNCAATNCANATAAATATNGCAATCCCNGTCGATCTCAATTCATGGGGACATCGCCGCCCAGCCCAGCAGCGCNGCNTGGNCCAGCAGNCACAGGGGGACGAACCANGGGAACGGNGGCTTGCGGGTCTTGTGNTGGAACANGGCCATNCCCAGGGCCGCCCCNGCGGAGCCGCCCANGAGGGCGCAGCCCAGCAGGGCCNCCTCGGNNACGCGGCGGCGGNGNNGCTTNGCCAGNNGCTTTNTCCCAGCCNAANAGNACAAAGGCCAGGNCGCTNGTNACNCCCAGCCAGATGAGCAGNAGNCGGACGGATTCCTNCACGATNCTCCCTCCNNTTACANTATATAATNACAAAAAATCGCCCGCAGCCAAAATTTNTCTTGACTNCGGAGCGGCNANTGTGGTATCATAAACTGCTTTTNTACACAGGTGGNGNTAGAAAGTCCNNCCCCACCTGNTACAGCTNANNATAGCAGATTTGCACAAGGAACGCAAGAGGAAATTTCGAAAACGTGTCAACAGCCCCGGGCGTGTCAGNCCTCGGCCCGGAACTATCTACGAAGTGGAGCGTGATCAGCAATATGGCTAGAGCGGTCAAAGACGTCTGGTACGGCAAGACCCACCGCAAGAGCTTCGCCCGCANCGAGGAGATCCTGGAGATGCCCTACCTCCTGGAGATCCAGAANAAGTCCTACAAGTGGTTCCTGGAGAAGGGGCTCCAGGAGGTGTTCAACGATGTGGACTCCATCACCGACTACGCGGGCAACNTGGAGCTGTCCTTCATCAGCTTCTCCATGGACGATCCCCCCAAGTACACCATCGAGGANTGCAAGGCCCAGGACATGACCTACGCCGCCCCCATGAAGGTNCAGGTTCACCTGCGCAACAAGGCCACCAACGANATCAAGGAGCAGTCCATCTTNATGGGCGACTTCCCCATCATGACNGANGCGGGCACCTTCGTCATCAACGGCGCGGAGCGCGTCATCGTGTCCCAGCTGGTGCGCTCCCCCGGCGTGTACTTCTCCCGGACGGCGGACAAGGCGGACAACATCACCTACGCCTCCACCGTCATCCCCTACCGGGGCGCGTGGCTGGAGTATGAGACGGATCTGTCCGACGTGTTCTATGTCCGCATCGACAAAAACCGCAAGCTGCCCGTCACCTGCCTCATCCGGGCCATCGGCCCCCGCACCGACGCGGGCATCATCGAGCTGTTCGGCGAGGACCCCCGCATTGTGGCCACTCTGGAAAAGGACGCCTGCAAGAGCTATGAGGAGTCCATGCTGGAGATCTATCGCAAGCTGCGCCCCGGCGAGCCCCCCACGGTGGACTCCGCCGAGAACCTGATGCACTCCCTGTTCTTCGATCCCCGCCGGTACGACCTGTCCGGGGTGGGCCGGTACAAGTTCAACAAGAAGCTGGCCATCTGGACTCGCCTGTCCGGCCAGAAGCTGGGCGCCCCCGTGGCCGACCCCTCCACCGGCGAGATCGTGGCCGAGGCCGGTGAGGTCTTGACCCGTGAGAAGGCTCAGAAGCTGGACGCCCTGGGCGTTAACGAGGCCGTGGTGGAAGTGGACGACCTCCACACCGGCGTGCATATGGTGAAGGTGTTCTCCAACGGCATGGTGGACATGAAGAACTTCGTGGACTTCGACCCCGCCGACGCCGGCGTCACCGAGAAGGTGTGCGGCAAGGTGCTGCGCGAGCTGCTGGAAAAGCGGGAGGCGGACGGCCTCAGCCAGGAGGACTTCTTCGAGCTGATCCACGACAACATGGACGCCCTCATCCCCAAGCACATCACCGTGGACGACATCATGGCGTCCATCAACTACCTCAACTGCCTGGCCTTCGGCGTGGGCTCCCCCGACGACATCGACCACCTGGGCAACCGCCGCCTGCGCTGCGTGGGCGAGCTGCTCCAGAACCAGTTCCGCATCGGCTTCACCCGCATGGAGCGGGTCATCCGGGAGCGCATGACCATTCAGGATCTGGACATCGTCACCCCCCAGTCCCTCATCAACATCCGGCCC
>JAAVHT010000029.1 GCA_014799565.1 Clostridiales bacterium
TCGGTGCTGATTGCGGTGAGGGTCCACCCGTTCCCATCCCGAACACGGCAGTTAAGCTCACCTGCGCCGAAAATACTTGGCTGGCGACGGCCTGGGAAGATAGGTAGTGCCGACACAAAGAAAGCGGACAGTCGAAAGACTGTCCGCTTCTTTTTGCGTGAAAAGGACGAGAATCACAGAGTGAAGTCCTCGTCCTTCAAGTGAGCAAAGGTGGCCGCCAGAGGCTTAGGGGGTGTACGCTTCAAAGGATCATAACGGAACCGGCGGCAGGAGCCGGCGCAGGATACGATTCCTTTTTTGACGCACATCATCTGTCCTTCGTCCAGCGGTGTGCTCCACTGACAGTAGGCACAGCGGGGCTCCATATTCTTATCAAACAGCATGGCGGTTCCTCCCCTAGGGACGGCGAATTGTCATGCGGCGAAGGTGCGCCGCTTGCGATAGTTCCACGCTTCCCCATTATACACGATATTGCGCGGAATTACCACACTTATTTCGCCAAAGGGAGCGGCACAGCGCTGCCAAAATCAGCCAGCCCGCCAAGGCCGCCAGTGAGGATGCCGCCAACGCCGTGGAGAAGTCCATAGCGGCGATAGATTCTGCCTGATCCGCCAAATAGTCTGCCACCGGGGCGGACAGGGGGAACAGCCGGGTGAGACACCAGGTGAGTCCGGCGGCAATTAACCCGTGGCACAGCTTCCCGGCCAGGTAGGTCTTGGCCGACAGGCCGCTGTCCACCAGGAAGGACAATACCTGACAGTGGACGGACAGTCCTGCCCAGCCCAGCATGAACGCCGCCATGGACACCCGCCCCGCCAGTTGGGCGGTTCCCCGCAGGGAGGACACACCGGAGGACAGTTCCAGCAGGCCCGCTACTAACCGTTTGGCCCACTCCGGCTGGAAACCGGCCAGGGACAGTAGCTGCGCCAATGCCGCGAACACTCCGTAGGCGGATAGAAGTTGAAGCACCACGGCAAAAAATACCACAAATGCGCAGATATTCAGCGTACTTTGTAGGGAGCGGGATACTGCGCCTGTAAACGCGGCGGGGATGGTGACTGTCTGGATGGGTTTGGGATGGGATTTGGGTGCGCGCTTTTGCTCCGACCCGCCGTAAAAGCGAAACAGCAGTCCCACGATCAGCGATGCCAGGGCATGGGTGAGGTAGAGCAGAAGGCCCACCCGGCTGTCCCCAAAAATACCCGCGCCCACCACGCCTAAGATGAAGGCAGGGCCGGAGTTGTTGCAAAAGGCCAGCAGCCGCTCCGCCTCCGTTTTGGAGCACAGCCCCTGCTGATATAACTGAAGGGCGGTGCGGGCTCCCACGGGATAGCCGCCGATGAAGCCCAAGGCAACCGCCGCCGCGCAGCTTCCGCTCACCCGGAACAGGGGACGCATCAACCCCTCCAGGGCCCGGCCCAGATAGGCGGCCAGGCCCAAATCCACCACCAGAGAGGACAGCACGAAGAAGGGGAACAGGGAGGGCACGATGACGTTGAAGCACAGAGTCAGTCCATCTTTGGCGCCGGTGATCGCCTGATCCGGCGAGGCCACCAGCCCTGCCGTGGCGATGAGCAGAGCCAGTCCTACCAGTGCGTCCCGTACCTTTTTTTCCTTGAGCAGCCGAAGCAACGCCATCACCCCCGTGGGGAGAGATTATGCGGGACGATGGATGAGCTTGCCTGTCCCTCAAAAGTTTCTGGCCGGTGGATTCCACGGAAACGGTACAAGGTACCGGACGATTGGCCTTGGATATTGGATGGGATTGTGATACAATATTTTTACAAAATGGTGAAATAGAGCGTCAAAAAATTGTGGAGGTATCCATATGCAGTACGAGATCACAGAACAGCTCCCCCTGCTGGACGGGCAGGGAAACCTCACCCGGGCGGGCTTTGCCAAACGGCTGCTCCCCATATATGACCGGAAAAAGGTGAAGGGCGGTGCCACCCGGCTGAAGGAATGGGACTATTATTACGTGGGGAACGACCGCTTCGGCGTGGCGCTGACCATTGCCGACAACAGCTATATGGGGCAGGATTCCATCTCCTTCCTGTCTTTTGAGGGGGAGCCGTGGGAGATCACGAAAAGTCCTATGTCCGTTTTCCCCATGGGCCGCACGGCCCTGCCGTCCACCTCGGCGGTGGGGATTACCGCCAGTTCCGGGAAGAAACACGCCATCCTGTTCCAGGTGGCGGAGGGGAAGCGCCAGCTCACCGCCCACATGGACAACTTTAGAGATGGTCAGCCCATCGACGTCCAGCTCACCCTCACGGATGAGCCGGAGGAGTCCATGGTCATCTGCACCCCCTTCGAGAAAAAGGCCCACTTCTACTACAACCAGAAGATCAACTGTATGCGGGCCGCCGGCACGGTGCGCATCGGCGAGGAGGAGTACCGCTTCGAGCCGGACAGCTCCTTCGCCGTGCTGGACTGGGGCCGGGGCGTGTGGACGTATCACAACACCTGGTATTGGGGCTCCGCCTCCGGGCTGGTGGACGGGGCGGACTTCGGCTTCAACATTGGATACGGCTTTGGCGACACCTCCGCCGCCACGGAGAATATGCTGTTTTACAAGGGGAAGGCCCACAAGCTGTCCAAAGTGGACTTTGGTATCCCCGTGCGGGAGGGCAAAGAGGACTACATGAGCCCGTGGCGATTCACCAGCGACGACGGGCGGTTTGAGATGGACTTCGTCCCCGTCCTTGTCCGGGCGTCCTGCACTGACGTGAAGCTCATCAAGAGCGACCAGCACCAGGTGTTCGGGCGGTTCAGCGGCACGGCGGTGCTGGATGACGGGACAAAGCTTCAGGTCAGGGATCTGATGGGATTTGCGGAAAAAGTGGAGAATAAGTGGTGATGGATGCTCCCCGTCCCCGGAACCGGGGGCGGGGAGCAGAATTATTTGCCGCTTTAACGCGGTAAAAATTTTTTGAAAAAGGGGGTTGACAAACGACCCTTCCCCGCATATAATAACGACAACAACCAAACAGCACAAACCAATGACGGAGAGAAGTAACCGGCGCGGCAGACCTTCAGAGAGCCCCCGATGGTGGGAACGGGGCGGCGAGCGGCTGGCGAATGGACTTCGGAGGGCGGATCGAACGGCTTCGGCTAAGTAGAGACCGACGGGTTTCCCACCCGTTATCCATCGGGGCGCGTATGATGGTACGCGTAAGCGAGCGGACGTTTGTTAACGTCAATTTGGGTGGTATCGCAGAAGCAGCAGCTTTTGTCCCATGTGGGGCAAAGGCTTTTTTGTTTGCCTTTCCTCCCCCGGCCCCGGCAAGGCCACGGGTTCATCTGCCATCCAAAATAAAATATGTGGAGGAAAATACCATGAAAACCCGCAACATCGTCAAGAAGTTCTTCGCCCTGGCCGCTGCCGCGGCTATGACCCTGTCCCTGTGCGCCTGCTCCAGTGGTACGACCACAAGCTCCGATGGCCCCACCGTGGCCGTCGGCGGTCAGAGCCAGACCGACGACCAGCAGCCCGCCGGCACTGTCTACAATGTGGCCATCATCAAGCAGTTTGACCATCCCTCCCTGGACGAGATCGCCAACGCCGCCGCTGCGCGGCTGGATCAGATCGCCGCCGAGAACGGCATCACAATCAAGTATACCATCACCTGCGGCAGCCAGGACGACCAGACCGTGCTGCGGCAGCTGGGCGACCAGGCCATTGCCGACAAGGTGGACGTGATCATCCCCATCGCCACCGCCGCCGCCCAGATCGCCACTGTGTGCGCCGAGGACACCAAGACCCCCGTGGTGTACGCCGCCGTCTCCGACCCGGAGGAGGCCGACCTGATGGGCATCGACTATGTGACCGGCACCAGCGACGCGCTGAATACCCCCTTCATCCTGGACATGATGCTGGCCCAGAACCCGGGCGTGTCCAAGGTGGGCCTGCTGTACTCCCTGAGTGAGCTGAACTCCGCCAAGCCCATTGCCGACGCCAAGGCGTACTTGGACGCCAAGGGCATCGCTTACGTGGAGCAGACCGCCACCAACAACGCCGAGGTGGTGACCGCGGCCTCCGCCCTGATCGCCGCCGGTGTGGATGCCGTGTTCACCCCCACCGATAACATCATTGCTCTGGCGGAGTTGGCCATCTATGAGGATCTGGCCAAGGCCGGCATCCCCCACTACACCGGGGCCGACTCCTTTGTCCGCAACGGCGCCTTTGCCACCTGCGGCGTGAACTACACCGACCTGGGCGCCCAGACTGCGGATCTGGCTTATCAGGCCATCGTCAACGGCATGGGCGGCATGGAGGACTACTACCTGGTGGACGGCGGCATCATCACCGTCAACACCGAAACCGCCGCCGCGATGAACATCGACTACTCTGTGTTCAACGACATGGGCACCGTGGTGGAGGTTCAGACCACCGAGGATTAAGCCATGGAGACGCAAGACTTTTTACGCCAGTTCTATGAACGGCACTGCGACGAGGATGCCCGGCTGAGGAGCCGCTGCGGTATGGTGGAATTCCTGACCACCATGCGGTATATTGAGAGGTATTTGAAGCAGGGGGACAAAATCCTTGAGATCGGTGCAGGGACGGGCCGCTACTCCCACGCGCTGGCCCAGAAGGGTTATGCGGTGGATGCGGTGGAGCTGCTGGAGCATAATATCAATGTGTTCCGGCAGAATACCCTCCCCGGTGAGCCGGTGACCGTCCGGCAGGGGAACGCGCTGGATTTGAGCGATTTTGGGGACAATACCTATGACCTGACCCTCCTGCTGGGCCCTATGTACCACCTGTTCACTGTAGACGATCAGCGCAAGGCGCTGACCGAGGCCATCCGGGTGACGAAACCGGGCGGGGTGGTGTTCGCCGCTTACTGCGGCAGCGACGCCACCGCGATCCAGTACTGCTTCGTCAGGGGGATGTTCAAGGAGCCCCACTACAGGGCCCTGGCAGACCCGGTGACCTTCAAGCTGTCCTCCGACCCGGCGGAGGTGTTCGCCTTGCACCGCAGGGAGGAGATCGATGCGCTGATGGACGGCCTGCCCGTCTGCCGCCTCCACTTCGTAGGTACGGACATGGCCACCGGGTATATCAGGGACACCATTGACCAGATGGACGACGAGCTGTATGAGCTGTACCTTCAGTACCACTTCGCTACCTGCGAGCGGGCCGACCTGGTGGGCGCGTCCAATCACTATTTGGATATTTTCAAAAAACGATAACAGCCTAGCACCCCCCGGCTACTCGCCGGGGGTGCAGGCATGAAGGGAGCAGAGACCCATGGGAGCCATACTTTTGATTTCACAGACCGCCCTGAACCTGGGCTTCCAGTACGCCCTGGTGGCCATGGCACTGTTTTTGAGCTACCGCATTTTGGACGTGGCCGACCTGACCACTGACGGCTGTTTTGTGCTGGGGGCGGCGGTGTCGGTGACCATGGCGGCGGCGGGGCACCCCATTCTCGCCATCCCGGCGGCCATGCTGGCGGGGGCCTGCGCAGGATTCGTCACCGCCTTTTTGCAGACCCGCATGGGGGTGCCCTCCATCCTGGCGGGCATCATCACCAACATGGGCCTGTATACGGTGAACTTCTTTGCCATGGGCCGCAGCTCCAACGCCAGCCTGCTCCGGGTGGACACCGTGTTTACCCTCCTGCGGGGCACCGGCATTGGCGGCAACTGGTACGAGTTGATCCTGTCCGGCGGGATCACCATTCTGGCCGGGGTGCTGCTGTTCCTGTTTCTGGGCACCCGGCTGGGCCTGTCCATCCGGGCCACCGGCGACAACCGGGACATGGTGCGGGCCTCGTCGGTAAATCCGGCCTACACCGTCACGGTGGGCCTGTGCATCTCCAACGCCCTCACCGCGCTGTCCGGGGCGGTGGTGGGGCAGGGCCAGAAAACCGTGGACATCAACATGGGCACCGGCATCGTGGTCATCGGCTTGGGCTGTCTGATCATCGGCGAGACAGTGTTGGGCCGCCGCACCATCGGTAAGGGCATCATCGCCGTCATGGTGGGCTCCATGATTTATCGGTTCATTTACGCCATCGTGTTCTACACCAAGGTGGTGCCCATCGAGTGCCTGAAGCTGTTCATTGCCCTGGTGGTGGCCCTGGCCATCGCCGCCCCTACCATCAAGGAGGGCATGGGCTTCCAGAAGCGCAGGCTCACCGCGCTCCGGAAAGGGGGACACTGAAATGCTGCGGATCGACGATATCTCCAAGACCTTTAACCCCGGCACTGTCAACGAAAAGACGGCGCTGTCCCATGTGTCCCTGCATCTCCAGCCCGGGGATTTCGCCTCCATCATCGGCTCCAATGGGGCGGGCAAGTCCACCCTTTTGAATGCCATCGCGGGCAGTTTTTATGTGGATAACGGCTCCATTGCGTTGGATGGGAAAGACATCACCTTTATCCCTGACCACAAGCGCAGCCGGGTCATCGGGCGGCTGTTCCAGGATCCGCTGCGGGGCACCGCGCCGTCTATGACCATCGAGGAAAACCTTGCCCTGGCCTATCTGCGCTCTGCCCATGGGAAAGCCCCGTTCAGCCGGATCACGAAAAAGGATAAGGAATTCTTTGCCGAAAAGCTGAAGCTGTTGGGCATGGGGTTGGAGGATCGGATGCGCCAGCCGGTGGGGCTACTGTCCGGCGGTCAGCGTCAGGCGTTGACCCTGCTCATGGCCACCCTGGTCACCCCCAAGCTGCTGCTGCTGGACGAGCACACCGCGGCCCTGGATCCGGGCACGGCGGAAAAGGTGCTGGAGCTTACCCGCGCCATTGTCGCGGAAAACCACATCACCTGCCTGATGGTCACCCACAACATGAGGCAGGCGCTGGAGCTGGGCAGCCGCACCCTGATGATGGCGGACGGGAACATCGTGCTGGACGTCTCCGGCCAGGAGCGCGCGGGCATGACGGTGGACGATCTGCTCCGCCGCTTCAGGGCGGGGACAGGGAAGGATCTGGACAATGACCGGATCCTGCTGTCCGATTGAATAACACGTCGAAGCGGCCCTCACCGTTGGTGAGGGCCGCTTTTTGATTCCCGATGGCGTTTGCCGGGCAAAAGAAACTGCCCACGCCTTGCGGCGCGGGCGGTCTCCCGGTTCGAAACATTGGAGGAAAAGTCTTGTAGTTTGCGGTAGCTAACTGATGAGATTAGGATAGCACACGCTAACCGATTTGTCAAGAGTGCCCGCAAAATTTTTTTGGATTTTTTCACCGGGCTGCGGCTCCTTCCCAAAGGGGGAAAAATGTGGTATAATATCCGAAAAGAGCGCGGAGAAGGTGAGCGGTATGGAACAAAGCAAGAAGCGGGTGCTGGTGGCCATGAGCGGCGGGGTGGACTCCAGCGTGGCGGCGTACCTCCTTCAAGAACAGGGATACGAGTGCATTGGGGTCACCATGAAGCTGTTCGGCAATGAGGCGGTGGGGCTGGACAAGGGCCACCCCTGCTGCACGCTGGACGACGTGGAGGATGCCCGGGAGGTGGCCCACCGCATGGGCATTCCTCATTATGTATTCAACTTCTCGGAGGATTTTGAGGAGAAGGTGATTCGCCGCTTTGTGGACGCCTACGAGCGGGGGGAGACCCCCAACCCTTGCATCGACTGCAACCGGTTTTTGAAATTCGACAAGCTGCACCGCCGAGCCCAGGAGCTGGGGTGCGAGTATACCGCCACCGGCCACTATGCCAAAATCGTGGACGATGGGGCGGGCGGTTTCCGTATGGCCAAGGCTGCTGACCTGGGCCGGGATCAGAGTTACGTGCTCTATCCCATTCCCCGGGAGCAGTTGGGCCGCACTCTGTTCCCGTTGGGCGGGCTGACCAAGGGGGAGGTGCGGCAGATCGCGGAGCGGGAGGGGTTTGTCAACGCCCGCAAGCACGACAGCCAGGACATCTGCTTTGTCCCCGACGGGGATTATCTGGCCTTCATGGAGCGCTACACCGGGAAAACCTATCCAGCCGGGGATATCATCGACCAGGCCGGCAAGGTGGTAGGCCGCCACCGGGGCGCGGCGGGGCTCACCATCGGCCAGCGCCGGGGGGTGGGGGTGTCGTCGTCAGGACGGATCTATGTGTGCGATAAGTGCATGGCGGACAACACCGTCACGGTGGGCCCGGAGGAGGCGCTGTACTCCAGTGGCTGCATCGCGGTGGACTGGAACTGGCTCATCGAACCGCCGCCGGGGCAATTCCAGGCCCTGGCCAAGACCCGCTACCGCCAGACAGAGCAGCCCGTAACCGTGATCCCGGCAGGGGAGCGGGTGCGGCTGGAATTCGCCCAGCCCCAGCGGGCGGTGACAACCGGACAGGCGGCGGTGGTGTACGACGAGAACGGCGCTGTGCTGGGGGGCGGCACCATTGCGGAAGTCATCAAATAGAAAACCGGGTGCGTGTGGAACGCACCCGGTTTTTTCATTTGCAATGACTTATGCCAGCTTGGCCTCCAAGTGGGCCGCCTTCAGCGCCTTGTGGAGCGCTGCGCCCAGGATGGGGGCGAAGATCACCGCCACGATGCCGTTGAACAAGGAGGAGGGAATCTTCTCCAGCACACCCAGCCAGGCCGCCTCGGCAGTCAGGCCCTTGATGAGCAGGCCGTTGTAGAAAAAGCTCTTGGCCAGATAGACCACAATATAGCTCACCGCCGCCAGCCCGCTGGCCACTACCTCGTTGACGTAATTGCTCTTGCCCTTGAACACCTTAAAGAATACCGCCCCGGCCACAAGGCCGTACACGCCCTTGAGAACAAAGGTAATGGGGAACTCGGCGAACCGGGTGGGATCCAGCAGCAGATCGTACAGGGCGGAGCCCAGCCCGGAGCCCAGCGCTCCCCACCATGGCCCCAGCAGCAGGCCGGATAGCGCACACATCACATTGCCCAGGTGAAAACGGCTGGTGCCCAGAATGGACGGAATCTGAATCTGGAGATAAGAACCCACGGCCACCAGCGCCGCCATGACGGCGGTCATGCACAGCTTGGTCAAAACCTGGTTGTTTTTGGATTGATTCATGGTTGACAACTCCTTCCGGGGCCTTATTTGACAACCCCTCGTTCTGGTGCTATTATAGTGGAAACTGGCATGGTTTCCAGTTCCAGTTTTCGACTTTTTTATAGGGTCAGATAGGGCGCCGAAGGTGCCCGGGCCGGTCGTTGAGCCTATGGCTCAATGACGGCCCAAGGAGGCCCAAAACATCCGAGACGCCCCACCCCCGATCTACCAAAGGAGGTTCACCCATGCCCGACTCCTTCCCGCTTCCCGTATTCACCGAAGACGCGCCGCTGTACGACCAGCTCTACCGCCACATCGCCGCCGCCATCCAGTCCGGGACGCTTTCACCCGGGAGCAAGCTGCCCTCCAAGCGGCGTCTGTGCGCCCTGGCGGGGGTGAGCATGAGTACTGTGGAAACAGCTTACTCCCTGCTGGCGGCGGAGGGCTACGTGCTGGCGAAACCCCGCAGCGGCTACGTGTGCGCCGATTTGCTGCCCCCGGCCCCTGCCGCCCCCGCGTCCGTCCCGGAGGCAGCACCTGTCCCCACTCCCAAGTGGGCCTATGACTGCTCCACTTCGGCGGTGGATACGTCAGCGTTTCCTTTCTCCTCCTGGGCACGGATCACCAAAGAGGCGGTGTATGAGAATCCCGGCCTGCTCCAGCGAGGCTCCCCGCAAGGGGACGCCCCCCTGCGCACGGCGTTGGCAGAGCTGTTGGCCCAGTACCGGGGGGTTCGCTGTTCCCCGGAGCAGGTGGTGGTGGGGGCAGGGGCGGACTATCTGCTGTCCCTCTTGCTCCAGCTTCTGCCCGAGCAGAAGGCCATTGCCCTGGAGGATCCCGGCTACCCCGCCGCCTACGCCGCCGCCTCCCTCCACGGGCGGGAGGCTGTCCCCATCCCTGTGGACAGTGAAGGGATGTGCCCGGAGGCGCTGGAAAAGTCGGCTGCGGGGCTGGCTTATGTGGTTCCCTCCCACCAGTTCCCGATGGGGGTGACCATGCCCGCCGGACGGCGCAGCCGGCTCCTCCACTGGGCGGCGTCTGCCCCTAACCGCTGGCTCATCGAGGACGACTACGACAGCGAGTTCCGCTACTCCTCCCGGCCTATTCCGGCGCTACAGGGGCTGGATCGGGCGGGGCGGGTGGTGTATATGGGCACCTTTTCCCGCTCCATCGCCCCGGCCATCCGCGTGGCGTATATGATTTTGCCCCCAGAGCTTTTGGAGCGCTACCGGGCCACCTTTTCTCACGGGGCGTGCACCGTCTCCCGGTTCGAGCAGGAGAGTTTGAGGCGTTTCCTGGCCCAGGGGCTGTACGGGCGGCACCTGCGGAGGACAGGGAACCTGTACCGCAAAAAGTGCGCGCTCTTTGCCGGAGCATTGGAGGAAATTCCCGGCGTGACCGTCTCGGGCGCGGACGCGGGCTTGCACTTCCTGGTGACGCTTCCCCGGTTCTCAGAGGGGGAGCTGGTGGCACGGGCGG
Organism: Clostridiales bacterium; assembly: GCA_014799565.1. GTDB lineage: Bacteria > Bacillota > Clostridia > Oscillospirales > Oscillospiraceae > Enterenecus. Next base: position 10,456 of record JAAVHT010000029.1, read on the forward strand.
CGGCCAAGTCGGTGGGCATCCACCCCCTAAGCCGCTATTGCCACGCTGTTGAAGCGAAGCCCTCTACAATGGTGCTGGGCTTTGCGGGGCTGACGGAGACGGAGCTGGGCAAGGCCGCGGCGCTGCTGAAGGAAGCGTGGACATGAAAAAAGCGCGATGGTCAAATCGCGCTTTTTCATCCCACATAGATCGGGTGGCGGAGAGGCTGCCGGAGCCGCAAAAGCTTTACGGCGGCGCTGAGACAAGGCCAGTGTTCACGTTTTGTTCCGGATAGCCGAAATCTTCCGGCATCTCGGGTTCCGGATCACTCAATTCACCGTCAATTGTTATGCCCCCGCCTACGCTCGCGTTGCCGGTAAAGAACGGATCGGAATATGGATCTTTTACGGGAATTGGCTCGGGTGCCGGGGTAGGCGGTGGAGTCCACACCGGAGCCTGTACCGGTGGTGTTGTGGGTGTTGCCGCCGGAGCCTGCGCTGGCGGTGTTGTGGATGTCGATGCCGGGGTCTGCGCCGGAGTTACTGTGGACGTTTGGGCTGTCCCCGAACCGGCGCTTGGGGGCTGTGCGGGATCATCCTCATCTGTGCCTTTGCCCTGCTCGGGGGCATTAAAACTGACGATTACCTTGGATCCTTTCAGTACGATCGTATTTGCCGCAGGCGACTGGCTTGTTACAATGGAATCCAGATCTTCCGCCGCTTGGCCAAGCGGGAAACCGATGTCCAGATCGTGCTCGCTCAGGATATACTTCGCGTCGCGCACTCTCTGGTCTGTGATGTTCGGAGTTTTTGTAAAAAGCAGCAGGTTGATTGCTCCGCTGATAACTCCGATTATCAGTAGAATGATAGACAAACAGAACAGAACTTTATCGGCGACGCCTCTTTCCCGGTCTTTTTTATTCGACGTAAAACAAAAAACCCAAGATACCCCGCCGCCCAGGACAAACAGGTACCATGTGTAATAGAAAAATTTTAGGATTCCCTGCAGCATGACTCATCAACTCTCTTTCGCCATGTTTTGCGGTTCCGCCGAAGGCGGCGCGGTGTAGAATTATGGTATAATATCCCTTTTGAGGACAGTATACCATGTCAGAAAGAAAATAGCTATACGGGAATTAGGTTTTTTATGTAAAATAATGCGGCGTATAAACGGCATGGCAAAAGGCTCCGAGACACTGTCCCAGAGCCCTTTGCGAAAAGACTTCTTGATCCCTGGATGCTCCACCACCCAGGGTCTTGTGTATGATTTGTTTTACTGCGGCTGGGCCGTCTGGCGCATAACCGGCTTGAGATAGTCCACCTGGGCCAGCGCCTTGAGCAGCACAGTTCCCAGCACATAACAGGCCAGCGCCTCGCCGACGATAAACGTCAGCGCGTTGAAGCCGCAGGCCGTCCAGAAGGCGGTGTTCACGGCTCCCACCTCCGCCCAGGCCCACATGGGGGGCAGGATGACGGCGTTGACGAGGATGGGGGGCAGGGCCGCCAGATACCACCGGGGCATTTTTGTGGTGGGCCAGGCGGCGATGGCGGTGGCCAGGGTGCCGAAAATCACGTCGATGGGCCCATAGGGGGACAGCAGGTTGGTGATGAGACAGCCGATGGCCAGCCCCGGCGCGGTGGCCGGGAACAGGAAGGGCAGGACGGTGAGCGCCTCGGCGATGCGGCACTGAATTGGGCCGAAGGTAAGCTGCAAAATATCGCCGAAGTACCCCAGCAGGGCGTACAGCGCCGCCACCATGGCGGCCAGGACCAGATCACGGACAGAAAATTTGCGCATCACAAAAAACCTCCAATTTATATTTAGAGTGCCAGCGTGGGGCACAATGACGGGCGTTCCTTCCGGACAGGTTCACGCTTCTCCTGCCCGCGGCTCTCTGCCCGCCGTTTGGACCGAAGTGGAGGTCGGTCACAGGCATTCTACCACAGCTTTCGGCCCGTGTACAGAAAAAATTTTTGAAAAAACCCCTTGACTCTCACGCCGCGTCATGGGTTACAGTCTTGTTTGAGGAGGCGAACAGTAATGAGATTATCCGTCAGCGAGGCGGCAAAGCGCGCCGGCATCAGTGTGCGGACACTGCACTATTACGATGAGATCGGACTGCTGAAACCGTCGGAGACCACCCAGGCCGGGTATCGCTTCTACGATGAGACGGCCATGGCGTCTTTGCAGCAGATCCTGTTTTACCGTGAGCTGGACGTGCCGCTGGAGCAGATCGGGCGCATCCTGGACGCCCCCGACAACGACCGCACCGAGGCCCTGCAAAAGCACCGGACGCTGCTGATGATGAAGCGTCGGCGGCTGGACGATATGCTGCGGCTGGTGGACGAGACGATTGGAGGTATCGCAATGTACGATCAAAGACCCAAGCCCACCCAGGCGGACTGGGAGGCAGTGAAGGAGCAGTACGCCCAGGAGGCGGCGGAGCGCTGGGGCAACACCGAGGCGTTTCTGGAGAGCCGGGAGAAGCACGCCAAGTACACCCCCGAACAGGAGGCCCGGATCAACGCCGAAATGGAGGAGATTTTCCAGGCGTTCGGCGCGTGTGCCGATCCGGAGGGAGCGGAAGGGCAGGCGCTGGTGAAGTGCTGGCAGGCCCACATCACCAAGTACCACTACAACTGTACCGACGGCATTCTGGCCTGTTTGGGGCAGATGTACGTCAACGATCCCCGGTTTAAGGAGAACCTGGACAAGTACGGCCCCGGCACCGCCCAGAAGATGAGCGACGCTATAGCCAAATTCGTGCAAAAAGATCATTGATCTTTTTGCACGCTGCGGCGATTCCTCGCCGCAGAAGGCCGCATTGTGGCCTCAATTTGAGTTGCATAGTCAACGAAAACGTACTATGTACCTCAGCGGGCAGCGGCCCGCTGACTGAAAAACGCATCTGCGTTTTCAGTTTCGTTGACTATATAGCCGCATACTGCAAGAAGTAACATAGAAACCCGGATTGCGTCTGCGATCCGGGTTTCCCCGTTTCAGCCCGGAAAAAAGATTCGTCAAATTCCTCAAATAACCGTTGCCAAACTGTTTGGTTTATTGTATAATTGTCTTTAGTGACGCTTTGGCCGCCTATTGGGCCGGGCATTAATCGTTAAGGAGTGGAAACAACTATGAGCTATTCTCCAACCAATATCCGTAATATCTGCCTGCTGGGCCATAGCGGCAGCGGCAAGACCACCCTGGCCGAGAGTCTGCTGTTTGTGACCGGCGCCATCGACCGCATGGGCAAGACCCCCGATGGCAACACCATCTGCGACTACGACCCCGAGGAGGTCAAGCGCCAAATCTCCATCTCCCTGGCCGTGGCTCCCGTGGAATATAAGGGCTGCAAGATCAATGTGCTGGACGCCCCCGGCAACTTCGACTTTGCCGGCGAGGTGGCGCAGGCCCTGTACGCCGCCGACGCCGCCATTCTGGTCTGCTCCGCCAAGGATGGCGTGTCCGTGGGCCTGGAGAAGGCGTGGAAGTACTGCGAGGAGCGTAAGCTGCCCCGCCTGATCTACATCTCCAAGACCGATGAGGACAACGCCGATTACTCCGCCACCGTGCAGGCCCTCCGCGCCAAGTACGGCAACAGCATCGCTCCCGTGTCCGCCCCCGCGCCCGACGGCTCCTGTGTCATTGACCTGGTGGTCAACAAGGCCTATCAGATGGGCAAGGGCAGCAAGCGGACCGAGGTGCCCATCCCCGGCGACATGGCTGACGAGGTGGAGAACCTCCGGGCCGAATTGATGGAGTCCGCCGCCGGCACCGACGAGGAGCTGATGGAGAAGTTCTTCGACAGCATGGAGCTCACCGAGCAGGAAACCGCCAAGGGCGTGGCCATCGGCGTGCGGGACGGCAGCCTGGTCCCTGTGCTGTGCGGCTCCGCCGTCATTGGCCTGGGAAGCGCCATGCTGCTGGACAACGTCATCGCCCTGGCTCCCAACCCCGTTGAGGGCAAACCCCTGTCCGCTGAAGACGGCGAAGTGGCCGTGGATCCCAACGGCGCTCCTGCCGCTTTCGTGTTCAAGACCATGGCCGACCAGTACGGCAAGTTCTCCTTTGTGAAGGTCATCTCCGGCAGCCTCACCTCCGACATGACCCTGGTGAACGCCACCACCGGCGTCAACGAGAAGCTGGGCCGCCTGTACACCATGCGCGGCAAGAAGAGCGAGGAGGTCAAGGAGCTGGGCTGCGGCGACATCGGCGCCATCGGCAAAATGGACAAGGTCAAGACCGGCGACACCCTGTGCGATCAGCGTAAGGTCATCAAGCTGGATTCCATCCCCTTTGCCGAGCCCAACTTCTCCAAGGCCATCACCCCCAAGACCCGGGGCCAGGAGGATAAGATCGCCGCAGGCCTGGGCCGTCTGAACGAGGAAGATCCCACCTTCACCGTGGTGAACAACGCCGAGACCCACCAGATGGTGGTCACCGCCGCCGGCGACATCCAGATGGATGTGCTGGTGAGCAAGCTGAAGAGCCGCTTCAACGTGGACGCGGAGCTGTCCGAGCCCCGCGTGGCCTACCGCGAGAAGATCCGCAAGCCGGTGTCCAAGCAGGGCCGCCACAAGAAGCAGACCGGCGGTTCCGGCCAGTTCGGTGATGTGTGGATCCGCTTCGAGCCCTGCGACAGCGATGGCCTGGAGTTCTGCGAGGAAGTGGTCGGCGGCGCGGTGCCCAAGAACTTCTTCCCCGCCGTTGAGAAGGGTCTGCGCGAGGCCTGCATCCACGGCGTGCTGGCGGGCTACCCCATGGTCAACCTGAAGGCGACTCTGTATGATGGCAGCTACCATCCTGTCGACTCCTCTGAAATCGCCTTCAAGACTGCCGCTCAACTGGCCTATAAGGCCGCTCTGCCCGAGGCGTCTCCCGTGCTGCTGGAGCCCATCGGCGAGCTGAAGGTCACCATTCCCGACAACTATATGGGCGACGTCATGGGCGACATCACCAAGCGCCGGGGCCGCGTGATGGGCATGAACCCCTCCGGCGACGGCAACCAGGTGCTGGAGGCCGAGGTGCCCATGGCCGAGATGACCACCTACGCCATCGACCTGCGGGCCATGACCCAGTCCAGGGGCTCCTTCACGCTGCACTTCGTGCGCTATGAGGACTGCCCCCCCGCCGCCCAGGAGAAGGCCATCGCCGCCGCGAAGGCCATGGCGGAGGAATAATCCTTTATAGAAATGGAAAATCCCCACCCATTCGGGTGGGGATTTTTTATACCTCAACGATTAAAATACCTTCCGTGTCATAGTCCAGCTTTTTCTCGATTTTCCCGTCCACAAAATAGAACGCGCCGCCGTGGGATACGGGCTCATGCGAAATAGGATTCACCATCAGCGTCCGGCGCGCCGCGAGGGCTGCCTGCGCGGCATATTCCACCTCATACTGAGGCCACTCCTCCAACTCGAAATTGACGTAGACCGGCCAAATTAAGAGCCCATTTGTTTTGAACCGCTCTGGATATTCCCACAGATCACCGCACAGCGCGATCTTTATGGACTGGCCGTGATATAAAAATTGATTGGTTTCCGTCCCCTCCTGGTAGTGCCAGTCGGTGATGTCGTATTCCTTCCAGCCAATTGAAATGCGCCTGTAATTGCGGGTCAGCACCCCGCTTTCCATGACGGCGCAGGACGAATAGAGGCTGTCCCCGCTTTTCTCAATATACCCGAACAGCAAATCAACCCGATACTCTGTGGTCATGCCGCAAAGCCGGCGCATGGCTTCTGAATCCGTGGAAACGGCAATGCCTTTGTCAGTTTCATAATTCCAGCTCAACGCGTCAAAGCCTTGCAGGAAGGTCTCACCGAAGCACAGCAGATCCACCTTGCCCTGCACGGCTTTCATTGCCCTCTCTATTTGGGCAAGATTGAACGCGATGTCGTTGTTTTTGAACTCATAGGGAGCTAACCCAATTTTCATTGCCTGCCCCTCCTTATTGAGCTCCATTTTATCACGCGTGCCAGATGGAAGCAAGGAAAACTAAAACAGCAGCCGCACAGCCCAGGACGCGGCCAGAAACCCAGCGATATCCGCGCACAGCGCTGCCGGGACGGCGTATCTGGTCTTGCCCACCTTGGCCGCGCCAAAGTACACCGCGATGGTGTAGAACGTGGTCTCGGTGGATCCCAGCATCACCGCCGCCGTCCGTCCCACCAGGGAGTCGGGGCCGTAGGTTTCGATGAGCTCTGCCCCCACCCCTAAAGCGGCTGAACCACTGACAGGACGCACCAGCAGCAGTCCGATGGTCTCTGCCGGGATGCCCACCGCCGACAGCAGCGGCCCCACCGCCTCCCCCAGCAGTTCCAGCGCCCCNGAGGCCCGGAGCATATACACCGCCGTCAGNAGNCCGATGAGNGGNGGCATGATNCGCANNGACACCTTNANNCCCTTNTCCGCCCCNTCGGTGAGNGCNGTCCACAGNTCCACCCGCTTGACCAGNCCCCACAGCGCCACCGCCAGCATNAGGAAGGGCACCAGCATGGTGAAGATCAGNTCCATTTNCTCACCTCCACANNNGGGCGAACAGCTTCGNCGCCGTNACNCCCACNANNATGGACACNGTGGACGCNAGCCACACCGCGGGCAGGATGTCGAAGGGGTTGGCNCTCCCCGCCGCCGCCCGGACGCTGGCCACCGTGGTGGGGATGAGCTGNAGGGAGGCNGTGTTGNNCACCACCAGCATACAAAGCCCGTCCGATGCCACNCCGGGGGTGTGCTCCGCCATGAGNCGGGCGGCCTCCAGNCCCAGGGGGGTGGCGGCGTTGCCCAGNCCCAGCAGGTTGGCNGACAGGTTGGCGCTCACCGCGTCCATCACCTTGCCGTCCCGGGCGAAGTCCGGGTACAGCCGCCTGATGGCGGGCCGCAGCAGNCTGGACAGCCCACGNGCCAGACCGGAGCGCTCCATCACCTCCATCACCCCCATCCACAGGCACAGCACCCCCATCATGGACAGGCACAGCTCCACCCCGGCGGCGGCGCCNTCCAGCGCGCCCTTGGCNACCGCCGGGCCATTCCCCGTAGCCAGNCCGCACAGGATNGCNGCCCCCACCATCGCCGTCCAGATCAGTGACATTGCCATATNCNGATCACTCCCCTTTGTCCATTCGCCCCATATATACGGCGCGGCGGACAAAATCATGTCCCAAAATCAGGGTGGNATGGTATGATTCGACAGTAATCCCAATTATTACGCTTTTTCCCCAATTTTTTGATTGACAAAGTTATACGTTATGTTATAATANGGAAGTAGCATGAGATGTATGACAAATTCATTGCCTGGCGCAAGGAGGATTTCGAACATGAAAGCGACCGGAATTGTCCGAAAAGTCGATGAATTGGGGCGCATCGTGCTGCCGATTGAGCTGCGCCGCACCCTGGACATCGCGGAACGTGACCCACTGGAGATCTATGTAGACGGCCCGTCCATCATCCTGAACAAGTACCAGCCCGCCTGCATTTTTTGCGGGGATTCCCGGGAAATCACGTCCTTCAAGGGGAAAAATATCTGCACTAGCTGCCTGAAAGACCTGAGCGGCAAGTGATTTCCCTGCTCTATGTTGTGAGAAAAGCCGCCGAAAAGGCGGCTTTTTTGTCGAAATATTTTTTNNAGGATNTCTAACGTTTCGACACATTTCGCATNGCATTTGACCTCCAAGAATTNCCAGAAATATTATACAAATTGTTATCATTTCCAACTGTTGGNGACACAGGTAAGAGCTTCCAGAAAAATNNTTAAAATCAGGATGCNTTGNCGGCCAAATGCTTAGATGTCTGCCNCAATNATNAAGCAGGGAGCCGCAGCCAGCGGCCCCCTGTCCGGAGGGATNACCGTCCCTCTTTTTCCGTNATNCGGTTNTANAGNANNCGCTTGCGCACNCCAAANTCTTCCGCTGCCCGGGNCGCCGCCTCTTTGAGCGGCAGTCCTTCCCGGCGNAGCTGNTCNNCNCNGGNCAGGGCGGCGTCCTCGTCCCCCTCCTCGGTTTTGGGCGGGCNGCCGCCCACCACCAGCACAAACTCCCCNCGGGGNNCCTGGGCGGCGAAATGNTCCNCCGCTTCCCCAATGGAGAGACGCAGCACCTNCTCGTGGAGCTTGGTCAGCTCCCGGCANACCGCCATGGGCCGATCCGGGCCAAAGNCCGCCGCCAGATCGTCCAGGGTGGCGCGCAGCTTGTGGGGNGCCTCGTAGAAGATCATGGTGCGTTCTTCCCCCNCCAGGGCGTCCAGCTGNGNNCGGCGGTTTTTCTTGTTCAGGGGCAGGAANCCCTCNAAGGTNAACCGCCCNGTGGGCAGGCCGGACACGGACAGCGCCACGGTCAGNGCGCAGGGGCCNGGGATNGCCTCCACCGCGACNCCNTGGGCGGCGCACAGGGCCACCAGATCCTCCCCNGGGTCGGAGATGGCGGGGGTGCCCGCGTCGGTGACCAGGGCGCANGTNTCGCCNGCCTCCAGCCGCCGGAGGATGGNGGGGCCCGCGGTCTCACAGTTATGGCGGTGATAGATCACCATGGGCTTTTTCAGCTCCAGGTGGTTNAGCAGCTTNACCGTCACCCGGGTGTCCTCGGCGGCGATNAAATCCGCCNNCNCCANNGTNTCNGCNGCCCGNCGGGAGATGTCTCCCAGGTTTCCGATGGGNGTGGGCACCAAATAGAGCTTTCCCGTCATACCCTCTTTTTCCGCCATGCCGATCCACACCCCTTTTCTGCTTAGCCTGTCCCCTGATTATAAACGTTTGTCCTGCCGGTGTCAACCAGAAGCCCCTCCGCACTTCGTGCGGAGGGGCTTTATCAAATCACAGCGCCTTCAGCATGGCTGGCCCCCGCTTGATGAGGATGACGGTACACAGCACAGTCAGCACAGCCAGCAGGGCGATGGGGAACGCCAGCGCGGCCCACTCCGATGTCTTACCGCCCAGCCAGTACAGCACTCCGCACAGGCCCAACGCCGCCATAGGCACGAACATTCCCAGCATGGCGGCCAGGGACTGCTTGACCACCACCGTATCGTTCACCGCGTCCAACTTGGGGAAGCACAGGCCCATGAGCATTCCGAACACCGCCTGGCCCACGGCAAAGATCAGCATGGAGATCACCAGCACCGCCCCCTGCCACGCGGGCAGCTCCACGGCGATGGCGATGCACACGCCTGCGATGATGGTGCAGGGCAGGCTGAGCATCAGCTGGAAGCCCACCTTGATCCACAGCAGGACGCTCTCCTCCATGGGAGCCTCCCTCAGGATCCAGAGGTATTTGCCCTCCAGGCTGATGGCGGGGGCCGTGATGACGCAGGTACACAGACAGAAGCCTATCACAACCGCCGCCATGGGCAGCACGGGCAGCAGGCCTCCTGTCATGGCGATGAATGCCCGTAGGTCGTCCCGCATCACCAGCGCCGCGATGCCCGCCGCCAGCAGCATGATGAGGCCGATCCCGGCGTTCCACATATACATGGGAGTGCCGAAGAAGCGCTTGGCCTCCTTGGCCAGCAGGGCCTTGGTCTGGCCCGACGCGGACTGGGCGGACAGCTTGTAGTCGTTCCGGGCGGAGCGGGCGGCAAAGGCGGTGACCGCCTGACGGTACACCTTGCCCAGGCAGACCACCACCAGGACGAAGGGGACGATGCAGCAGGCGACAAAGGCCAGCAGCAGCTTCCAGTCACCCAGGATGCCGTCGCCCATCCAAAGGATGGGGGCGGCCCAGCTCAGAGAGTCTTTGATTCCAACGGCGTTGGCGGCCAGATCCTCGATCATGCCGCTGAGGTTGAAGGAGAACCAGAACACCGCCACCATGTACAGCGCCATGACGATGTTCTGTCCCAGCGCCCCGCCCTTGGACACTTTTGCGGACAGAAAGGCCACCAGCGCTCCGAACAGCACGGACAGCGCCGTGTCCAGCAGGGGAAGCGCCAGCACGGCGATGAGCAGCCGCACCCAGAACAGCAGATTATGGCCCACCCCGCTCTGGGTCAAAAAGGCGCACACCGCCCCGGCGGGGCCCAGCACGAAGAAGGAAAACAGCAGATTTTCCAGGTAGATGGCCATGATCCGGCTGGCCATCAGCGCGGTGGAGGATACAGGCATACTCAGCAGCAGGTCATTGTCCTTGCCGCCGAACACCACGCCCTTTACCGCGAAGGTGGTGAACAGCAGCCCCATGACCAGCGCGGCTATGCCCATGAAGATGAACACCAGCACCTCCATGTGGACGGGGGCCAGCACCTCCATCAGCATAAAGCTGTACAGGCCGGACAGGTACAGCCCCAGAAAGGCGATGAGTACGATGGCTCCGACGCCGGAGGCCGCCTTCTTGCGGTTCCGGCCCGGGGTATTGGTGGAGGACAGCAGCATGGACTTGACGCTGACCTTCAGCAGGGCGAAGAACTTTTTCATTGCTCTCCCTCCAGCTCCAGGAACACGTTCTCCAGGGAGGAGTCGCCCACCAGCTGTTCGGTGGGGCCGCACTTCACCAACCGCCCATCCTTGATGATGGCGATCTGGTGGCATAGCTTCTCCGCCACCTCCAGCACATGGGTGGAGAAGAACACCGCCGAGCCATTCCGGCACAAATCGGCCAGGAAGCCCTTCATCAGGTGGGAGGCGGAGGGATCCAGGCCCACGAAGGGCTCGTCCAGGATCAGCAGGCGGGGCCGGCGGATGAATGCGGAGATGAGGGCCAGCTTCTGCCGCATACCGTGGGAATAGCTGCCGATGGGGGAGCCCAGATTGCCCGTCAGCTCAAAGGCGTCGCCGAATTTGCCGATGTCCTTTGTGCGCTGCTCCGCCGGGATGTCGTAGAGGTCGGCGATGAAGTTCAGGTAGTCAATGCCCTTCATGAACTCATACAGATCCGGGTTGTCGGGCAGGAAGGCGGTGACCCGCTTGGCTCCCACCGGATCCTTTTTCACGTCGTGGCCGTCGATGGTGATGGTGCCCTGGGTGAAATCCATCACCCCCGCGCAGGCCCGCAGGGTGGTGGTCTTGCCCGCCCCGTTGTGGCCGATGAAGCCGTAGATCTCGCCGGGGCGCACATGGAGGGTCAGGTCGTCCACGGCCATTTTCCCTCCGGGATAGATTTTGGAATAGTGCTCGATGCGAAGCATACTAAATCTCCTTCTTTCAATTAGAACATATGTTTCATTTGAAACATCCCGCGGCGCTGTACGCCGTTTGAAAAGGTTACAGCGGGTCAAAGGTTGCTGCCACGCTCTATTTGTATCTGACCGCGGTACCGTACACGGTGATCTCCGCCGCCCCCTGCATGATGGACGCGGAGGCATAGCGGATATTCACCACCGCGTCCGCACCCAGTTTTTCCGCCTCGTCCACCATCCGCTTGGTGGCAAGCTGCCGGGCCTCATTGAGCATGGCGGTGTACGCCTCGATCTCTCCGCCCACGAAGGTCTTCATGCCCGCCATGAAGTCTTTGCCGAAGCTCTTGCACTGGACCACCGAGCCCTTCACCAGGCTCAGCGCCTCGATCTCCCGCCCGGGGATGTGGTCAATATTGAGCAGCAGCATCTTCTTCCCCTCCTCTGATCTGCTTGATGCGCTGGTACAGTGCCGTCAGCACGCCGATGATGACGATGACCGGAATGGCGGCCAGCGCGATGATGACCCCGATGGGGGGCGCCTCTGCCGCGTCCACAGTGAATCCCCACACGATCAGGGCGATGAACGCCGCCATCATGGCCAGCACCACCACCGCCGCCCCCACGGGGCTGACATATCGGGTCAATTTGTCCTGTTTTCCCACGTTCATGAACTTTGTCCCCTCCTGTTCCTGCCGCTCCATGGATGCCAGCACCTCGTCGGCGTCCAGCCCGTCCAGCTGGCTGCGGCTGTCCCGGATCTGGGCGCACACGCCCTGGGCCGCCGCCAGGTTGGCCTGCCTGCGCTCCAGCTGGATGATGTGCCGCCCCATGGCGTCCTCCAGGGTGAGGGCCCCGGATTTGAGGCGCAGGATCTCCTCGATGGGCACGTCCAGCATCCGCAGCAGCTTGATTTTTTTCAGCCACGCCACGTCGGCGTCGCTGTAGTCCCGGTAGCCGTTTTCGCTGTTCCGGCCGGGGGTGAGCAGCCCTTCCTTNTCNTANAAGCGGATGTTGCCCTTGGTGACGCCNACCAGCTGCTCCACCTGATTGATCTTCATGGACTTCCCTCCTCCCTGAGTGTATGGTANACCTTCCAGCAGGTGGAAGGTCAAGGGGATTTTCAGATTTTTTCAAAAAAACGGAGCGGCGTGGCCGCTCCGNTTTCCGGTCACAAAGGTTACACCTNGTGTCACGCTCGGATTGGGCCCATGGCCGGGTCGCTTTCGCTGCGTCTCAGGCAAAACCCAGTCCCGCCGCGCGGGCCTTGGGCTTTTGCCTTCGCTCCGTTCCAAGCTCCCCTATGGGCCTATCCTCACGCTTCTTCTAAGGCTTGCGCCAAATCGGCGATCAGGTCGTTCAGATCCTCGATGCCCACGGACAGGCGCACCAGGTCGGGGGATACCCCGGCGGCCTCCAGCTCCGCGTCGTTCATCTGCCGGTGGGTGGCGGAGGCGGGGTGGAGCACGCAGGTCTTGGCGTCCGCCACGTGGGTGGCGATGGAGGCCAGCTTCAGCCCCGCCATAAACCGCTCGGCGGCGGCCCGGCCGCCCTTCACGCCGAAGGAGACCACGCCGCAGCANCCGTTGGGCAGATACTTCTGCGCCAGCTCATGGTATTTGTCCCCGGGCAGGCCGGCATACCGGACCCAGGCCACCTTTTCATTGCTCTGAAGCCACTCGGCGACNGCCTGGGCGTTAGCGCAGTGCCGTGCCATGCGCAGGGGGAGGGTCTCCATGCCCATGCCCAGCAGCCANGCGTTCATGGGGGCGGGGGTGGAGCCGAAGTCCCGCATGAGCTGCACCACCGCCTTGGTGACGTAAGCGCCCCCCTGGCCGAACCGCTCGGTGTAGGTCACGCCGTGGTAGCTGTCGTCGGGGGTGGTCAGGCCGGGGTACTTGTCCGCGTGGGCGTTCCAGTCGAAGTTGCCCGAGTCCACAATGGCCCCGCCCACGGCGGCGGCGTGGCCGTCCAGGTACTTGGTGGTGGAGTGGGTGACGATGTCCGCGCCCCACTCAAAGGGGCGGCACAGGGCCGGGGTGGCGAAGGTGTTGTCCACGATGAGGGGCACGCCGTGGGCGTGGGCGGCCCGGGCGAACTTCTCGATGTCCAGCACCGTCAGGGCCGGGTTGGCGATGGTCTCGCCGAACAGGGCCTTGGTGTTGGGCCGGAAGGCGGCGTTCAGCTCCTCCTCGGAGCAGTCCGGGTCNATGAAGGTGAACTCAATGCCCATCCGCTTCATGGTGACGGCGAACAGGTTGTAGGTGCCGCCGTAAATGGTGGAGGAGGACACGATGTGATCCCCCGCCGAGGCGATGTTGAACACAGAGAAGAAGGACGCCGCCTGTCCCGAGGACAGCAGCATGGCCGCCGTGCCCCCCTCCAGGGCGCACAGCCGGGCCGCCACCATGTCGCTGGTGGGGTTTTGCAGGCGGGTGTAGAAGTAGCCCGACGCCTCCAGGTCGAACAGCTTGCCCATGTCCGCGCTGGTCTCATAGCGGAAGGTGGTGGATTGGATGATGGGGATGTTCCGGGGTTCTCCGTTGCCGGGGCGGTAGCCCGCGTGGAGGCAGTTGGTGTCGAAATTCATGTTGGTTTCTCCTTTTATCATAGTTTCGGCCNAAGGCCGTGGTTTATTCGTTTGAGGGGACTGCCTGCCGGGCCGCGTCCGGCCCGCCGGATTGCCCCGTGGGCTCCCCCTCGATCAAAATCTGCACCTGATCCACAGTATCAAGGCTTCGCAGCGTCTCCACAATGGATTCCAGCGCCAGCGCCTGCTCCGCCTCCGGAATTTCCAGCAGATGGGCGGACAGGTCGGCGGTGCAGACGCCCTCGTCCACCCAGGCGGAGCGCACCGTCAGGTCGGCGGGCAGCAGAGGCAGCAGTCCCTTGTCCTCCGGGCCAGCGATGAGAGCGGCGAGTACCGCCTTGGCGGGCACCTTGTCCTCCGTCAGCCGGAACGTCCGCAGCTCGTAGCCCAGGGAATCCCCGCCCTCCCGGCGGAAATAGAGGGCGGCGGTGACCTCCACCGGCACCTCCTCCGCGCCGGAGAACAGCACGTCCTCGGGGTAAAGGGCCTGCCGATCCCGGTAGGACTGCCCTCCGCCGTTGGCGGTGATGCGCACCCCGTCCACCCCCGGCAGCTGCGTCAGGGTGAGGGTGATGCAGTAGTCCGCCAGCGTCAGGTCAATGCCCACCAGCTCCGCGTAGGCGGCGGACAGCTCCACATCGACCACCCGGTTGCCCAGCGACCAGCTCAGCACCCGCGTCCCGGCGGGGATGGCGGGAACCAGCCCGGACGACTCCGGCGGCCCCGCCAGCAGGGCGGCCAGCAGGCCGGGGATGGACGGGCTCTCCCCCTGGTACGGGCAGCTGTCCAGGGCNGCGGANAGCNGCTCCNGGCNCGGATCNGTGGGAAACCACAGCATCAGNCCCTGCTGCNCCTCCTCTTCCAGGGGTGCGCAGCCNAGAGCCAGGCCCAGCAGCAGGGCGGCCAGCAGCAGCNAGACAGCGGTTNTTTTCATANGCCATCCCCCTCTCGCAGGGCGGGAAANTCCGCCTCNAACCGGGTGCCCCNGCCGGCCGGATTGGGCCCCGCGATGATATCCCCGCCGTGAACCCGGGCGGTNTCCCGGGCGATGGACAGNCCCAGGCCGGTGCCGCCCGCCGCCCGCGACCGGGCCTTGTCCACCCGGTAGAAGCGGTCGAAGATNTTGGGCAGGTCGTCGGTGGGGATGCCCATGCCGGTGTCGGACACGATGAGCGCCACGCGATCCCCCTGGCGGCGCACCACGATGTCTACCTTCCCGCCGGGAAGATTGTATTTGATGGCGTTTTCCACGAGATTGAAGGCCACCTGATACAGATCGTCCTCCGTGGCCATGAGGGCGCAGGCGGGTTCCAGACTGCATCGCAGCTCCACCTCCGCGGTCTGGGCCACAGGGGAGAGGAGATGGGCCACCTTTTCCGCCACCAGCCCCAGCTCCACCGGCTCGGGGGTGCGCTCCGCCCCGGCGTCCAGCCGGGTCAGAGCCAGCAGATGCTCGCTGATGCGGGTGAGGCGCTCTGCTTCCTCGCCGATGTCGGCCACGAAATCCCGCACCGTGGCCATGTCCACCGACTGGTTTTGCAAAATGGAGTCGGTGAGCAGCCGGATGGAGGCCAGAGGGGTTTTCAGCTCGTGGGAAGCGTCGGACACGAACCGCCGCCGGGCCTCCTCGGTGGTCTGGAGGCGGTCGGTGAGCTGGTTGAACTCGTCCGCCAATTGGGCCATCTCGTCCCGGCCCTGGGACTCCACCCGGTGGCTGTACTCGCCCTCCCGCACATGGCGGATGGCGGACAGCAGCCGGACGGTGTTCCGCGTGAGGGTCTTGGACAGCAGCAGCACCAGCACCAGCGCCACCACGCAGATCACGATGGAGATGTACCGCAGATTGGACAAAATGGACAGCAGCACCTCCGCCTGCTCTGTGTCGTATTCATAGAGGTACACCGCCCCCAGGGTCATGCCGTGGTACACCACCGGCACCGCCGCCCGGGTGCGGATAGCCCTGTCCCGGTACTCCGAGCGGGAGGCGTCCTGCCCCCGCAGGGCCGCGGTCACCTCCCCCATCAGGGCGTAGTCGCCCAGGCGGTTGTCCAAGGTGGAGCTGTCATATATAATGAGGCCGGAGGCGTCAGTGACCAGCACCCGGGTGCCCTGGGCCTCCTCCAGAAGGGCCATGGTCTGCTCCACGCTCTCCCGCGTGAGGTTCTCCGACACCGCCAGGGTGGAGCCGATGACCAGCGCCTGCCGTTTCAGGGTGCTTTCCTTGGAGGTGAACACCATGTTCTCCGCCATGAGCACCGGGTAGGTGTTCAGCACGATGAGGATAGCCGCCACCACCAGCAAGTAGGTCAGGGCATATTTGGCCTGGATGCTGCGGTAGAAGGGGACTGCCTTCTCGCGCTGTTTTGCCTCGGCCATATGTCACACCCCTTTTTACTCATGCGTTGTTTGCCAAATAGTAGCCCACGCCCCACTTGGTGAGAATGTGCTCCGGATTGGCGGGGTCGGGCTCCAGCTTTTCCCGCAGACGGCGGATGTGCACGTCCACTGTGCGGAACTCCCCGATATACTCGTATCCCCACACCAGATTCAGCAGGTTTTCCCGGCTGTACACCCGGCCCGGATTCTGCATCAGCAGCACCATCAGGTCGAACTCTTTGGCGGTCAGGTCCACAGGCTCCCCGTCCCGCCATGCGGCCCGCTCCAACAGATCCAGGGTGATGCTCCCCTGGGTCAGACGGTCGGTTTCCCGCTGCTGCTGGGCGGCGGCCCCCGCCCGGCGAAGCAGGGCCCGGATGCGGGCTTTCAGCTCCAGGATGTTGAAGGGCTTGGTGATATAGTCGTCCGCCCCGCACTCGAAGCCGATGATCTTGTCTGTGTCCTCGCTCTTTGCCGTGAGCATGATAACGGGCACATTGGAGAATTCCCGTATTTTCATGCACGCCTGCAAGCCGTCGATCTTGGGCATCATCAGATCCAATATGATGAGGTCATACTGCCCCATGCGGGCCTTGTCCACCGCCTCCTCGCCGTCGGAGCCGGTGTCCACCTGATAGCCCTCGTTTTCCAAATTGAATTTGATGCCTTTTACCATGACGCGCTCGTCGTCAACCACTAAGATCCTGGGCATCGCCTTCACCTCCTGCTGTGATTTGATCCAAAATTTGGCTGAGAATGCCCTCTCCGATCCCCTTCACCCGAATCAGGTTTTCCGGGTAGCGGTAGGGGCCGTTGGCCTCCCGGTCGTCCAGAATGGCCTGGGCGCGGGCCTCGCCGATGCCGGGCAGGGTCATCAGCTCGTCCAGTCCGGCGGTGTTCACGTCAACCAGTCCTTCCCGGCTGGCCTGTGCCATGGCAGGCGTATCGTGGGGGAGCGCCGGGAGAGGGGTCATTTTTGTGCTTCGCTGAGCGAAGCACAGGCTCATGACGGCTCCAGCCGTCATGATGAGCGCTACCATCCGGCGGCCTGACCGTGTCAGGCGCATATTGCTCCCTCCTTATCCGCAAAAGCCTGTTTTCCCCAGTTGCGCCGGGGAAAAGTTTCTGTTATAATCTACAATATAGTCATTTCTTTTTCTCTGTAGGGGCGCGCGATGTGCGCCCGCATACCACGGAAACGCCCAATCAACGGACAGGCGCGCAATGTGCGCCCCTACATTATATCATAGATTGCGGGAGATTCCTATGAAAAAATATCGTTTTCTTTCTCTGCTTTTAGCGGGGCTCATGGCCCTGTCCCTGGTATGCCCCGCCCTGGCGCTGGAGGACCCCCAGCCCCAGGCCCGGGCCGTCATCATCGTGGACGGGGACAGCGGCGAAGTGCTCTACGATTTCAACGCCCGTCAGCGGATGTACCCCGCCTCCATCACCAAGATCATGACCTCTCTGGTGGTGCTGGACGCGGTGGCGGCGGGTGAAATTTCCCTGAGTACTCAGGTCACTGCCTCCGCCCAGGCGGTGGATCTGCCCTGGGACAGCTCCACCGCGGGCATCAAGGCAGGGGAGCAGCTGACCATATTGGATCTGCTTTACTGCGATCTGCTGCCCTCCGGCAATGAGGCGTGCAACATTCTGTCCGAGGCGGTGGCGGGCACCTCGGCGGAGTTTGTGGTCCGGATGAACGCCAAGGCCCAGGAGCTGGGCATGGAGGACACCCGCTTCGCCAACCCCCATGGCCTCCACGACCCGGAGCACTACACCACCGCCTATGACATCTACCTCATGGCTTTCGCCGCCATGCAGAACGAGACTTTCCGCTCCATCGTCCGCTCCCCCTCCTATGAGCTCCCGGCCACCAACCTCCAGGAGTCCCGGGTCATCTACAGCTCCAACGGCCTGCTGACCGGCTATTACGCCGGCACGGGCTATACATACGCCAAGGCTATCGGCATCAAGACGGGCTACACCGGCGAGGCGGGGCGCTGCCTGGCCTCCGCCGCCGTGGACGAGCTGGGCCGCACGTTCTACTGCGTGGTGCTGGGCACCGAGGACGAGGAGGGCACAGGACACAAATTTTCCTTCTCCGAGAGCAAGCGCCTGCTGGAGTGGGCGTTTGACAACTTCCACCGGATCACCCTGCTGGACCAGGACACCGAGAATGTCATGCGGGAAGTGGCCGTCACCCTGTCCGATGAGGCGGACTACGTGATGGCCCAGCCGGTGGGGAAGATCGAGGCCACCATGCCCTCGGATTACGACCCTAAGCAGGCGGAGCTGGTGGTGGATCTGCCCGAGTCCATTGAGGCCCCCGTCACCGCTGGAGATAAGCTGGGCACCGTTACGTTTCAGTATGACGGCGTCACCTACGGCACGTTGGACATGGTGGCGATGGACAGCGTGGAGCGCTCCAACTTCCTGTACACCGTCCAGCAGATCCAGGAGTACTGGGGGAAATGGTGGGTGAAGGCGCTGGCGGCGGCGGGCGTGGTGCTGGTTTTGACACTGGTTTTTTTTCTGACGGTGGTGCTGCCTAAGCGGAAGGCCCGCAGGCGCTACAGCCGGGGCGGAAGCCGCCGGGTGGGCGCGGGCGGCTACCGGGGCCGCCGCTGAGGGTGGTGCCACACGTTCCGATGAGTTCATGAAATCTTCACAAAAGGTTCGCAAATCGTCCAACATTTCCTGGGACGGGTCTGGTATTATAATCATGTCAGGTACAAAACCAGACAATCTCCTCCCTCTCTCTTTTCTCAAAAAAATGAAAGCCCTCCGGCGTAAGCCGGGGGGCTTTCATTTTTAATTAAAGTCAGTCCAGAGTGACCAGCTCATACTCCCGGCTGCCAATGCCCAGTGCGGCGGCGGCCTCCACGGTGTGGACGCCGTTGAGGGACTCAATGCGCTTGATGAGATCGGCCTTGCCCGGGTCGTCGGACTGGTACACCAGATCCAGGCACGCCTGATCCAGAGCCACCGGATCCAGGGAAGCCAGGACGCCGATGTCGCCAATCTTGGGGTCGGCGGCCACGGCGCAGCAGTCGCAGTCCACAGACATATTCTTCATGATGTTGATATAGGCCGCTTTGTCCTGGAAGCGGTCATGGATGGACCAGGCCGCGTCCGCCATGGCCTCCAGGAAGGAGTCGTGGTCAGAGTCCCAGAACTTGTCCATATCCCCCGCGCCGTGGATATACTGCTTGCCGCGGGAGGAGGCGATGCCGATGGAGATGTTTTTCAGCGCGCCGCCGAAGCCGCCCATGGGGTGGCCCTTGAAGTGGCTGAGCACCAGCAGGGAGTCATAGTTGGTCAGGTTGGCCCCCACGAAGTTTTTCTGGATGACCTTGCCGCCGGGGATGGGCAGCTCCATGTCGGCCTCCGCGTCCATCAGATCCACTGGGGCGATGGCGGACCAGCCGTGGCTCTTGATGGTGGCCCAGTGGGCGTGGGTGGTGTTGCGCCCACCGTCATAGGCAGTGTTGCACTCCACGATGGTGCCGCCCACCTTGTCGATCATGGGCTTCATGAAGTCGGGGCGGATGAAGTTCTGGTTGCCGGGCTCGCCGGAGTGGAGTTTGACGGCCACCTTGCCCTCCAGGGTGACGCCCAGGGCGTCATACAGGCGGAGCATGGCGGCGGGAGTGAGGTCGCGGGTGAAGTAGACGGTGGATTTCATAGCGATTCTCCTCATATTCAGAATAAAAGTCACCCATATCTTAGCGCAAGGCGGGCCGTTCGTCAAGGGGGCGCGGGACAGGAAATGCGCGCGGTTCCGTTTTGCTGGATAAAACCAACGCCTGTCTTCGTCCGGCGCCGGCTGCCGGACAGATCAGCGGCTATCGAATGAAATTGGTGGCCTGGCGGGGCTCTTTCTCCGGCAGGCCGTACTTCTCCCGACCCAGGGCAATGCTCCTCATCAGGAAGGTCATGTTCCGGGCCAGGGCGCGCATGGTCTGGAGGCCCTCCGCGTCCTGGGCGGCCTCCCCGGGCAGTCTGCCGTGGACGCTGTTCCAGTACTGGCTGGAGGCGACCGGCATCCCGGAAATGGTGAAGAACTTGTTCAGCTCGTCAAAGGTGGCGGACAATCCACCCCGGCGGGCCACCACTACGCTGGCGCCCACCTTCATGGTCTTGTCGAAGGGAGTGCTGTAGAACAGCCGGGTCAGCAGGGCCACCAGGGTGGCGTTGGCAGAGGCATAATACACCGGACTGCCCACCACCAGGCCGTCGCAGGCTTCGAACTTTGGAGCCAGCTCGTTGACGATATCGTCGAACACGCACTTGCCCAACTTAGCGCAGCCGCCGCAGGCGATGCACCCACGGATGTCCCGGTTGCCTACCTGGATCAGTTCGGTCTCCACGCCCTCGGCCTGGAAAATCTGCTCCATCTCACGCAGGGCGATGGTCGTGTTCCCCTCGGGCCGGGGACTGCCGTTGAGTATGAGGACTTTCATGGAAATCTGCCTCCTTTTAAGCTGTCTTAATCAATTTATAATCTCATCCAAGGTCTCGAAGAGCGTGTCAATATCAATGGGTTTGGCGATATGGCCGTTCATGCCGGCGCGAAGGGCCGCCTGACGATCCTCCTCAAAGGCATTGGCAGTCATGGCCAGGATGGGGATGGAGGCCAGCTCTGGATCGTCCAGGGCGCGGATGGCCTGCGTGGCGGCATAGCCGTCCATAACAGGCATCTGTACATCCATCAGGATCAGATTGTAATATCCGGGCTGGGCATCCCGCAGCATATCCACGGCAATTTGTCCGTTGGCGGCGATCTCCACGGTGAAACCGGCCTCGGTGAGGATGGCGGTGGCGATCTCCTGGTTGAGCTCGTTGTCCTCCGCCAGCAGGATATGCCCCGTGCGGTGCCGCTTCAGAGGCCGGACAGCGTCCGCCTGTTCCTCCTTATGCGCGATGGAGCACAGGCAGGTTCTCAGCTCGGACATGAACAGCGGCTTGCTGCAAAAAGCGGTGACGCCCGCGTCCCTGGCCTCGTCCTCGATGTCGGACAAATCGTAGGCGCTGAGCACGATGATGGGCGCGTCCCCGCCCGTTTCCTGGCGGATGCGCCGGGCCACCTCGACGCCGTTCATGTCGGGCATGAGCCAATCAATGATATACACGCTGTATCCGTCTCCGCGTGTGAGTGCCTGCCGGGTGCGCAGGACGGCCTCCTTGCCTGACAGAGTCCACTCCGACCGCATCCCGAACTGTTGGAGCATATAGGTGACGCTGTCGCAGATGTTGAAGTCGTCATCCACCACCAGGGCCCGGCAGTTGCTCAGCTCCGGGATGGTCTGGATCTCCTTGGGGCCTTTGTGGAGGCGGAGGGTGAGGGTGACCACAAACTCCGACCCCACGCCCTGCTCACTGTACACCGAGATAGAGCCGTTCATCATGTCCACGATGTTCTTGGTGATGGCCATACCCAGTCCGGTGCCCTGGATGCCGCTGATGGTGGAATTGCGCTCCCGCTCAAAGGGCTCGAAGATATGCTCCACAAACTCCGCGCCCATGCCGATGCCGGTATCCTTGATGCGGAATTCATAACAGGCGCTGTCTTCCGAAGGGCCGGGTTTTTCCGTGATGCGCATACTGACGGCGCCGCCCGCGGGGGTATACTTGATGGCGTTGCTCAACAGGTTGAGAAGCACCTGATTCAGCCGCAGCTTGTCGCAGTATACGTCCTCGTCCAGCACATCCACCGTGTCAACGCAGAAGTCCAACTGCTTGGATCGGATATCGGCCTGCACGATGCTGCGCAGGCTGTGGAGGATATCCGGCAGACTGCACAGCGCCTCGTCCAGCTGCATCTTGCCGCTTTCGATGCGGCTCATATCCAGGACATCGTTGATAAGGCTCACCAGGTGGTTGCCGGAGGTGAGGAGCTTTTTCAGATAGCCCTCCACCAGATCCCGCTGATCCAGATGGGTGAGGGCCAGGGTGGTGAAGCCCACGATGGCGTTCATGGGGGTGCGGATGTCGTGGGACATATTGGACAGAAACGCGCTCTTGGCTTTGTTGGCCTGGTTGGCCTGGGCCAGGGCGTTTTCCAGAAGGGCTGTCTTTTCCATCTCGCGGCGGGTCTCATCGTCCACATTTCGGAAGCCAAGTACCACGCCCCGCTTGGTGCCCCAAGAGCCAGCCCGCACGGCCTTCATCTGGAAAAACCGTATCTCATCGCCGCACAGCGTGCGATAGTTGACCGTGTAAGTGAGCCTGCGCTCCAGATTATCGGACAGCTCTTCAGGAGAGAGGGCATACCGCACAAGCTCCTGATCCTCCTTGTAGACGCACTGGTTTATGTATTTCTCCAAGCTGTCTATAATAGGCAGGCTGCCGGTAAAAATTTCGTCCAAAACAGCACGGGGACAGTAGTGCGTGCGCAGAGGCCCGCCCTCGCGGGTGTCCAGGTCGTAATAGCACACTAGGTTGTAGTCCACGCTCAGCGCCTGCACCAGCTCGTTCTGCCGCCGCTCCAGTTCCGTGCGCTCCTGCTGCTCCCGCAGCTTTTGGGCGGTGCAGTCCAGGAGGAAGCGCTGGTAGACCAGCTCGCCGCCCTCTTCCACCAGCTTGATATTGCCCATCACGTGGATGATCTTTCCGTCCCTGTGCTTGACCCGGTACTCCAGGCTGGCGCTGTCGCCCTGCTCCTTCAGGGACTGGATGCACTCCCTGAGCTTAGACTGATCTTCCGATACCACTGTGGGGGCGACCCAGCTGAAGCCGGACTCCAGAGCCTCCATGGAATCGTACCCCAGCAGCTCCAGGGCGGCCCGGTTGACGTCCAGGATACGGGAGCCGTCCAGGGAGTGCGTCAGGACGCCGCAGTCCATGGTGGTGAACAGCCGCTCCAGGGTTTGATTCTTTTCCAGGAGCTCCTTCTCATAGGCCCGTTCCCGGGTCACATCAATGGCCACGCCCACAGTGCCCATCACACTGCCGTCCAGGTCGTACAGGGGGGATTTGAAGGTGGACAGCGTCCGGGTGCCGTCGCCGGTCTGAATGATCTCCTCCGACACGCAGGTCTGTTCCGTCTCCATGACGACCCGCTCTGATTCGACGCAGGCCGGATCATCCTGCTCCACATCCCAGATGTAAGCGTGGCCCTGGCCCTTTATCTGCTGCATGGTCTTGTTGACCGCAGCGCAAAAGCTGTCATTTACCTTCTCGTGGATGCCCTCCTTGGTTTTGTACCAAACCAGATTGGGCACGCCGTTGATGGTGGCGTCCAAAAAATGGCGGGCCTGCCACAGATCCTTTTCCTGCCGCCAGCCCTGCTGCCACCGGAGAAAGCGGAATTGCAGCAGTTCTCTGGTGAGCGGAGCGATCCAGATGTCGGTGATTTCCGGCAGGCAGCCGGCAGAGCAGCCGGTAGGCTGCCCCCCAGGCTGTCCCCCAGGACTCCCGCTCAGCAGGGGGAGCTGCTCCTGCTCAGCCAGCAGGATAAGCTGGGTCTGCCGCCCCTTGGCCTGGATCAGAGTATGTACTGCCTCCAACACGTCCAGCGTCCGCAGGTCGGCCAGGATCACATCCGCCTGGCCTGCCAGCGACTGATCCGGTTGGCTGCTCTCAGTGAACGTGTGGGTAAAATTCTCAAAGGCCGGAATCTCCTTCAGCGCGTCTGACATCTCGCGCTCAAAGCCGACCAGATAAAAGTGAGTAAGACAATGATACATCATACATACACCCTTTGCATCCGCTGATGTGCTGGATAAACTGAGACTATTAGTACTATATCACACCTGTGGAATCAATGCAAGATTTAGAGAGATTTGACAAAAAAGAATGAGTGTTCTCCGTCCCGGCGGGGCGCGCTTTGTGTGGCGCGTTACTTTTTCAGCCGGCGGTGTAAAATGTTTTTATGTTTGCCATTTTTTGCTTTTCCGGCATAGAATGGGCCAAAAGGAGGACATCGGGATGGAGGAACAGAAAATTCTAAAAGAACAGCTCAGGATAGTCGATCAGTCTCTGTTTTATTTGGTGCTGATTATCCTGTCGGTGCTGCTCTCTTTCCAGTCGGTACTCATTCAGCGGGAGCAGTTGGAGGAGACGCTCGCAGGGCGGCCGGCAGCCTGCCGGAACGTCTACCCCATCAGGCTCAGCGCGTCGGTGTTGGTGGTGAGCGCATTGGGGTTCTTCTTCTGCCTGGCTCTCCGAACCTGCCGGGAGGCGGCCCAGGGGAACGATTCAGCTGCGCAAAAGTCTGCGGGAATAAACGTCTGGGCCAGCCTTTTTGTCTGGGCTGCCGCTCTGATTCGCCTCTACGACCTCAATTTTATGGAGGAGGTTCGGCGCTGTCGGGCAGCGGAGAACGTACAGCCGGAGTAGGTATGCGCAGAATTGCGCCCTTGTTGGGGGACAGAGCAGGGAGAAGCGCAGGAGCGGAGTAAAAGGATCCCGCCCAAAGGGCGGGATCCTTAAATGGGGCGGCTTTGTTGGCAAGGACGAACATGATAGATGCCACAGAAAAGCATCTCAATAAAACAAAAAAAGGAACCGTCATTCGCCGGGCAGCCGGAAGGCTGCCAGCGAACGACTGGTAGGCAGTCCGCTGGACTGCCTAGTACCCAAAAAATAAAAGGAACCGTCATTCACCCTGCGGGTGAACGACGGATCCCGGCGGTCTGCCGACCGCCTTGGTGCCGGTGGCCGGACTCGAACCGGCACGCCTCGCGGCGCTTGATTTTGAGTCAAGTACGTCTACCAATTCCATCACACCGGCAAGCGCATGGGGTATTATACTACACTTTCTCCCCAAACGCAAGGGTCATTCTTTGGGATTTTCCGAATTTTCCGCCTCGTCGCCCTCCTCCAGATCCAGGTCGGCCACCGTCAGCGCCATCAGATCCTCGATCTTTGGCGACTCCATGGCCGCCACCCGGTTTGCCTGGCGGGCCACCGCCGCCTCAAACACGTTGCGCACATCCCGGGCGTTTCCGAAGTTCTCATCCCGGCGGTCATACATCACCTGGAAGGCCTCCGCGGCTGCCTTGTCCGCCTCCTCGTCCAGCTCGTAGCCGTTCTTTTTGCACACCGAGCGGAAAATCTCCGCCAGCTGCCCGCCGTCGTAATCCTCAAAGTAGAAGTATTTGTTGAAACGGCTCTCCAGACCGGGGTTGGCGTGGATGAAATCCCCCATCAGATCAGTGTACCCCGCCACAATGACGATGAGGTCGTCCCGGTGATCCTCCATCCCCTTCAGCAGCACCTCAATGGCCTCCCGGCCAAAGTCGTTGGCGTTGTCCTGGTTGGCCAGGGCATAGGCCTCGTCGATGAACAGCACCCCGCCCAGGGCCTTGTCGATGACCTCCTGGGTTTTGAGGGCGGTCTGGCCCACAAAGCCGGCCACCAGCCCGGAGCGGTCTACCTCCACCAGCTGTCCCTTGGACAGCACGCCCACGGCGTGGTAAATCTTTGCCAGCAGACGGGCCACGGTGGTCTTGCCGGTGCCGGGGTTGCCCATGAACACCAGATGCAGGGACATGGGCGGTACGGGCAGCCCCGCCTCCTGGTGCAGCTTGCGCACCTTCACCAGATTGATGAGGCTCTTGACGTCCTCTTTCACCTTGTCCAGTCCACACAGCCCGTCCAACTGGGCCAGCAGCTCATCCAGCGTCTCCTCTGGCTCCGCCGGAGCTTCCTCCTTCTTTGCCTCTTCCGCTTTGGCAGGGGCGGGGGAGACCGCCTCATCCTCCGGTTTCCCGGTTTTGACAGGCGCGCCGTCGGTGCGGCGGGCCACAAACTCGTTCACATCCAGATCGGATTTGCCCCCAGCCACCCCGGCGTGGTCGCAGTAGGCGGACAGGGAGTCGGCGCAGGCGTTGACAAACCCCGCCTCCGCTTCACTCACCTTGCCGTCCACGGCGGCGAACAGAAGCAGCATCAAGGTAAAGGTATCCACAAACCGGCGGCTCTGGCCGCGCCCCTGCTCCAGATCCGCCTGAACCAGGCGGCGGAAGAAATTGGGCAGCACAAAGCCGCTATAGTTCTCCACGGAGGAGGCCAGTTCCCAATACAGGGCGGTGGGCACCGGGTTGCCCTTGGAGTAGATGGCGTTATAATGCTCCACATGGCGGGGAGTGAGTCCCTGGTCGGTCTGCCACACGCCGCAGGCACAGCTGCGCATGAAGCCGTCGGCCTCCCGGCCAAAGACCACTCGGGCGGAGGGATCCGCGATTTGGCGGCGGAAGGCGGTCATCGCCTCGTCATACTGCTTGTGGACGGCGGCGGGGGTCATGGGCTGGGACATGGCGGGCACGCTCCTTTTTCTCTTGGCGTTGATTCGGCTCCTATTATAATCCTTTTTTTCAAAAGCCGCAAGGGTAAAACGGGTTGACAGGTACCGCCGCGTATCGTATGATGTAGATGACGCGAAAATTTGGAAACGCGCCCATTTTTTGTGGATTTGAGTGATTGTGATGACAAAACGAATTTCTGCTCTGCTGCTGGCCCTGATATGGGCCCTGATGCTCACTGCCTGCGGCGGCCTCGAGGCGGATACCCCCGCACCCTCCGATGCAGCGCCGTCCGTTCCCAGCGCCGCTGTATCGGAGGAACCGTCCCATGCGCTGGAGTCTGAGCCGCCCGCCGAAACGGAGCGGACAGAGTCACAGGCGTCTGAGACACAAGCGCCTGAGACGCAGACCCCGGAGAGCGAGCCTCCCGCCGTTTCTGAGGACGGCTGGTACAGCTCCAAGGAGGAGGTGGCGCTGTATATTCACCTCTATGGCCATTTGCCGGGCAACTACGTGACCAAGCGGCAGGCCCAGGACAAGGGCTGGAGCGGCGGCAGCGTGGAGCGCTACACCGGGGAGGGCACCGCCATCGGCGGCAGCCGCTTCGGCAACTATGAGGGCCTGCTGCCGGAGGCGGAGGGCCGCAGCTACCAGGAGTGCGACATCGACACCGTCGGATCCTCTTCACGGGGAGCCAAGCGGATCGTGTATTCCAACGACGGGCTGATCTACTACACCGGGGATCATTATGAGAGCTTTGAGCTGCTCTATGGGGAGCCGTGAGCATGGAGACGATTCGATTGGACGGCGCCCGGCTGCGCGACCGGGAAGAGGCCATGGAGCTGCTGGGTCAGGCGCTGACCCTGCCGGAGTGGTGGGGGCGGAACCTGGACGCTCTGTACGACTGCCTGACGGACTTAGGCCGGCCGGTGCGGCTGGAGGTGTTCCGCCGGGAGACCATGGTGGAGACGCCCTTTGGCTGCCGCCTGCTCCGGGTGGTGGAGGACGTGGCGGAAGAGATCCCCTGGCTGGAGCTGGAAACTGATTGAGCGGTGGGATGCGTATCTGTAAAATGAGCGGCAGGGCCTGTGGCCCTGCCGCTCCTGTTTTTTACAATTCGGGCGAGTGAAACAGCTCCGGATCCTGCCAGTCGTCCAGCTCAAACCCCGCTCTGGGGGGTGTGGACTGGGGCCCGGCCTGCATCCGCCCCGCCACCAGGCTGGACAGATCCTCATAGGGGGGCGGGCGGTATCGGGGATCCTGGGCCGCCAGCTCCCGCTCATCGGGCTTTTTGTGCTTCATGGCGTTTCCTCCTGCAAAGCGGAAACGGAGGGCGGCTACGCCCTCCGTCTCCCGCCCAACTCAGTAGCCCCGGCTGTTGTTCCGGTTCTCGGGGTTGTTGGAGTCCTTCTTGTTCTGGCCGTTCTGCTGGTTCTTGTTCTGGCCATTCTGCTGGTTCTTGTTCTGGCCGTTCTGCTGATTCTTGTTTTCAGAGTTGTTGAAATTGCGGTTATCCATGATTATCACCTCACGCAGAACAGTATGCCACGCATGATGCCGGGTTATACAAGCTGGAAAAATTTTTTTAAAAATAGTACCCATTTATGACGCTCTGTGCTATAATGTACGCGTCAATTGATTTCAGCCTGGAAAGGATGGATGTTGCCGTGAAATGCCCGTATTGTGCCCATTTGGAGAGTAAGGTCGTAGACTCCCGCCCCGCCGACGAGGGGAGCAGCATCCGCCGCCGCCGGGAGTGCCTTGCCTGCCGCAAGCGCTTCACTACTTATGAGATCATGGAGAGCCTGCCGTTGATGGTCATCAAGCGGGACGGCAGCCGTCAGGCGTTTGACAGGAACAAGCTGATGGGCAGTATGCTCAAGTCCTGTGAAAAGCGATCCGTCCCCATCTCCACGCTGGAGCGGCTGGCGGCCGAGATCGAGCAGTCCCTGCAAAACGAGATGGAGCGGGAGGTGCCCACCACCGAGATCGGCGAGCTGGTCATGGATAAGCTGAAGGACGTGGACGAGGTATCCTATGTCCGCTTCGCCTCCGTCTACCGCCAATTCAAGGACATCAACACCTTCATGGCGGAGTTGACCAAGCTTCTGGAGGAAAAGTGAAGCAAAACTGAGCATAAAAAGCCCCACAGTCTGCGACTGCGGGGCTTTTTGCGCACTTTATATTCGAATCAATACATCCCCATGTCGGGCGCGGGGGGAGCCACGGGGGCGGGGGGCTCGGGCTTGTCGGCCACCAGGGACTCGGTGGTCAGCAGCACAGCGGCCACGGAGGCGGCGTTCTCCAGGGCGGAGCGGGTCACCTTGGTGGGATCCACAATGCCGGAGGCGATCATGTCGCAGTACTCCTCCTTGTAGGCGTCGAAGCCGTAGCCATTCTTACCGGCGGACTTCACGCGCTCCAGCACCACGGAGCCGTCGATGCCGGCGTTGGCGGCGATCTGCTTCATGGGCTCGGTCAGGGCCTTGGCCACGATGTTGGCGCCGGTCTTCTCGTCGCCCTCCAGGGTGCTCACCAGCTTCTCCACGGCGGGGACGGCGTCCACATAGGCGGTGCCGCCGCCGGCCACGATGCCTTCCTCAACGGCGGCGCGGGTGGCGTTCAGCGCGTCCTCGATGCGCAGCTTCTTCTCCTTCATCTCGGCCTCGGTCGCCGCGCCCACGCGGATGATGGCCACGCCGCCGGCCAGCTTGGCCAGACGCTCCTGGAGCTTCTCCTTGTCATAGTCGGAGGTGGTGGTCTCGATGGCCTTGCGGATCTGGCCCACCCGGGCGGAAATGGCCTCGGAGGCGCCCGCGCCGTCCACGATGATGGTGTTTTCCTTCTGGACCTTCACCTGACGGGCGGTGCCCAGCATATCCATGGTGGTTTCCTTGATGTCCATGCCCAGATCGGAGGACACCACGGTGCCGCCGGTGAGGATGGCGATATCCTCCAGCATCTCCTTGCGGCGGTCGCCGAAGCCGGGGGCCTTGATGCAGCACACGTTCAGCGTGCCGCGCAGCTTGTTCACCAGCAGGGTGGACAGGGCGTCGCCCTCCACGTCCTCCGCTACGATCAGCAGCTTCTTGCCGGTCTGTACCACCTGCTCCAGCAGGGGCAGCAGATCCTGGATGGAGGAGATCTTCTTATCGGTGAGCAGGATGAGGGCGTCGTCCAGCACGGCCTCCATCTTCTCGGTGTCGGTGACCATATAGGGGGTGATGTAGCCCCGGTCGAGCTGCATACCC
>JAAVHT010000030.1 GCA_014799565.1 Clostridiales bacterium
CGTCGAACAGGGAGTTGACCCCCTGGCACACGCAGGCCAGACGCTCCAGGCCCATGCCGGTGTCGATGTTCTTCTGCTTCAGCTCGGTGTAGTGCCCCTGACCGTCATTGTCGAACTGGGAGAACACCACGTTCCACACCTCGATATAGCGGTCGCAGTCGCAGCCCACGGTGCAGCCGGGCTTGCCGCAGCCGTGCTCGGGGCCGCGGTCATAATAAATTTCAGAGCAGGGGCCGCACGGGCCGGAGCCATGCTCCCAGAAGTTGTCCTCCTTGCCGAACTTGAAGATGCGCTCGGCGGGGATGCCGATGACCTCGTTCCAAATGCGGAACGCCTCATCGTCGGCGGGGGTGGTCTCGTTGCCCGCGAACACGGAGGGGTACAACCGGTCGGGATCCAAGCCCACCCAGTCCGGGGAGGTCAAAAACTCCCAGGCAAAGGGGATGGCCTCCTCTTTAAAGTAATCGCCGAAGGAGAAATTGCCCAGCATCTCAAAATAGGTGCCGTGGCGGTCGGTGTGGCCGATGTTCTCAATGTCGCCGGTGCGGATGCACTTCTGGCAGGTGGTGACGCGGCGGCGGGGCGGCTCCTGCTCGCCGGTGAACCAGGGCTTCATGGGAGCCATGCCGGAGTTGATTAGCAGCAGGGACGCATCGTTCTGGGGGATCAGCGAAAAGCTGGGCAGGCGCAGGTGGCCTTTGCTCTCGAAGAACTTCAGGAACATCTCCCGGAGTTCGTTCAGGCCGTAGGGCTTGGGATCGTACATGGGAATTACCTCCAATTTATCATTTTTATTGATTGATTATTTCACCGTGGACACAGACCCTGCCCCCGTCGGGGCATTTCAGTACCTCCAAACAAAAACCGCCCCCGGCGTTGGCCAGGGGCGGAGTAATTGTCACGCTGCGCCTGTTTGCGATGCGCTTCTTGCTTCCGCGGTACCACCCTGATTTACGCCGAAACGGCGCATCTCATTGCGTCCTTAACGCGAACCCACGTCCCGGTCATCCCGGGAGTGCTCGGGAGCGGCGCGTCCAGCCGCTTGGCGCGAGGGCTTTCACTCTCCCCTCTCGCTTGTGCGCCGCGCTTTGGACTTAACTCCGTCACAGCCTTTTTATTTTATCACATTTCCGCCGCTTGTCAAGCGGATATTCCAAATATCAAAACGACAGCCGCCCGTTTTGGGCGGCTGCCGTCCATATTGGCAATCAGTTCCCGTTGACCTCGCGGACAAAGCCTTCGATGAACGTCTTGTACGCCTCGGCCTCCGCCTTCTGCTGGATGTTGAAGGGCTCATATTTGTCCTGCCGGGTGTTGCTGCTCCACACCCTGAAGCGGCACAGCTCCTTGCCGTCCAGGCTGAACAGCGCCGTCTCTACGTCACCCTTGTCCACCTCCACTTTGCCCAGATTGTCCTTGGTCAGCAGCGCGCCGTTGCCCTGCCAGCTGACCTCGCCGCCGCTGTACTTGATGGGCAGCACATACAGCGCCCCCGGCTTGAAGGCTATGGCATAGTGGTAATAGGTCGTTGTAGTGCTCCTGCCTCGGTAGCTCTTGGTCTTATACTCGGCATAGGCCGTGGTATAAGTGCTGTAATCTGGCAAAAGCCGCTTGAGTACCTCCCGAACCTTGGCCAGATCCTCGCCCTTCTCGCCTTTTTTGGTGTTGATATGCTCCTTAATCATGATAATGATGAAAGCTATCACCCAAAATCCCACCACAAGGGCAATATTCTTCGCATCCCATTCAATTTTCAGGGCAATTTGCTTTCCTATCATACGATATCATCCCCCTTTTCATAGACTGCGTTGTTATAGGCGCGGTTGAACAGCTTCTCCGCGTCCTTCATAAAAGACACGTTGATCCGATCCCCGCACCCGCTGACACCCATCCAGGTGGTGGGCAGGAAAAACCCCCGTCCACCTACCCAGTCGACCTGGGTTCGCGGCCCAACCGGATACCACTTTCCCACATACAGGATGCCGTTTTCATACAGCTCCATAGAATCCCCCATGTGCAGCAAGGGCCATGCGTCGAAAATCAGGAACAATACCAGGGTGGCAAGTATCAGCGACATATTCCCCTTTGAGAGCGCCGAAACCAGCGCTATGGCGGTTCCTGCCACACGGATCAAAATCTCCAGCCCAATCCGCTTTCGATCCGTCTTCACGGTATACAGGAGTTTCCCCCGCTTGGAAGAGGCGCCGCCCTTGGACACCTTCTGCTGCTCAATGTCTACGTAAGGTGTTTCCGCCATGTTGTGTATTCTCCGTTCCTGCCGCCGTTGTCAGTCCAGGTCGGGGCCGGGGGCCTCCTCCTTGGCCTTGCGAATCTGAGCGCTCACCTTCCGCCAGTGCAGGATAATGGCAATCACGCCCGCCACAAGGAGCACCGCACCCGCGCTGCAGAAGGCCCGGATGGTGTTAAAGGCACGAGGCTCTATCATCAGGAAGGGGCCCATATCGTCCAGCTCCTGATCCGTATAGCCGTAATACTCTTTCATCTCGTCCCGGAACATCTCCGCCAGCTCCTCGTCCATCACCACCACCCGGGCGTCGGTGGTCAACTCCTCTGTGGGCATAACGCCGGTGGTCAGAAAGTCATAGGTCTGATCCACCAGCTTGTTCGCCGTAGAGAAGTTCTTGGAACCGATGCTCAGCCCCATGTACCCCTCCCCGCCGGGCAGGACATAGTACTGGGAAGAGGTCTTTTTCGCCGTGGTGGTGTGGGTTTTGGAGTTCTCCGTCCAAGTCTGCATGCTGGCAAAGGGATCCAGCAGGAAGAGCACCTGTCCCGCCACATGATCCCCCGCGGCCACATCCCCATTCAAAACATCCTCAAAATCCTTGGCCTGCTTGAAGGAGATGATGGTATCTCCCAAGGAAATCCACAGGCACGCCACACCAAGTATGATCAGGACAAGGCCGGCCCGGCTGATTTTTTTCATAAAGCTCATTTCCATTTCCTCCTATTTCTCAATCAGATAAAGTGGGCAGCAACCCAGGTTACTGCCCACAAAAGGCATTGCTTTCTTTAAGGGCAGGCGTCAACGCGGGGGCCTCCTGCGCCCCCTTACCCATCAGTCGTCGCCGAAGCTGATGCCCAGCAGCCGGGCCTCGGTGATGATGTCGGACTTGGGATCGATGGTCTTGAGCTTACCCGCAATCTCCTTCAGGGGCACGGAGGTGATAACACGGTCGTGGATGGCCACCATGTTGCCGAACTCGCCCTTGGAGATCATCAGCGCGGCGGTAGCACCCAGCCGGGAGGACAGCACCCGGTCGTAGGCGCAGGGATTGCCGCCCCGCTGCATATGGCCGGGAACGGTAACCCGGACTTCCTTGCCGGTCTTCTTCAAAATCTTGTCGGCGATGGCGTAGGACACAGAGGGGTACTGCTCCAGCAGTTCGGCCATGTGCTTCTTGTACTCCTTCTTGGTCATGGCGGCCTCTTTCTGGGACAGCGCGCCCTCGGCCACCGCCAGAATCGTGAAGCCGTTGCCGGAAGCGGCACGCTGGTTGATCTTGGCGATAATGGAGTCAATATTGTAAGGGATCTCAGGGATGAGGATAATGTCGGCGCCGCCGGCCATGCCTGCGTTCAGGGTCAGCCAGCCTGCCTTATGGCCCATGATCTCCACCATGAACACCCGGTTGTGGGAGGCGGCAGTGGTGTGGATACAGTCGATGACGTTGGTGGCAATGTCCACTGCGCTCTGGAACCCGAAGGTCATGTCGGTGCCCCACAGGTCGTTGTCAATGGTCTTAGGCAGTCCGATGACGTTCAATCCCTCCTCGCTGAGGAGGTTGGCGGTCTTTTGGCTGCCGTTGCCGCCCAGCACCACCAGGCAGTCCAGCCGCAGGCGGCGGTAGGTATACTTCATGGCCTCCACCTTATCCAGACCGTTGGCGTCAGGTTCCCGCATCAGCTTGAAGGGCTGGCGGCTGGAACCCAGGAAAGTACCGCCCCGGGTGAGCAGGCCGGTAAAGTCAATGGGGCTCAGCTTTTTGTACTCCTCATACATCAGGCCCTTGTAGCCGTCGATGAAGCCGATGATCTCCACCTCGTTGCCGTAGATGTTGTAGAGGCCCTTGGCCACGCCGCGCATAGTAGCGTTGAGCGCTTGGCAGTCGCCGCCGCTGGTGAGTAATCCAATCCGTTTCATAATACGTGCTCCTTCCAAACGATATATTTTAGCCCTTCCGGCTGTATCAACAGTTACGGTATGCTATTCCCGCCCCAAAATACGGCCCAGCAGCCCGGAGCGGCGGGTTTGAATCTTGACGGTGGGCCGCTTTGAGGCAGAGGGAACCGCTTTTGCCGCAGGTGCGGGCTGTTTNCCCGTCGTTTTAGCNGNGGGGACNCGCACAGCCTCCTGGNGTNNAGGCAGCGCCCACGCGCCGGCGTAGGCNTGGTCGCA
Organism: Clostridiales bacterium; assembly: GCA_014799565.1. Taxonomy (GTDB): domain Bacteria; phylum Bacillota; class Clostridia; order Oscillospirales; family Oscillospiraceae; genus Enterenecus. Next base: position 4,421 of record JAAVHT010000030.1, read on the forward strand.
GAAATACTCCTGNGCGTTGAAGNNCTCGCCCTCCGCCCGAANGTACTCCCCNTCTGGCTGNTGGATGCGGCCCTTNGCNGTGTCCCGGAGCTGATCCCGGAACATCTGCTCCAGATGAGCCCGCAGATTGCTGTCATAAACGGGCGCGGCCACTTCTACCCGCCGGGTGGTATTGCGGGTCATAAAGTCCGCCGAGGAGATATACACCTGGCGGCGNTCCCCTTCGCCGAAAATATAAATCCTGGCATGCTCNAGATAACGGCCNACGATNCTGACAACGCGGATGTTCTCNGTCATACCGGGGATNCCGCTGACCAGGCAGCAGATGCCCCGGATCACCAGGTCGATCTTCACCCCAGCCTGGGACGCCTCGACCAGCTTGTCGATNATCACCTTGTCGGTCAGTCCGTTNAGCTTNAAGCCCAGATAGGCGGGCTGCCCCNCCCTGGCNTGTTCGATCTCCCGCTCNATGAGGGCGAGCACCTTGGTGCGCAGNCAGGCGGGAGCCACCATAAGGCNCCTGCTGTCCTCCACCACNTCTCCCATGGACAGGCAGTTGAACACCTGAGCGGCCTCCGCCCCGATCTCTGGATTTGCGGTCATAAGGGCNTAGTCGGTATACAGGCGNACGGTGTCCTCATTGTAGTTTCCGGTNCCGATCTGGGTGGTGTATTCCACCTGGTCATGNTGNTGTCGGGTGATGAGCAGCAGCTTAGAGTGNACCTTCANNCCGTCCAGGCCGTAAATGACCCGGCAGCCGGCCCGNTCCAATACCCGAGACCAGCCGATGTTGTTNTCCTCGTCGAACCGGGCGCGCAGCTCCACCAGAGCCACGACCTCCTTGCCGTTCTCNGCAGCATCCACCAAAGCCTCCACNATCTTGCTGTTGTGGGCCACCCGGTACAGTGTCATCTTGATGGACACCACCTCCGGATCCTGCCCCGCCTCCTGCAAGAGCCGCAGNANAGGCCGGACNCTCTCGTAGGGGTAGGTGAGCATCACGTCCCGNCGGCGGATCTGCTCCGTCATGGAAATCAGGGGATCCACNTTNGGNGAATTCTGGGGCACCCGGCGCGGATAAAACAGCTCCGTNTTATCNCGGAGCATATCCCGCAGCGCGCCGAGGAACGACAGATCCAGNGGNATATCNCTGGCAAACAGGTGNTTTTTGCTTAGCCCCAGGCAGCGGCACAGGCTGTCCCGCACNGTGTCGGTGAGCTTNCCCTGNTAGTCCAGCTTCACCGGCTGGAGCCGCTTACGNCGGCGGATCATCTTCTCCATAGTCTTGCGGTACTCATCCGCCGCCATGTCNTCCATNTCCGGCGAGGCGTCNTCCANGTGGATGTCGGCGCTGCGCACCAGGCGGATCAGCACCGTNTCCTCCACCTTATAGTGGACAAACAGCTTGGGCAGGAAGTTGGCAATGAGCTCCTCGACCAGTACAAACCGCTGCCCTTCCCCGGGAATGGGGATCAGCCGGCGCAAAACACCCTCNCCACAGGGGACGATACCCATNCGCTCGCCGCCGCTCTTGGTCTTGAGGATNGCCACCGCGTAGATCTCTTTGTTCTTCAGGAANGGGAAAGGCTGCTTNCGCCCGATGATTTGGGGTGACAGCAGGGGCAGGANATTGGAGGTAAAATACTTCTCCAAAAAGGACTGCGTCTTATCCTGTAGATTGCCAAAACGGCACAGCTCCGCGCCTTGAACTGCCAGCTCCCGCAGAAGGTTCTTGCAGATCCGATCCCTTTCCGCCAGAAGCGCTTTGGTCTTNGNCAGAACAGCGGCCGTNTGCTCAGCGCCGGTCATCCCCGTCTTGTCATCGACNGCNCCNGTCTGAACCATATCCATCAGCGCGCCCACCCGCACCATGTAAAACTCGTCCAGGTTGCTCTGGAAAATGGCGGCNAANTTNAGCCNCTCGCACAGAGGGTTGGCGGGATCCTCCGCCTCTTCCAGCACACGCTGATTAAATAGAAGCCAGGACAGCTCACGGTTGACATAGCACAGGCTGGCGTCGGGCGCAGGAGCAGCGCTGGGCTGGTCTTTCATAATCGATCACATCTCCTCATCTGAAGCACTCTCTACAGNAAATAATGTACCATTCTTTTCCGCCGGACGCAAGCCCTTTCACGACTTTTTCTATGTTCGAGCTTTTCNCAAAAAAGTTGATGACTTCCGCGGCAGCNAAATCGCAGAAATCATCAACTTAAAAAGCGGNTTAGGNGCACAATCCTGNNAAAACTTCACTCCATTATNTTGTGACANCCGGTTTTCGCCTGCCTCACAGNCCCGGAACCACTTCCTGGTTTAGCCNGCTTTTGCGTTCTTTCCAGTCCGGCATATGATCGCTCAGAAAATCATAAAAACCTTTGCTGTGNTTTGGATATANGAAGTGGACAAGTTCATGTAANACCACGTAATCCACGCACGGGATGCNGGCTTGAANCAGGGAAGAATTAAATGTCACCACTTTTCGNTGAACGCTGCAGCTGCCCCANAANGTGCGCATTTTGCGTACCGCGACNNNGGGCTTCTCNATNCCATATTTTTCTATCACAGGATACCATTGATCGACCCGGTCTTCCAGAATACTCTTTGCCTGACCGCGCCACCATTTTTCAAATACGGCTTTGACTCTCTCCTGATTATCCGTATGCCGCGCGCAGATGTGAATCGTTTTCTCCTCCTGATAGACATAATCCTTTTCGCATTCTGACACGACTAAGGTCATATCTTCTCCGAGCAGCTTTATGGAGAATCCATCCCCGATCTCACGTTCCGCCGCAGCGCCGGCTGTCTTTTGAAAAAACTCCAGCTTTGCCTCTATCCACCCGCTTTTCTCTCTCAAAAAGGCTTCGGCCCATTTCGTCGAAACCCGAACCGGAATGGATAGTCTGACCCTTTGCTCCGGGTAAACCTTCAGCCGGCAGGTTTTCATCTTCTTTCGCTCAAGCTCAACCGGCACCTTGTTCCCCGATACGGGCAGCGTAATGATGATCGTCTTCATTGTTCATACAGCTTATTCCAGTTCCACCGTCGCCGGGGGCTTGGAGGTGATGTCATACAGCACTCGGTTGACCCCCTTGACCTCGTTGACGATACGCACAGACACCCGATCCAGCAGCTCATAGGGGATCCGCGCCCAGTCCGCCGTCATAAAATCGTCGGTGGTCACCGCCCGCAGAGCGATGGCGTAATCATAGGTTCGCCCATCGCCCATCACCCCCACGGAGCGCATATTGGTCAGGGCGGCAAAGAACTGGCTCAGATTTTTCTCCTCCCCAGCTCTCGCCATCTCCTCCCGGAAAATGGCGTCCGCCTCCCGGAGGATGTCCAGCTTGTCCTTTGTGATATTTCCAATCACCCGGATGGCCAGGCCTGGCCCCGGGAAGGGCTGGCGCACCACCATATACTCCGGTAGGCCCAGCTCCCGGCCCAACTGGCGCACCTCGTCTTTAAACAGCAGGCGCAGGGGCTCCACAATTTCCTTGAAATCCACATAGTCCGGCAGACCGCCCACGTTGTGGTGGCTCTTAATGACGGCGGCATCCCCCGCCCCAGACTCGATCACATCAGGGTAGATGGTGCCCTGGGCCAAAAAATCCACGGCCCCCACCTTTTTGGCCTCTTCCTCAAACACCCGGATGAACTCCTCGCCGATGATCTTTCGCTTCCGCTCCGGCTCGTCCACCCCGGCCAGCTTAGCCAGGAACCGCTCTTCTGCGTCCACACGGATGAAATTCATGGCCCACTTGGAGAACGCCTGCTCCACCTCGTCTCCCTCATTTTTCCGCATCAGGCCGTGATCCACAAACACGCAGGTGAGCTGCTCCCCCACCGCCTCGGCCAGCAATGCCGCCGCCACGGAGGAGTCCACGCCCCCGCTGAGAGCCAGCAGCACCTTGCCGTCCCCGATCTTCTCCCGCAGGGCAGCGACAGCGGTGCGCTTATAGTCCTCCATGGTCCAGTCCCCGTGGGCATGGCACACCTCGTAGAGGAAATTGCGGATCATATCCACGCCGTGCTCAGTGTGGTTCACCTCGGGGTGGTACTGCACGCCGTAGAACCCCCGGCTCTCGTCGGCAATGGCCACATTGGGGCAGGCGTCGGAGCGGGCCACCAGGGCAAAGCCCTCGGGCACTTTTTCCATGTAGTCCCCGTGGCTCATCCAGGTGACACCTGTGTCCGGCAGACCTTTGAACAGCCTGCACTCTGTCTCAAAATAAGTGACTGTCTTGCCGTACTCCCGGGCGGAGTCATCCTGGGCAGCGGTGACCCGTCCCCCTAAATGGTGAGCCATCAGCTGGCATCCGTAGCAGATGCCCAGGATGGGCACGCCCCATGTGAAGATATCCGGGTCTACGTGGGGTGAGGTATCCAAATAGACGGAGTTGGGCCCCCCGGTGAAAATAATTCCGATGGGCTCCATGGCCCGCAGGTCGGCCAGAGGGGTGGTGTAGGGCTTGACCTCGCAGTACACGCCGCACTCCCGAACCCGTCGGGCGATGAGCTGGTTGTACTGCCCGCCGAAATCCAGTACGATCACAAGCTGATGGCTCATATGCTCTCTCCTTTTTTATCGGAATGCCTTTTATTTTACCGTATCTCTCCAAAAAAAACAAGAATATCTCTCGGTCATTTTCCACATATTATAAAAACCTGAAGCCCATCCTAATTGGAAGCAGAACGCTCAAATGACAAGCCCCGCCCGAGCGCATGGAGGTTTTATATGTTTGTGGTACTCATACGCACCGTGGTGCTCTACCTGCTCATTGTGGTGGGCATCCGGCTGCTGGGCAAGCATCAAATCGGCCAGCTGGAACCCTCCGAGCTGGTGCTCACCCTCATCATCGCCGACCTGGCCTCCGTCCCCATGCAGGACAACGGCATCCCCCTGCTGTGGGGACTCATCCCCATTATCGTGCTGCTGGCTCTGTCCACCATCATTTCGGTACTCTGCACCCGATCCATCCGGTTCCGGGCACTGCTGTGCGGACGGCCCTCCATCGTGGTGGAGAACGGCCAGGTGCTGGAGATGGAGCTGAAAAAAAACCGCCTCACCCTGGACGAGCTGATGGAGGAGCTGCGTATCCAGGGCTACGCCGACTTCAAATCCATCAAGTTCGCATTGCTGGAAACCAACGGGCAGCTTTCCGTGCTGCCCTTCGCCGCCGAGAAGCCCGTCACCGCCGCCCAGATGGGGATATCCACCCAGGAAACCGGGCTGCCGGTGGTACTGGTCAGCGACGGGCATCTGCTGGAACACAACCTGAAGGGACGGGGTTATGAGCAGATTTGGCTGGAAAAGCAGCTGGCCAGCCACGGCCTGCATTCCTACCGGCAGGCGTTCCTGCTCACCGTGGACGAAGGAGGCACCACCTACTGCGTACCCAAAAAGGAGGCGGGAAAATGAAACGGCTGTATCTCTCCATCGGACTGATCGCCCTGCTGGCCGTCCTGTCCAGCCTGCACATCTGGCAGCTGAACCGCATTATCGGTCAGCTCACCGGCCTGCTCACCGAGGCCCAGGAACTCGTGGAGCAGGAGGACTGGGAGGGCGCCGCCCGCCTCACCCGTCAGGCCAAGGAGCGCTGGATGGAGTACGAGGGCTATCTTCACATCACCCTGCGCCATGCCGACACCGACGCTATCCAGGTCTCCATGGACGAGGCTCTGGCTTTCCTGGAGGGCGGCGAAAAGCAGCCTGCTGAGTACGCGGCCGTCAACGCCCGGCTGCTCACCCAACTGGGGTTACTGGTGGAAGCGGAGCTGCCCACCCTCACCAACCTGTTGTAAAAAAGCGCCGCTCCCTCCGTGAGGGAGCGGCGTTTGTTGCGCTTATTTCAGCGTGGCTACCGTCACGCCGTCCTCGCCCTCGCCGTAGACGCCGGGGCGGTATTCCTTCACGTAGCGGCTCTTTTTCAGGTGATCCCGCACCGCTTTGCGCAGGGCGCCGGTGCCCTTGCCGTGGATGATGGTCACCGTCTCCAGCTTGCCCATGAGGGCGTTGTCCAGAAACAGATCCACCGCGCCCAGTGCCTCGTCCACCATCATGCCCCGAAGATCCAGCTCCGCCTTGGCAGCCGCCGCCCGGAAGGGGCGGCTCACCGCGGCGGCGCGCTGTTTATCGCGGGCACTCTGCTTTTTCCGTGCCGTCACGTCCTCCAGCACCCGCACCTCGCTCTGCTTGGCCTTCAGCTTCAAAATACCCGCCTGGAGCTGGAGGGTGCCGTCCTTATTGAGACCGACAACCTCCGCCTGAGTTCCCATCTTCACCAGCTCCACTGTATCGCCGACAACCGCATCCCGGGTGGGCGGCGGGGGCGGCAGTTCCTCTTTTTTACCACCCAGAGCGGCGTCCGCCTCGTTAAGCTTCCGGCGCAGCTCGGCCCTCTGCTCGTTGTCGTCCACCCGCTCCCGGCTCTGCTCCTGGCGGCGGCGCATTTCGTTGAGCTCCTTAAAGGTCTGATCCGCCGCGTCCCGGGCTTGCTCAATGATGGCGCGGGCTTCCGCCTGGGCCTTCTCGGTGGCGCGCCGCCGCTCCTCCTCAATGTGGGCACGGTACTGCTCTGCCTGTGAGCGAGCCTCCTCCATCTCACGGCGCAGCTTGGCCGCCTGTTCCTTCTCCTTCTCCATGGCCTGGCGCTGGATGTCCAGCTGGCTTAGTACGTCCTCAAAGCGCACGTTTTCCGCGTCGATGCGGTCGGCGGCCTTCTGGATGATATAGTCGGGCAGGCCCAATCTCCGGGAGATGGCAAAGGCATTGGACTTGCCCGGAATGCCGATGAGCACCCGATAAGTGGGGGCCAGGGTCTCCACATCGAACTCGCAGGAGGCGTTCTCCACCCCGGCGGTAGTCATGGCGTACACCTTCAGCTCGGCATAATGGGTGGTGGCGGCCACCGTGGCCCCCATGGCTCGTGCAGACTCGATAATGGCCGCAGCCAGGGCCGCGCCCTCCACCGGGTCGGTGCCCGCACCCAGTTCGTCAAACAGAATCAGCGTCTCGTCGTCCGCCTGCTCCAGAATGGCCACGATGTTGGTCATGTGGGAGGAGAAGGTGGACAGGGACTGATCAATGGATTGCTCGTCCCCGATGTCGGCCAGTACAGCGGAGCACACCTTCACGGTGGAGCCGTCCGCCGCCGGGATATGCAGACCGCACTGAGCCATCAGTGTGAGCAGGCCCAGGGTTTTCAGCGTCACCGTTTTACCGCCGGTATTGGGGCCGGTGATGACCAGAGTGTCGAATTTGCCGCCCAGGGTCAGGTCGTTGCGCACGGCGGTCTTGGGATCCAACAGAGGGTGGCGGGCGCGGCGCAGCTCAATGTGGTTCCCCAGCACCGGCTCCATGGCTCCCATGGCGGAGGACAGCTTGGCCCGGGCAAAGATGCAGTCCAGGGACACCAGGGTCTGGTAATCATCTTCGATGTCCGTTTTGAAGCCGGCGCAGTCGGCGGACAACTCCGCCAAAATGCGCTCGATCTCCTTCTGCTCCTTGGCCTGGAGCTCCCGCAGCTCGTTGTTGGCGTTCACCACCCCCATGGGTTCGATGAAGAAGGTGCCGCCCGAGCCGGATACGTCATGCACCAGGCCGGGGACGTCGTTCTTATGCTCGCTCTTCACAGGCACCACGTACCGGCCCCCGCGCATGGTGATGATGGCGTCCTGGAGGTACTTAGACTGGTTGGACGAGATGAGCCGGTTGAGCACGTCCCGCACCTTGCCCGCCGCCGCCCGGATGTGCCGTCGGATGTCGGCCAGCTCCGGAGAGGCGGCGTCGGCGATCTCATCCTCGCTGAGGATGGAGCCGGTGATCTTGTCCTCCAAAAAGCGGTTGGCGGTCAGGCTTTCAAAGTAGCCGTCCAGCACCGTCTTGACCTCGCCGTTTCCCGCGCCGTACTCCCGGACGCTCCTCGCGCAGCGCAGCACCTGGGCGATGTCCAGCAGCTCCCGGGTGTTCAGCGCGCCGCCCCGATCCGCCCGCTGGAGGGCCGCCGCCACCGGTTTCACCCCGGACAGGGAGGGCGTACCGTGCTTCACCAAGAGGTCGAAGGCGGCGGAGGTCTGTTTTTGCAGTCGGTGTACGTCGTTCTGAACATCTAAGGGTCGCAGAGCCAGACACCGCTCCTTACCCTCCTCGGTAGCCGCCTCGTCCGCCAGCAGGGCCAGCACCCGGGGCAGCTCCAAGGTCTCGATGGATTTTTCAAATAATTGCGTCATGATCTCTTCCTCAATTTACAATGATGGTTTGTAAGTAATTTTCTTGTAGAAGTCCAACGTCCGGAACCCCCGCTCCAGCCGGGTCATAAGGTAGGCCTCCGACGCGTCGGACAGCTTTTGCAGCCCCTCGCCGTCCAGCCGGAAGGACAGCAAACGTTTCCGGGAGCCCCAGATGATATGCCGCAGGGCTGCCAGCGCCGCCGTGGTCAGCGGCATGGACACCCCCTCCCCCAGCTTGTCCCGGCAGGGGCCGCAGTGGACGGTGCCCTCCCCCAAATGAATGTGGGGCTCACGGGGCTGCTCCCGCCCACACACGCCGCACCGGGCGATCTGTGGCTCATACCCGGCCAGCGCCATAGAACGCCACTCGAAGGCTGCCTTCACCTGAGTCAGGGGCACGGGCAGCTTATCCAGGGCGTGGAGGCAGTTCAGCGTCACCGCCAGCAGGCCGGGGTCGGGCTGACCCTCCTCGGCCAGAGCCTCCGTCACCTCCACCAGATAGCTGGACAGGGCGATCTTCTCCAGATCTCCCCGCACCCCGTCAAACAGCCGCTCGGAGGCGGTCTCCTTCACGGCCCACCGCCCATTGTACTCGTACAGGGTGAACTCCCCCCATGCCAACAGCTGACAGGCGGAGGCAATGGGACTGTCCTTTTTCCGGCATCCTCGGGCAGACACAGTGAGCTTGCCCTCCTTCTCGGTGAGCAGGGTGAGTATCTTATCCGATTCCTTGTAATTCACCTCGCGCAGCACGAGGGCGTTCGTTGTCAGGTGCATAGCGACGCTCCTATGTACCGCCCCGGCAAAGCACCGTCAGGCGGTTTGATTCAAGTGAGCCCCCGGGGGCCGTTGTCCGGCGGGGAGGCCGGCGCCGGGCTGGTTGTACCCTCTGCCCCCGGCCCGGCATCATTCTTCAGCTGTCCCATCCGCTCTCGGCTCATGAGCCAGGCCTCCGGCAGCCCGGTCGTCCAAAACAGACCCCAATACGGTTCGTTCATCATCTGCCGTCCCTCCTGTCCATCATTAGCATGGGCAGAGGCAGGCGGATTATGTCAGGGAATTTTTGCGCCCTTCGCCTCCACTATAACGGAGGCGCTCCAGCGCAGCAGGCGGGCAAAAGCGGTTTCCAGCGGCTCTTCAGTCTCATGTTTGGTCAGGCCGCGCTCCAAAATCTTCCGCTCATCTCCGGAAAGGCGAGCCAGCAGATCCTTCTTCGCCCGCACATTTTCGCCGGTGCGCAGTTCATGCAGCGCCCGCAGAATGAAAAACGCGCTTTTGTGGGCATTTCTTAAAAAAACAGGCCATCTCTCTTTGTTTCCATACAAATACGTGTGGCAGGCGGCGTGATACAGCCCCGACGCGCCAATCGCGGCTGCGTCCGCCAAATCATCCCTGCCAAAAGGCGGCAGCAGATCTGCCAACCTCCCATGCACATCCCGGGTATCCCGAGCCACCGACAGTAGATCGTATTTAGGCCAGCTTTTCAGCTCCGCCGCCCCGCACAAAAAACCGCAGGCTTTCTCTCCCTCGGGCATTGCGCGGACAATGGCTCGGTAAGCGTCCAAATCGGCCAACTCCACCTCATCCAACACGGTCACCACGTCGATGTCGCTGTCCTCATCGGCCTCACCCCGGCCATAGCTGCCCTGAAGGCCCAGAAACAGCAGGCGGGAGCCAAACTCGTCCGTCAGCTTCCCGGCGAGCTCTTTCATCCAATTTTCGATATCTACCATAGCTCAGTCCTCAGTATACCCAAAGTTCTGGATGGCCGCCGGGTTGTCCCGCCAGTTCTCCTTCACCTTCACCCAGGTCTCCAGGTACACCTTGGCCCCCATGAACGCCTCCATATCCTGCCGGGCCTGGGTGCTGATCTTTTTCAGCATGGCGCCGCCCTTGCCGATGATGATGCCCTTGTGGGAGGCCTTCTCACAGTATATGGTCACGTGGCAGTCAATGATGTCGTTGTCCCGCTGGGAGAATTTCGTCACCTCCACCGCCGTGCCGTGGGGGATCTCCTTGTCCAGCTCCCGCAACAGCTTCTCTCGGACGATCTCCGCCATGATCTGCCGCTCCGGCTGGTCGGTGACCGCCCCATCGGGGAACAGCTGGGGCCCCTCGGGCAGCCATCCGTCCAGCACCTCCAGCAGTTCGTCCACACCCTCGCCGGTCTTGGCCGAGATGGGCACCACCGCGTCCCAGTCGTAGGCCGCGCCGTAGACCGCCATCACCGCCAGCAGCTTTTCCTTCTCGATTGTATCAATTTTATTGATGACCAGCGCGGCGGGCGCGCCCAGTGCGCGGATGCGGTCAATGAGCTCCTGCTCCGGCCCCCCGATGTGATCCACCGGCTCCACCAGCAGCATGACGCCATCCACGTCCGCAACCGACTGGCGCACCACCTTGACCATGTAGTCGCCCAGGCGGGTGCGGGCGCGGTGCAGCCCCGGCGTATCCACAAACACAAACTGGCTGTCCCCCCGGTTGAGGACGGCGCAGATCCGGTTCCGGGTGGTCTGGGGCTTGGGGGAGACAATGGCGATCTTCTCCCCCGCCAGGGTGTTGGTCAGGGTGGACTTGCCTACGTTGGGCCGTCCGCAGATGGTGATGATGCCGCTTTTCTTGATGTTCATAGATGATCCTCAACTTTCTTTGAGCATTTTAAGTATTTTAGGTCTCTCCGTGGTAGTCCAGGCTGCCCCATTTACTCGCTTCCAGCCTCCACGCCTCCCGGCCCTCGATCTCATCAAGCTCCCAGGGAAATTCCTCATAGTAGACCCGTTTCAGTTCCCCATCCACCCTGTCCTGAACGGAAACGATAATGGGCACTCCCTGTTCCCACGGACAGTACGTCTCGATCCGCCGCACACACACCAGCTCTCCGTCCTCCCAGCGGTGGAACGTGGTCACGCCGTCCCCGGCGGCGCTTTCCCGCGCCCAGCCATCGATGGTCTCCGTCTCCGGATCGCAGTAGGGCATGGATATCTCCGCGTACTCCGGCACTTCCACAAACTGCCCCACGTCCTCATCCCAGATCCAAAGATGGGCGTAACACGGTTGGTTTCCCATGGCGTACGTATAGCTGAAATCCATGTACCCGTCAAAGTTAGCATCCACTTCCGCGTGCCAATGGAATATGTTGAATATCGTCGATTCCATCTCCTGGATGGCTTCACTCATATCCTCAGGATCCCAAATTGCAATATACAGCGGGGTTTCCCTCAGCTCCAAGTCCTGCTCCCGCTCCCCCAGCTCCACTGTCACCAGCAGCGTCCCCAGCCTGCCTCCGGTGTCCACCAGAAAGGCATCGTGATCGTCGTCAATGGGATACTGCGCCAAAAGCTCCTCCAGCGGATCAAGGGCAGGGGACGGCGTTTCCGACGGCACGGATTCCCCCACCGGAGCGGCCGTATCCGGCGGCACAGACGCAGTCTCTGCCGGCTCCTCCACCTGACACCCCGCCAGCAGCAGCGCCAGGGCTGCCGCCAGCAAAGCACAGCGTATTTTCATGTATTTTTCTCCCTCTCTAATCCCAATTCCTTCATAATACTCTCCTCCCTCCCCCGCATCTGAACCTTCATCGGCCCCTCGTCCAAGTGGTCATAGCCCAGCAGGTGCAGGACGGAGTGGACGGCCAGATAGGACAGTTCCCGCTGGAAGCCGTGGCCGTATTCCTCTCCCTGGGCGGCGGCCCGCTCCATGGAAATGCACATATCCCCCAGGGGCACCAAGCCAGTGGCCGGGTCGGCATCATCCTCGGAGGGCTTGTCCCCCGGCACAAGGTCAAACATGGGAAAGCTCAACACATCGGTGGGCGCGTCCACCCCCCGCATATCCAGGTTGACCCGGTGGATGCCCGTGTCGTTGGTCCCCAGCACGTTGACCTCGCAGGGCACGTCAACCCCTTCGGCGTCCAGAGCGGTGCGTATGACCTTGCGGAGAAAAGATCGCAGGCCCTCGTCCACGCCGGGCACGTCGGCAGAGATGATAATCTCATGTTTGGGCATGGCAATTTCTCCTCTTAACGCTTCTCTCTCTTGGCGGCGCGGCGCTTCTCATCGTCCTCATAGGCCTTGATGATCCGCTGGACGATGACGTGCCGTACCACGTCCGCCCCAGTGAGCTGGCAGATGGAGATATCCTCCACGCCCTTCAGCACCCGCATGGCCTCCTTCAGCCCGGACACCTTGTCCACCGGTAGGTCGATCTGGGTGGCGTCGCCGGTGATGACGATCTTGGAGCCAAACCCCAGCCGGGTCAGGAACATTTTCATCTGCTCCCGGCTGGTGTTCTGGGCCTCATCCAGAATGATGAACGAGTCATCCAGCGTCCGCCCGCGCATATAGGCCAGCGGGGCCACCTCGATGTTCCCCCGCTCCAAATACTTCTGGTAGGTTTCCGCCCCCAGCATATCAAACAGCGCGTCATACAGGGGCCGCAGATAGGGATCGACCTTACTCTGCAAGTCCCCCGGCAGGAAGCCCAGCCGCTCTCCCGCCTCTACGGCGGGGCGGGTGAGGATGATGCGGTTGATCTGCTTCTCCCGGAAGGCTGCTACCGCCGCCGCCACAGCAAGATACGTCTTGCCCGTGCCGGCGGGGCCCACGCCGATGGTGACGGTATTGTTCTTGATGGCGTCCACGTATTTCTGCTGGCCGATGGTCTTGGCCTTGATGGGCTTGCCCTTGGCGGTGACGCACACCACGTCTCCGGCCAACTGAGCGATCTTGCCCTCGTTGCCGGAACGAACCAATTCGATGATATACCGCACGTTCTGCTGGCCGATGGCCTCCCCCTTGGCGGACAGGGTGAGCAGGCCTTGGATGGCCTTCACCGCCAGCATGACGTTTTCGCCCTCGCCGGAAATCTTCAGGTTGGATTCCCGGTTGACCACCGAAACGTCCAGCTCCTGCTCAATAAGGCGGATATTTTCATCAAACAGGCCGAACAGGTTGACGGCCTCTTCCATCCGCTCGATGCTGATGCTCTGCTCTGTCATGCGTACACTCCTCTATGCGGCACTCAGCCGCTGTCTTTGGTATCCTCCTGAGGCGTACCATAAATACGCCCGATTTCTCCCTCCCGCTTCACGGTGCGGCCGATCTCCTCCCGGCACTCCGCCAACAGCGTCACGGTGAGCAGCCCGTCTTCCTCTTTGGTGACAAAGTCGGTGCGCAGGGCCTCTCCCCCGTTGGCCGCCAGCAGCTCCTCCAACCGGGCCAGCAGAGCCCGTTCCAACCGGGCCGCGGCCTCCTCCACGTCTATAGGCCGCTCCTCCAGGGTGTAGGGACGCAGCGTTGTCGTGGTCACCCAGACGGGCAGGGGGCGGCCAAAGGGAGCTAACTGTTCAGTCTTGGTTATTTTATCATATCTGCCCTGGGAAATGCTACTGTTTTCAAAAAAATCCAGGTCATTCCACAAAATTTTTATGCCGTACCCCGTTTGCTCCTCTTCAGTGTACATCTTTGCCTGGTATGTGAGGGGAATTGTCTCCTCCAAAGTACGCCACGTCCGGGCGGTAACAGACCCAGCGGCGTGGACGATGAGATGCCCCAGATCCACTGTGCCATACTCAGGTTCTTTTAAATCCAAATCTCCGCTGATGAGTACCTCCCCCTTGGCCACGATATCTCCATCCTGAAACATCGCCCGGCCGAAGTTCGCCTGGATCTCTTCGATGATGCCGTCTGCTTTGGCAATCACGTCGGTGGGGATATCCTCCTCCAACATTTCGGGCTTCTTCTCCGCCTCGTGAACCACCACCTCCGCCCGGGTGCCATAGATGTTGATAGCCAGGTAGGAAAGCTCCGGCAGACCCAGAAGGGCGGCGTTGGCGGCCTCCTTCTCCGGGATGGAAGGGCCGTAGACCCCGGGCCGCACCCCCACCCGCTGGAGCTGAGACAGGATGACGGCGGTGGGGGTAGTCTCATTTCCCACCACCTCAATGACCAGCAGGAACCGGGACAGGAAGCTCACCGCCAGAAAGCATACCGCCAGCCCCGCCAAAAATCCCCAGCGGCGCTCTATAATCCGCTCCACCTCCACCGCCGCTCCCCGGCGCCCCCGCTCGGTGAGCTGACACATAGAGCGCTGAGCCAGCTCGTCCAGCCGCTTCCGATCGCTGAGCGCAATACGGAATGTGAAGCTGGTCTCGTCGATCCAACTCAACTTCCAGAATTGCAGACGGTTCTGGGCGCACAGATTCAAAAGCCGCTCGGGGAAGGCCCCGGCCACCTCCAGTATCACGTATCCTCGCAGCAGATTGATGAGCTTTTTCATGATTCTACCTCACAAATTCTACGGCTGTGATGGTTCCCGTGATGAGCAGTTCCTCCGAGGTCATAGCCCGCAGTTCCAGGCCGCTTCCCCGCACCATCACCACCATACTGCCGCCGGATATGTGGATCTCCGACTCCCCATAGGCCAGAATGCCCCGGTGGGGGCCCATCCGCAGCTCACCGTTCCCCACTACCTCCACTCGAGGTTCTCCTGCCAGCGCATCGGCGGGCAGATCAAACATTCGGGACACCCGGAGCAGCAGGCCCTCCTTTTCTCTCACGATGCATCACCTCTGGGAAGCTTATGACGGAAAAGAGTCAGTCTTGCTTGTCCCGCCGGAATTTCATGGACTTTTCCCCGATGCTGTGATACAATGTCTCCAATGATACGCTTTTCCCCCTGCGGCGGGAAAACACAGAAAGGCGGTTTCTATGGAACACAACTACAAGCGCCGGGCAGCCGAAGCCTCTGTCTATACGGTCAGCGAACCCACCACCCTGCTCCCCTTCCTGCTGGCCAGCATAAAGGGCAAGAGCCGGAACAATGTAAAATCCCTGCTGTCCCGGCGGCTGATCGCGGTGGACGGCGTGCCTGTTTCCCAATTCGACACCCCTTTGGCCCCCGGACAGCAAATCACGGTTTTATCCTCCTCCGCTCCACGGGCGGACGCGCTTCCCTTTCCCATCCTCTATGAAGACGAGCATCTCATCGTGGTGAACAAGCCTGCCAAACTGCTCAGCGTAGCCAATGACAAGGAAAAGACCCGCACCGCCTACCACATGGTCACAGACTACGTAAAGAGCCGCCGGGTGGACGACCGCATTTTTGTCCTCCACCGCTTGGATCGGGACACCTCCGGAGTGCTGATGTTTGCCCGGGACGCCGAAACCAAGGAGCTGTTCCAGGCCAAATGGAACGAGATCATTACTCGCCGGGGCTACCTGGCGGTGGTGGAAGGCGTGCCAAAGCCAGCGCAGGACACCATCCGCTCTTACCTGGTGGAGACGGACACCCATCTCAGCTTCTCCGGCCGGCCTGGAAAGGGTGCCAAGGAGGCCATTACCAGCTATCAGGTGGTCAAGGCCGGGGGCGGGTACGCCCTGCTGGACATCAATATCGAGACGGGGCGGAAAAACCAGATCCGCGTCCATATGAAGGAGCTGGGCTGCCCCGTGGCCGGGGACAAGCAGTACGGCGCCCGCACCAACCCCATTGGGCGGCTGTGCCTCCACGCGGGCGAGCTGTCCTTCACCCACCCCGCCACCGGAGAACAGGTCACCTTCAAGGCCAAGATGCCCAGGGATTTCAACCGAGTATTTCGGTAAAGGACGGAGGGATTGGAAATGACGACGTTTTATTTTATCCGCCACGGACAGGCGAACTTTTCAGAGGCAAATACAAAAATATATCAGGGCCGGGGCTTCAATATGTTGACGCTGTCCCAGCTTGGCATCCAGCAGATCAAAACCGCCGCCCTCGACAAACGGCTGAAGGACGCGGAGCTCATTATCTCATCCCCCTATGGCCGGGCACTGCACTCCGCCGCCATCTTGTCAAAGGAGCTGGGACTGGACATCCGGGTGGAAACCGACCTCCACGAGTGGTCGGCGGATGCCGTTGATTATGAGTATCTGCCGCAGGAGGAAGCCAACTGGTGTTATCAGGCGCTGCACAACAACCATGGGCACCATCCCGCCGGTGAAACCCCCTCCTGGGAGTCCGTCGAACAGATGAAGGGGCGGGTTTTTGCTGTGCTGGAAAAATACAGAGTCTTTCGCTGTGTCATCGTAGCCTGTCACGGAACGCTCATGCAGTATGTCTTGAACATCCCACACCCGTCCAACGGGCAGATTATGAAGCTGGAATACTGAAAAGACCCGCCTCCGGTGCGTTGACCGGGGGCGGGTCTTTTAGGCTCAGCTCAGAAAATCCTTCAATTTCTTGCTCCTGGACGGGTGACGCAGTTTGCGCAGAGCCTTGGCCTCGATCTGCCGGATGCGCTCCCGGGTGACGTTAAACTCCTTGCCCACTTCCTCCAGGGTGCGGGTGCGGCCGTCCTCGATGCCGAAGCGCAGGCGCAGCACCTTCTCCTCCCGGGGAGTCAAGGTGGACAGCACATCCACCAGCTGCTCCTTCAGCAGGGTAAAGGACGCGGCCTCGGAGGGCTCGGAGGCGGTGTCGTCCTCGATGAAGTCGCCCAGATGGCTGTCCTCCTCCTCGCCGATGGGGGTTTCCAGAGAGACGGGCTCCTGGGCGATCTTCAGTATCTCCCGCACCTTCTCCACCGGCATATTCATCTCGGCGGCGGTCTCCTCCGGGGAGGGATCGTGGCCCAACTCCTGCAAGAGCTGCCGGTTCACCCGGATCACCTTGTTGATGGTCTCCACCATGTGTACCGGGATGCGGATGGTGCGGGCCTGGTCGGCGATGGCCCGGGTGATGGCCTGCCGGATCCACCAGGTGGCGTAGGTCGAGAACTTATAGCCCTTAGTGTAGTCAAATTTCTCCACCGCCTTGATGAGACCCAGGTTGCCCTCCTGAATCAAATCCAGAAACAGCATTCCCCGGCCCACATACCGCTTGGCGATGGACACCACCAGGCGCAGGTTGGCCTCCGCCAGCTGCTGCTTGGCTCGCTCACCGCCCTTGATGGCCTTTTTCAGCTCCTTCAAGGTTTCCTCCGGGATGGGCTCACCGGATTTCTCCAGTTCGGCCAGCTGCTCCTGAGCCGCCGCCCCGGCGCCCATGGCCTGAGCCAGCTCCACCTCCCGCTCGGAGGTGAGCAGATCCACCTTGCCGATCTCCTTCAGGTACATCCGCACCGGGTCGTCGATGGCGAAGGAGTCCACCAGCGTGTTGGGATCCACGATCTCCTCCTCGGGGATCTCCTCCAGGTCGGCGGCGGGAGGAATCTCGTCGCCGTCCAGCTCAGGGGGAAAGTCATCCCCAGCGGTGTCGATGCCCAGGTTCTCCAGCACATCATATACCTTGTCCATCTGGTCGCTCTCCAGATTGATGGAGTCCAGCGTCTCCATCATCTCATTGGAGGACAGTTTGCCCTTTTTATAGCCGATATCCACCAGCTCCAGCAGCTTCTCGCCATTCTGGACGCCTTCAATCATCTTACCAAGCTCCGCCTTAGCCGCCTCCAGCTTCTCCGGGCTCACTTGGGTGTGGGGAACCGCCTCCAGCTTTTTTGCCGTCTTCTTTTTGTCGCTCATGGTCATTCATCCTCCAAAGCCTTTTTTCTGTTTGAGTACATTTCTCGTAGACATGAGAGCATCCACGTCATTTATGTCTGCAACAGCTTTGCTGTGCTCTTCCAAAATCACTTGCTTGCATTCATTCATCGCTTTTTCTGCCGCATTCATGCTTTGCTCCTTTTGGAGAACGGCTGAGAGCTGATCCATCTCCTCCGGGGTAAACCGCCCCTCCAGTGCCGCGAAAGCGACGCTTTTGCCCTCCCGCCAACGTTCCCGCAGCAGGGCAAACGCGCGGCCCAGCAGCGGCGAGGAAAAGTGTTCCGGCGTGAGATCGTCCAGCTCCCGGAAAAACTCCCCGTCCAGCAGCACCACCCGCAAAATGCCCTCTTCCGCGCGGGCGGAGCGGACGTTGGTGTACCGCAATTCCCGGCTCTTGGGCTGGAGCTGGCGTGTGGGGACGAGGCTCTGCCGCTCCTCCTGCTTCCTGGTCTGCCAGCGCTGCTTTTTCCGCAGGCGCTCCACCTCCTGGAGTACCGCCTCCTTGGATACCTTGGCCTCCTCGGCGCAGCGGCCGGCGTATATCTCCCGCTCCACGGGGCTGGGCAGCCCGGCCACCACCTCCGCTGCGGCCAGTAGGTACTGCGCCCGCTGGTCGTCCCGGCTCAGATCAAACTGAGCCTGCACTGCACCCAGGCGGTATTCCGCCGAGTTGGCGCTTTGATTCATCAAATCCTCAAAGGCCCCAGGGCCGTGATTTTTGATAAAATCGTCCGCGTCCTGCTTTACCAGCTCGCCCTCCGCCGTCCGGCGGCGGGGCAGGCGGAGCACCTTGACAGACAGCTCCGATTTCTTCATCAGGGCGATGGCCCGCTGGGTGGCGTCCTCCCCGGCATCGTCGTTGTCGTAGCACAGCACCAGTTCCTTTGTGTACCGCTCCAGCAGGCGGATATGCTCCTCGGTGAGGGCGGTGCCCATGGTGGCCACCGTGTTGTCAAAGCCCGCCTGATGGAGGGTAATCACGTCGATGTTGCCCTCCACCAGGATGAAGTTGGGCCGCTTGGTCTTTTTGGCGTAGTTCAGTCCATACAGGATGGAGCGCTTTTTGAAAATGGCGGTCTCCGGGGTGTTCAGGTATTTGGGCGTGGAGTCGTCCATCACCCGACTGGTGAAGCCGATCACATCCCCCCGGGTGTCGATGACAGGGAGCATCAGCCGATTGCGGTATTTGTCATACACGCCGCCGTTTTTCCCCGCCACGGCCAACCCAGCGTCAATGAGATCCGCCTTGTCATAGCCCTTGTCCCGCATGGCGGTGATGAGGCTGTTCCAGCCCTCTGGGGCGGCCCCCAGGCCAAACCGGGCGGAAAACTTGGGGCTGATACGCCGCTTGTCCCGGATGTAGGACGCCACCGCTGATCCTCTGGGATCAGCCAGCATGGAACGGTAGAACCGGGCGGCTTCGCGGTTCAGCTCCAGCACCCGGCGGCGCTTCTCTCTCCATGCCCCGTCCCCGGGGCTGTCATCGGGCACCTGCATCCCTTCCCGTTCCGCCAGCTTGCGCACCGCCTCGGGAAAGGATAGGCCGTCCATCTCCATGACAAAGCGGATGGAACCTCCCCCTTTGCCGCAGCCGAAACAGTGGAAAATCTGCCTGGGCTCGTTGACGGAGAAAGATGGGGTCTTTTCATGGTGGAAGGGGCACAAGCCCCAGTAGCTGCCCCCCTTTTTATTCAGTGGCAGGTAGGCGGAGACCACGTCCACAATATTCAACCGCCCGTTGAGGTCGTCCAGGAAGGATTCGGGAATGGCCATGGTCTCACCTCTTGATATTAGCCAATTTTGCCCAATTTTATCACAGATTTGGAGAATCTACCGCTCAATCTGTACACAGAACTTTTCAAAAGGGTTCCGCAAAGCTATTTTACCGTTCAATGGGCGCCCCACGGAACACTTCACCCAGCTCCACCGCTTCAACGCCCCCGGCGGACAGCTCGGTCATCCGGGCGCGGAAGCCCTCCGCCTCGCCCTCGGGCAGCAGGGCGTGAACAATAACATTGGCGGCGTATTCAATATCTCCCACAATGCCGCCCTGAGCGGCGCAGGCCAGCTTCACCCGCTCCAAAAAGCTGTAGGGGCACTCCACCGCCAGCTCCACCCAGCGGCGGACGACGGAAATGCCCGCCGCGTCCAGCGCGTCCTTGGCGCTCTGGGTGTAGGCCCGCACCAGGCCTCCCGCACCCAACAGCACCCCGCCGAAGTATCGGGTCACCACACAGCACACGTTGGTGACCCCCTCCTTCTGGAACACCCCCAGCATGGGCTGTCCGGCGGTGCCCTGGGGCTCGCCGTCGTCGGAGTAGCGCACCGGGCCGTCCTTCAGAACATAACACCAGCAGTTGTGCCGGGCATCGTGGTATTTCTTTTTCATCTCGTCGATGCGGGCGCGGGCCTCGTCCTCCGTCTCCACCGGCCAGACGTGGCCGATAAACGTGGAGCGCTTCTCGGTGAACTCTGTCTCGGACGGACGGGTGGGGACAAGGTATTCTGTCATTTCACCACCCACCTCATTGGAATGAACAGCTGCCCAAACTGCTCCACGGCGTAGGTATCCGTCATACCCGCGATATAGTCCAGCACCGCCCGCTGCGTCCCCTCCCGCACCAGGATGTCCTGATATTCGGAGGGCAGCTTGTCCGTATGCTTGCAATAGTATTCAAAAAGCAGGCAAATCATGTCCTCGGCTTTGCCCTCCTCCCCCTTGGCCAAGGGATTGAAGTAGACCGACTGGAACATGAACTCCTTCAGCTCCGCCATGGCCTTTGCCACCGGCTCCGACTGGCGGATGAGATCCCCCTCAGCACTGGCGCGGATGATGTCCATAGTCAGCGTCTCGATGCGTTCTCCGTGGGTGTAGCCCAGGGTCTGGGAGATGTGGGCGGGAATATCGGTGGGAAAGATAATGCCCCCCCGCATGGCATCGTCGATATCATGGTTGATATAGGCGATCTTGTCGGCAAACCGCACCAGCTGGCCCTCCAGGGTGTCCGCCACCGGCCCGGCGGTGTGGCACAGGATGCCGCTGCGCACCTCATGGCACAGGTTCAGCCCCGCGCCGTCGTTCTCCAGCCGATCCACCACCCGCAGGGACTGCTCGTAGTGACGGAAGCCCCCCTCCACCATCCGGGACAGCGCCCGCTCTCCGGCGTGGCCAAAGGGGGTGTGGCCCAGGTCGTGGGCCAGGGCGGCGGCCTCGGTGAGATCCTCGTTGAGCCGCAGCCCCCGGGCCATGGTTCGGGCGATCCGGGACACCTCCAGGGTGTGGGTCATGCGGGTGCGATAGTGGTCGCCCTCTGGCTGGAGGAACACCTGGGTCTTGTGCTTCAAGCGCCGGAAGGACTTGCAGTGTACCACCCGATCCACGTCCCGCTGGAAGCAGGTGCGCATGGGACAGGGGGCAATGGCCACCGCCCGCCCCTTGGAATTGGCCGACAGACAGGCCCGGGGCGACAGGGTCTGCCGCTCCAGCTCTTCGGTGCGCTCCCGGATGGTCTGATCCATGCCGTATCCCTCCCTCTCTTTCGCTCAGACAAAATTGCTGTCTATCTCTTATACCCCGTAAAAATCGAAAACCCTTTTATTTTTTCAAAAATTTTGCATATCTTCCTCTCCGCCCCTCATACGCTTGCTCCGGGAGGGAGTGCCATGACCTTGACCGTCCATCTCGCCCGCCTGCTGGTGCTGGCGGTAATCTTTGTCAACGGCTGGACCGACGCGCCTAACGCCATCGCCACTGCCATAGGCTCCGGGGCTATGTCCTTCCGCCGGGGGGTAGCCCTGGCAGCGGTATGCAACTTCATTGGGGCCGTTTTTGCCTGCCTGTGCTTCCCCGCTGTGGCAGATACCATAGGGGAGCTGGTGGCCTTCTCCAGCCCCCAAACGGCGCTCATCGCGCTGAACGCCGCCCTGTTGTCCATTGTGCTGTGGGCGGTAGCGGCGTGGCGGTTCGGCCTGCCCACCAGCGAGAGCCACGCCCTGCTGGCGGGGCTGTCCGGCGGAGCCTTCGCCGTGGGCGCGGGAGCCGCCAGCTTAAGCGCCGGGGCGTGGATCCGGGCTCTGGCGGGGCTGGCCCTGTCTCTGCCTGCCGGGGTACTGGCGGGCAGAGTATTCCGGTGGGCACTGGCAGGGCGGGTGCGCCGTCCGGCGTCATGGCAGAGGGGCGGGGCCGCCCTCACCGCCCTGCTCCATGGAGTGCAGGACGGGCAGAAATTTCTGGCCCTCCTGCTGCTCACTGGCGGACTGGGTGGAGATACGGACACCTCCCGGCTGACGCTGGCCCTGCTCACCGCCGGGGTGATGGCCTTGGGCACCGCCCTGGGCGGGAAGCCAATCGTGGAAAAGGTGGGCTCAGAGTTGGCCTCTCTCTCCCCTGACGACGGCCTTGCCGCCGATCTGGGCGCGGGAGCGGTGCTGCTCATCTGCTCCGCCCTGGGTCTGCCCGCCTCCACAACCCACGCCAAAGTCGCCGCCATCTGCGGCGCGGGCCGGGGGACAGACCGGCGGGTCATGGGCCAGATGGCGGGAGCGTGGGCCCTCACCTTCCCCGCCTGCGGAGCCATGGCCTTTTTGCTCACCAGGGTGATGATGGGATAAAGAAGTCCGGCCCGCGCATAGCGCGGGCCGGAGCTTTTCGACTGATTAAATCACTTGTTCCAGTTGAGCACGTCCCGGTTCTTCACGAAGTACTCCACACCGGAATACAGGGTGGTGGCGGCGATGACAATGATGCACACCCAGTCCAACACCTCAGTGGGGATGGGCAGGACAGTCAGGTGCATCAGGCACAGGCACACCATGGTGGAGAAGGTCTTGACCTTGCCCGACCACCCGGCGGCAATCACCCGGCCGTTGTCCACCGCCACCAGCCGCAGCCCGGACACAGCGAACTCCCGGGCCATGACGATGACCAGCGCCCAGTCCGGGAACCGGCCCATGGCGCAGAAGCAGGTCATAGCGGTGAGCACCAGCATTTTATCCGCCAAGGGATCCATGAACTTGCCGAAATCCGTCACCAGATTGTTCTTCCGGGCGATGTAACCGTCCAAAAAGTCGGTGAGGCTGGCCACGATGAAGACGGCCAGGGCAGCGTAGTTGTTGCCGGGGAATTCCAGGTGCCACAGCACCAGGTACACGGGGATGAGGATGACGCGCATCATAGTCAGTTTGTTAGGTAAGTTCATGGTTTTCCTCCTTCATGTTCAGCACTGGTTATGTTCCATCTCGCCGGGGAGACTGTCCGCGGCGAGCGCCCAGCTCTCCGGATATTTCTCCCGCATATAGCGGGCAAAGGGGTCGTCGGGCCGGGCCAGCAGGCCCTTCTCCCGGATGGTGTCCGCCTCGGCGCGGACGACCCAGCGCCGCCGCCCTTCACTCATCTCGTCCCAGCGGACGATTTTCAGCGCCCCCAGCCGCTCCTGCTCCAGCAGGGCCTCGCAGACGTCGGGAATAGGCAGCTCCCCGTCCACGGTCACCTCATTTGGGGTGACGTATTCATTGGGGATTGGGGTCGTCTTCATATCAGGTCGGCGGGAACAGGTGTAAAGGGAAGCTGCTTTCCCCCGGTACAGCTCCTCCAGGGCGTTGGGGAAGTACTCCTCATAATAGATCCTTCCATCCCTTGTGTACCCATAGGCGTACTCAAAGTGCCGGATCCCGTACATCAGGGCCATGGGCAGGCTGGTCGTCAGGCAAACCTGCTTCGGCTTGCCGAAGTACTTGGTCACGCTGGGCTTCAGCACTGTCAACCCCGGTGTGGGCGAGACATGGTACAACGTATCCACCGCTCACCCCTCTATTTCCCCGGTGAGGTCGCCGTCGGACACACCGGTAATACGCACCCACACGAACTCCCCCGCCGGGATCAGCCCCGCCGCCGTGAACAGCACCCGGCCGTCGATGTCCACCGAGTCGGCGTAGGTGCGGCCCGCATAGCAGCCCGCCTCTCCGTCAAAGCCCTCGCACAGCACCTCCATGCAGGTGCCCAGGCGCTGTTCATTGTACTCGTCCATAATACGGGACTGGAGATCCACCACCAACTCCACCCGGCGTTCCGCCGTTTCCGGCTCCACCTGGTTTTCCATGGCGGCGGCCAGGGTACCCTCCTCCGGTGAGAACTGGAACACCCCCGCCCGCTGGAGCTTCTGCTCCCGCAGGAAGTCACACAGCTCCTCGAACTCCGCCTCGCCCTCTCCCGGCAGGCCACAGATCAGGGAGGTGCGGATCACCACGTCGGGCATGGCGGCGCGAAGCTTGGCAAACAGCGTTTCGATCTCCGCCTTTGTGCTTCGGCGGCGCATGGCCTTCAAAATGCCGTCGTTGGCGTGCTGGATGGGGATGTCCAGGTAATGAACGATCTTCTTTTCCCGGGCAATGACCTCGATCAGCTCGTCCGTCACCGCCTCCGGGTAGAGGTAGTGGAGCCGTATCCAGTGGAAGTCCAGCTTGCACAGCTCCGTCAGCAGCTTGGCCAGCGTGGTTCCGTCCCCCAGGTCCAGCCCGTACCGGGTGATGTCCTGGGCGATGACGATGAGCTCCTTCACCCCCCGGCGGGCCAGCCCCTCC
>JAAVHT010000031.1 GCA_014799565.1 Clostridiales bacterium
CGAGCGCCGCTGTCTCCAGTCAGTGGTCAACCAGGGGTTTCAGGGATTCATCGTAGACGGAGTGAAGGCGAGCCTCCTCAACCCCAACCTGGACTGCTACCAGAAAATTTACCAAAAACACATCCCCGTGATCTTTTACAACAACTACTACAAGAACCTGAAGTACCCCCGGGTGGTGGTCAACGACCTCCAGTGCGCCCGGGAGCTCATCGGCCCGCTGATCCAGGCGGGCCATCGGCACATCGCGGGCATCTTCCTGTACGACAACTATCAGAGCATCGAGAAGTTCCAGGGCATGGTGGAAGCCCTGCGGCAGAACGGGGTGGAATATCAGGATGACTACATCAAGTGGTGTATCTCCAACGAGGCCCACGACGACCGGTTCACCCGATCCATCGACCGGTTTTTGAAGGGCTTGCCCCGCTGTACCGCCATCGTGTGCTGCAACTACATGATCTACCGCCTGGTTCGGCAGGTGCTGGACAAGCAGGGGCGGCGGGTGCCGGAGGACTGCTCGCTGGTGTGCTTCGACTACTCCGGCCAGGATTGGGAGGCAGAGGGTATCACCTGCTCCATCCATCAGGGCCGGGAGATCGGGCGGGAGGTGGCCTCCCGCCTCATGAAAATGATCCGCAACCGGGACTGTGAGGATAAAAACTATTCCTATGTGCTGGCCCCGAAAATCTATGTGGGCCGATCCATCGAACCTGTCCACCCCGCAGAAAGGAGGAAGCCATGCCCCCACTGAGCCTTTTGCTGAAACCGGCCTCCAGCGCCTGCAACCTGCGCTGTGCCTACTGCTTTTACGCCGACGAGGCCCAAAAGCGCCAGGTAGCCAATTACGGCATGATGCCGGAGGAGGTGGCCCAGGCGGTGGCAGACAAGGCCCTGGCCGCGGCGGAGGGGTCGATCTCCTTCCTGTTCCAGGGGGGCGAGCCCACCCTGGCGGGGCTGGAGTTCTACCGCCGGTTCACCACCCTGGTGGAGGAGCGCGCGCCCAAAGGACTTTCCGTCCACTACGCCATCCAGACCAACGGCACGCTGCTGGACGAGGCGTGGTGCCGGTTTTTTGCCGAAAAACGCTTTCTGGTGGGGCTGTCCCTGGATGGAAACCGAATCTGCCACGACCGTTTCCGGAAAGACAGCGCGGGCCGGGGCACCTACGACCAGGTGATAAAGGCGTCCAAACTGCTGGATCGGGCCGGCGTGGAGTACAATGTGCTGGCGGTGGTGACCAACCATCTGGCCCGGCATATTCAGAGCGTTTTCTCCTCCCTGTGCAAAAGCGGCTTCCGCTTCCAGCAGTACATCCCCTGCCTGGATCCCCTGGAGGAGACACGGGGCGGGAATCCCTACTCCCTTACTCCGGCCCAATACGGGGACTTCCTCAAGACCCTGTTTGACCTGTGGTACCGGGAGCTGGAGCGGGGAGAATACTATTCCATCCGCTATTTTGACAACCTGGTTTGGATGCTGTCGGGGCGGCCGCCGGAGCAATGCTCCATGCGGGGCAGCTGTTCCAACCAATACCTCATCGAGGCGGACGGGAGCGTCTACCCCTGCGACTTTTACGGGCTGGACGACTATAAAATGGGGAACGTGCTGGTTGACTCCTGGGCACGGCTGGATCAGGCCAGAGAGGAATTGGGCTTCGTAGAACAGTCCCAACTCGTCCCGGAGGAGTGCCGCGCCTGCCGCTGGTATGCCCTGTGCCGGAACGGCTGCCGCCGGGATCGGCTGTGGATGGACGGCGAGCTGGGGAAAAACTATTACTGCCAGTCCTACGCCGCCTTTTTCGACTACGCCCTGCCCCGTCTGCGCCGGGTGCGGGATATGCTCCGATCATGAGCGAGGAGGGCTTGCAGGTGCCGAACCCTCCGCCCTCCCGCCGCATAGGATGTCATATGGAACGTTGATCACAAGGAGCATTTCATATGAACAAGCCATCATCGTGCGGCCATTCCAAACTCCACCTTCTCTCCGTCCTGCGGGGAAGGGCGCAGGCGGCGGCCAATATCACCGGCAGCGAAAGCCATCCGGAGATATCGGGCGCCGTGCGGTTTTACCAGACCCGCGAGGGGGTAATCGTCCTGGCTGAACTCAGCGGCCTCCCTCATGACGGCCTCCCCTGCCATGAGCGGATCTTCGGGTTTCATATCCACAAGGGGAGCGACTGCGGCGGCAATATGGACGATCCGTTTGCGGACGCCATGTCCCACTACAACCCAGGCGGCTGCGACCATCCATACCATGCCGGGGATCTGCCGCCGCTGCTCGGAAACGGCGGATCCGCGCTCTGCCTGTTTTTGACCAATCGGTTTTCCGTCGACGAGGTAATTGGCAAAACAGTCATCGTCCACGACCACCCCGATGATTTTACGACGCAGCCATCGGGCAATTCCGGCACAAAAATCGCCTGCGGCGTGATTCGACGGACGGCGGGCACATTCCCGCGCAGCCATCAATGACGCAATTCATAAATCATCCGGGCAAAAGGTGTGTTACCTTTTGCCCGGATTACTTTGCCGCTTTTTAAAAGTTATGAGCCCGCATTTTACAGCAGCGCTTCTACCTCTGTCAGCTCCGGCATGGAGCGAATGGCCCCCTTCCGGGTGGTGACGAGATACGCCGCCGTGTTGGCGAAGCGGAGCATCTCGGTGAGGTTCTCCTCCGTCAACCCGTCCAGGCCGTGATCCAGCACAAAATTCAGCACGCTGGCGCAGAAGGTATCCCCCGCCCCGGTGGTCTCGATGGTGCCGCCCAGCTTGCAGGCGGGCACGAACACCCGCTTGTCCTCGTAATAGGAATAGCTTCCGTCCGCCCCGGCGGTGACGTTGAACAGCTTGATATTGGGGTATTTGTCCCGCAGGATGGCCGCGCCCTTGTCAAAATCCGTCTCCCCGGTCATGAATTCCAGCTCATTGTCCGCGATTTTCAGCACATCGCACCGGGCCAGCCCGTACTCGATCTGCGCCTTGGCGTCCTCCAGGCTTCCCCACAGCGGGGGGCGCAGGTTGGGATCAAAGGAGATCACGGCTCCGCTCTGTCTGGCGTGGTCGATGGCCTTACAGGTGGCCTTCCGCACTCCCTCGTGGGTCATGGACAGGGTGCCGAAATGGAAGATCCGGCTGTCCGCGATCACGTCCAGCGGCAGCTCATCCTCGCGGAGCATCATGTCCGCGCCGGGATTGCGGTAAAAAGAGAAATCCCGGTCGCCGTTGGCAAAGGTTTTCACAAAGGCCAGGGTGGTGCGCACATCTTTGTCGAACACCAGATGATCCATGCAGATACCCGCCTCCACCGCCACGCCGTGAAGCAGATGGCCGAACATATCGTCCCCCACTTTGCCGACAAAGGCACAGGAACGCCCCAGCTTTTTCAGCATGGCCAGCACATTGCAGGGGGCGCCGCCGGGGTTGGCCTCAAAAAGCGTATTTCCCTGGCCGCTGAGGCCGTTTTCCGTAAAGTCGATGAGCAGCTCGCCCAGGGCGGTCACATCAAACCTCTTTTCACTCATGGTTCAGTCCTCCTTGTCTCCGTCAACGCATCTTTTTTGTCAATGTAACTCAAAAAATCAGATCGTACTTCTCCACATCGATCAGCACCTGTCCCTCCGCTTCGAAGGTAATGGCGTCCGCCTCCTGGGGGGTGTAGATCACCGCGCTGGCCGCCGCCTCGCCGTCATTGACGAACACCTCCACGCTGAATCGATCCAGGATGACCCGGAGCTTGATCTCCCCGTTGTTTGGAGTCACCAGGAAGCTGCGGGTGTGAACGATGTCATGGGGCAGGCCGCTGCGGGTGCGATCCATTTTAAGGGTGCTCTCCCCGGGCTTGTAGCGGATGATGGTGTCATGCTGGCCGTCCTTGGCCACGTGGAGCCGGAACCAGCGGTAGGAGCCCTGCCCCATGGGCCGCACGGTGACGGTCATGTCCACTGTCCGCCCCTGAACGCCGGGCAGGTTGGTTTCCCCACACACTGAGATATGGTGGTGGATCACAGGCCGGCTGCGGTACTGCTCCAACTCCCGGACAGGAACCTGGTACAGCCGCCCGTTCCGCACAGACAGCTCCCGGGGCAGGGTCATCTGCCCGAACCAGCGGCAGTGGAAGGGTTTGGCCCCCACGGTACTCCAGTTCTGCATCCAGGCGATCATGATCCGCCGCCCGTCGGGGGCCTCCAGGGTCTGGGGCGCGTAGAAATCCAGGCCGTAGTCGATGGCCTGCACCCGCTCCCGGACAAAGCCCTTTACCCGGTCATAGCTGCCCATAAGGCACAGGGTGCCGTTGCCCGCGTGGAACTCCAGCCCGATGGGCATCATGTCCTGGGGACTGGTGAGGATGATCTGCTTGCCGTCCAGGGAAAAGAAGTCCGGGCACTCCCACATACGGCCATACTGGTTATGGCAGCGATCCAGGGTGCGCACGAACTCCCAGTTCAGGCCGTCAGCGCTCTTGTACAGCAAAATCGCGCCGCTGTCGTCCTCGGTGCGGTTGCCGATGACAACGTAATAGGTATCTCCCTCACGCCACACCTTGGGATCCCGGAAGTCGATGGTGCTGCCCCCCTCGGGCAGATCCTTCCCGGACAGCACCGGGTTCAGGGTGTGTTTCTCATAATCCACCCCGTCCCCGATGGCCACGCACTGAGTCTGGATATCCTGAATAAAGCCCTCCGCGTTGTGGTGCCGCTGCACCCCGGTGTACATCAGCAGCTGCCGGCCGTCAGGCAGCTCCACCGCGCCGCCGGAAAAACATCCGGAAGCGTCATACCCCTGGTCGGGCGCCATGGCCGCGGGGAGCCGTTCCCAGTGGAGGAAATCCTTCGTCTTGAGATGTCCCCAGTGCATGGGCCCCCACTCATTGGAATAGGGGTGGTACTGGTAGAACAGGTGGCACTCCCCCCGGTACATGGAGAAGCCGTTGGGGTCGTTCATCCAGCCGATGGTAGGGGTGGCGTGGAAGGCGGGGCGTTCGCTGTCTGGAATACGGGGGCCGTACTGGGCTTCAAAGTCCCGGGCCTTTTGCAGGGCTTCGCTGGTCATAACGTGACAACCTCCTTGGCTGTTGCGGTTATAGTTGATATCATAACGCGTTTTCGCGCCGATAGCAAGGCTGGTTTTTTAAAAAAGGGGCGGCAGGTCGCCGCCCCTTCTCAGTTGTTGTGGACTATCGCTTATTCCGCCGCGGCATACCGGTCGTAGGCGTCCTGGTAGACCTGGAGCAGATCGTCCATGCCGCACTTGGTGGAGAGATACTCCTTATACTTCTCCCACTCCGCGTCGGTGGGGCCGCCGTCCCGGATCCACAGACCCTCCTGCTCCCGAACAGCGCTCTCAAAGTCGGCCCTGTGCCAGTCGATGGTTTCCATCTCCATGCCGGTGAACACGCAGTCCACGGGGTAGAAGGTGGTGTCCTCCACATAGGGCATCCAGGACTGATCCAGGTCAGTCAGGCGCTCGATGGCCCGATCCTCCATGTAGAAGATCTCGTTGTAGTACTCGGCCAGGATCAGCTTGGGGCCGTAGACCTCGTAGCCGTTGCGCAGCTCGCCGGCGCTCTTGCTGTACTGGCTCCGGGCCTCGTCGTCGGTGATGGACAGCCACATACCCTTGTCGTCCTGCCCGGTGAAGAACACGCCGATGGGGCCGTACTGGAGCTGCATCACGGTCTCGCCCACATACCACTGGTCAAAGAACTTCAGCAGGTTGATGGGGCTCTGGCACTTGTTGGTGATGTTGAGCTGGCCGGAGCTGATGGGGGAACCGGGGCGAATAGTCACGCCGCAGGTGTTCTCATACTGGGTACCCTTGGGGCCGGTGAGGGGCGGCAGGAACACATAGTCATCGGCATAGTCGCCCATGAGCTCCTCGATGTACCACCAGGTGGACACGCCCACGTAGCCCTGCTGGCACTTGGCGATGAGCTGGCTGTCGCTCTGGGAGAACATCTCCACGTCCATCAGCCCCTCGGCGTACCAGTCGTGGAAGTAGGTCAGGCAGTCCCGGTAGGCGTCGCTGGCACAGACGAACTCCACGGTGCCGTCGCTCTTGAGATGGATGTCGTTGATGACGTCGTTGGGCCAGTTGGTGAAGCCGAACCCGGCGTAGAAGATGTTCTGGCCCCAGCACCACTCGTCAAAGCCGGTGGTCATGGGCAGGGTGGATCCGGCGGCGTTGCCGTAGTAGGTGGCGGACATATCGTTGTCCTTAAAGGCCTTCAGCGCGTCATGGAGCTCGTCCAGGGAGGTGGGCACATCCAGGCCCAGCTCATCCAGCCACGCCTTGTTGATCATGCTGTACTGGGGGACGGAGAAGATGGAAAACGCCTCATCCATGGGAGCGCCGATGCCGGCGGTGGTCATCTGCTCACCGGAGGGCAGGCCGTAGATGCCGCCGTCCTCCATGGTGATGGCGGCCCGGATCTCCGGGTGCTCCTCCAGGATGGCGCACAGGTTGGGCATGATGTCCGGGGTCAGGTAGGGCACCAGATCCAGGAAGGTGCCGTCGTCGCCGTACCGGGCCAGGTCGTAGTTGGAGAAGCCCACGCCCATAAAGGCGTCGGGGAGCTGGCCGCCGGTGATGCGAATGTTCACCTGCTCGGCCAGGGAGTCGCTCATGGTCTCCCAATTGATCGTGATGCCTGCGTTCTCCTGGAGGGCGTCCAGCACCTCGTGGTCATCATAGCCCTTGGAGAGGGCGGACATACCGCCCATGATGTTGAACTCGGTCTGATCCAGGTTGGTGTTGACGGTGCCGTCGTTGACGTTGTTCACCAGTCCCCCGGCACAGCCGGACAGGGCGCCTGCCAGCATCGCGGCGCACAGAGCGCCGGAAACAATCTTTTTGACGTTCATTTTCATGCGCTCCTTTCTTAGCCCTTGACCGCGCCGGCCATGAAGCCCTTCTCAAAATACTTCTGCACGAAGGGGTAGATCACCAGCATGGGCAGAGCCGCCACGATCATGGAGCAGAATTTCAGCAGCTCGGTGAGCTTGTTCAGTTCGGCGTAGCCGCCGGAGATGGTGGCCGCCTGACTGGCGGTGGCGGAGCTCTTAATGAGGATGTTGCGCATGACCAGGGGCAGCGGGGAACCCTTGCCGCCCAGGTAGATCAAAGCGGTGAACCAGTCATTCCAGTAGGCAACCATGGAGAAGACCACCATGACGGCCAGAATGGGCATGGACAGGGGGATCACCACGCTGAAGAAGGTGCGCAGCTTGGAACAGCCGTCAATCTCGGAGGCCTCCACCAGGTCGTGGGGGATGGAGTTCTGGAAGTAATTGCGCACGATGATCATGTTGCCCACGCCCACACCGCCGGGCAGGAACAGGGACCACATACTGCCCACCAGGCCGGTCTGCTTGACCACCAGGTAGGTGGGGACCAGGCCGCCGGCGAAGTACATGGTGAACAGGAAGAAGATGCTCAGCGCCTTCCGCCCGGGCAGNTCCTTCTGGGCCAGGGGGTAGGCGGTGATGTACAGCATGGCCACGGAGAAAANNGTGCCGATGACGGTNTATTTCACNGAGTTGAGGAAGCCGGAAATGATGCCGTCNTTGAGGAACACCCCTTTGTAGCCATCCAGGGTGAAGCCGCTGGGCAGCAGGAAGGTCTTGCCCGCGTAAACCTCATAGGGATCAGAGAANGAGGCCACCACCACATAGTACAGGNGNTAGGCCACGATGAGCAGCACGATGGTGCAGATGANGGTCAGAATGATTTGGCTGGTCCGATCGGACATACCGGATGCTTGTTTCATTTCCGATCCCCCCTTTACACAAACTCCACGTCCGAGGCTTTGGACGCGATCTTATTCACAATGAGCAGCAGGGCGANGTTGACCACTGTGTTGAACANGCCNACNGCGGTGGAATAGCTGTACTTGGCGTTTTGGATGCCCTGTTCGTAGACNTACACNGCGATNACGTCGNNGGTGGCCTTGTTCAGGTCGGTCTGGAGCAGCCACACNTTCTCAAAGCCCACGTTCATCAANCCGCCGGCGGCCATAATCAGGTTNAGGATAGCCATGGGCAGCAGGGCGGGCAGGTCNATGTTCCGNATGCGCTGGAACACGGAGGCGCCGTCCACCTTGGCCGCCTCATAGAGGCCGGGATCCACGTTGGCCAGGGTGGCCAGGTAAATGATNCAGCCCCAGCCCGCNTCCT
Organism: Clostridiales bacterium; assembly: GCA_014799565.1. Taxonomy (GTDB): domain Bacteria; phylum Bacillota; class Clostridia; order Oscillospirales; family Oscillospiraceae; genus Enterenecus. Next base: position 8,168 of record JAAVHT010000031.1, read on the forward strand.
GCCAGATGCCGGAGGCGATGTAAATGGTGCGGAAGGCGGAGGACTGTGTCAGGAAGTCCACGCTGGTGCCCAAAATCAGGTTGATGAGGCCNCCCGACGGGCTGAGGAAGATGCGGATCATACCGCAGATGACCATGACGGAGATGAAGTGGGGGGCGTAGAGCACGGTCTGCACCACCCGCTTGAACCGGGCATGGCCCAGCTGGTTGATCATCAGGGACAGGATGATGGGGATGGGGAAACTCCACAGCAGGCTGAACAGGCTGATGAGCACCGTGTTCACGATCATCCGGCTGAAGGTGGGGGCGCTGAAGAANCGCTGGAACCAGTACCAGCCCACCCATTCGCTGCCCAGNTAGCCACGGCTGGCCTTAAAGTCCCGGAAGGCGATNTGGATGCCGTACATGGGGATGTACTTGTACACCAGTGTCAGCACCACAGGGATCAGCAGCAGCGCGTAAAGCTGCCAATTGTCCAAAANGCGCTGACCCAGATTTCTGCCCGGCCNAGGCCGGGCAGAAACGGCGGTTCCCGCCGTTTTGGAGGTTCTGTTTGCCATATGACTCACTCCCTATTTCTTTNTTTGANTCGCTTGCAATATGAAACGTTACATATCGCTGTGTTTTTATGATANTACANGNAATCNATCAACTGTCAAGGNCTTTCTTGCTTGGACAAAAGCATTTTTCGCTTTTCCACAAAAAGGGCCGCCGCAATTTGTGCAGTTGGCCGATTTGTTTNAAATTCTCAAAAAACTNTTGAAAAATAACGTTTCATGAATATAATGAAATNANNGGTGAAACATTTCACNGNTCTNAGAGGTGAACCNNATGAAACGAAAGGAAAACGCCCCCACCATGAANGACGTGGCCCGGGANGCGGGCGTGGCNCTGGGTACGGTGTCCAAGGTATTTAATGATATCCCCGTGGGCGAGGACTACCGCAGGCGGGTGGAGGAAGCGGCCCAGCGGCTGGGCTATCAGGTCAACAGCTACGCCCGGGGGCTGAAAACCAANAANACCTNTTCNGCCGCCCTGATCCTGCCCGACATCACNNCCCCCTTNTTCTCCGCCCTGGCCCAAGCCGTCTGNCAGGCNCTGGCGGCAAGGCAGTATAAGACCATCCTGTCCCTGACCTCCTTCGACCCGGAGGCGGAACAGCGGTGCATCCAAATGGTTCAGCAGAACAAGGTGGACGGCATCATCGGNCTGACCTACAACCCGNATCTAAAGGTGGATCCCGACCTCCCCTATGTGAGCATNGACCGCTANTTCAGCCCCAGCGTCCCCTGCGTCTCCTCGGACAACTTTGGCGGCGGGCAGATGGCGGCGGAAAAGCTGCTGGAGCNGGGCTGCACCCGGCCCCTNTTCCTGCGCATCGGCTCCAAGGTTCCCGGCGAGTCGGACAAGCGGGGGGACGGCTTNGAGTCCGTCTTCCGGCAGCGGGGGNTGGACTGCGCCGCCCTGCGGCTGAGCGACGAGGACGGNTATGAGCCCTTCCGGGNATTCCTGGCCGGGCACATGGACGGGGGCCGNCTGGCCTTTGACGGCATCTTCTGCGTCACGGACNCCCTGGCCGTCCGCATCCANGCCATGCTGGAGGAGCTGGGGCTGCGGGTNCCGGAGGATGTGCAGCTCATCGGCTTTGACGGCATNCCCCGGTTTGCCGCCGANGGNTTCCATTGNTCCACCATTGTTCAGCCCATTCCGCGGCTGGCGGAAACCAGNGTGGATCTCCTNCTTCGGGAGGATCGGANCAANNTGCCCAGCCTGGTGTGCCTTCCGGTGAGCTACGCCCCCGGCGGCACCACCCGGGAATGAGGAGGAACGGCNATGGCCAGCGAATATTTGAAGTGGAAATATCGAAATGAAAAACATGAGGAGCAGCGGGAGCTGACCCGGTCGGAAAAGCGGAAAAACTGGTGGCACTANCACAAATGGCACGTTGTNATNGCCGTCGGGCTGGNGGGNATCGGGNTCAACCTCATCGCCCACGCCCTGGGATTTGGCCAGATCAAGCCGGACTANCAGGTNGCCTATGTGGGGGAAAGCGCCCTCCCTGACGANACCGCCGCCGCNATCGAGCAGGCCTTCGCCTCNCTGGGNGANGANNTGAACGGCGACGGGCAGGTGATGGTGCGGCTCAACCAGTACTCCANCNGCGNCNCGGANCCCAACATGGTCATCGCCAGCAATNCGGCGCTCATGGCCGACATCCTGGACGGCGAAAGCTNTTTCTTCCTGCTGGAGNANCCGGCCCNGTTCCAGCTNAACTACCANACCCTGTGCCGCCTGGATGGCNCCCTGCCGGAGGANGGCGACTGGTCCGCCGAAGGGACGTACCTGGCCTGGACGGACTGNCCCGCCCTGGCCGGGATGGANCTGGGCGGCTACTCGTACCAAATACTGGNGGAGTCGGTGGAGGGCAGCAGCGATGAGCTGGTGTCCGGGCTGTATCTGGCCCGCNGGGGCTTCTGGGANGAAAANAGCACCCCCNATCTGGAGGGGTGCGCGGCGCTGTGGAACAGATTGANGGANGGAGCGGTCACATGAANAANATAGCGGNTTTCCTGCTGATNGGGGTTCTCTGCCTGGGNTTGGNNNGTTGTGCGGCNCCCGCCGCNCCCAAAGCTGCNGCGGACGGCTCCCCCTGGGANGAGNNCTGGGTCACNGTGGGCGGCGTAATGGGNGTGGACNCCCCGGAAGGCATAGATCCCCGGGAGAACAACGAGGCCCTGGCGGCCAACGGGATGTACTACGCCACCTGGTCCATCGGGGAGGGTGAGCTCTACACCAACGAGGACGGCGAGGACGCGGAGCTGTATGACGCGCAGGTTTACCTTTTGCTGAGCGGACANAAATCCGCCCAGAANGCCNAAGACACGCTCANCCAGTGGATNGATATGGCCCAGCGGCAGTATGCCGTCGGCCAGACCGCAGAGGAATCCCACAACGGCCAGGAATTCACCATCATCACATATTCCTTTGACTCCGAGACCAACCCCTACGNCNNNGGCGCTTCCGCGTTCGGGATTTACCGCAATTACGCCATCAGCGTGGAGCTCACCTGCCGGCAGGGCTTTGACGGCGATGCCGCCCAGCTTTTGGCCCGCTTTTTAGACAACTGCCACTACGCCGCGCCATAAGGAGGAAGAGATCATGGGACTTTTCATTCGGGAAGACCCGGGCTATAACGAAAACATCCGTCAAACCGGCTTTAACCGCTATAAGCAGCTGCTGGCCCTCCGCTTCGGTCAGTGGTGGAAGGTTAATATGATTACATTGGCCGGTCTTGTTCCCCTGGCCGCCGGGATCGTCTATTCCATCTGCGTATCCAGCGTGCTGGTGCTGATCCCCTGCTCCATCCTGGGCGGCATGATCGCCGGGCCCTTTCTGGCCGGGATGTACGACGCGATCCTCCGGGGCCTGCGGGATGACCCCCTTCCGTGGAAGGACGCCTGGATCCGCTCCTGGAGGCAGAACTGGAAGGAAAGCTTGGTTCCCGGAGCGGTGACGGGCCTGATGGCAGGGCTGTATGCCTTCATGACCATGCTGTTCTGGTGGGCGGAGGCTATGCCCAGTCTGGGCACCGTGGCGCTGTACCTGTTTTCTCTGCTGCTCCTGCTGGCGCTGAGCAGTCTGTACTGGCCCCAGCTGGTGCTGTTCGGCCAGTCCCCCGCCGTCCGGCTGCGGAACTGTGTGCTGTTTTGTGTAAAGTATTTCTGGCGGGTAATGGGCACGGGACTGCTCCAGTTGGCGTATATCGCCATTCAGGTGCTGTTCGCGCCGTGGACCCTGTTCCTGCTGCCTGTCACCGGTGTGTGGTATATCATGTTTTTATCTCAATTCTCCATTTATGGGCAGCTAAACGAGGATTTCCATATTGAGGAGTCGTTTGGCGAAACCTAAAGCAGTCGTCCCGCATATCAAGCACCGCCCTCCACCATTATACGGAATAAGCATGATAAGCAATTCGGAACAGGCATTTTACATTTTGCGGAGATGCTAGTACAATGGGTTTACAAAGCTGAAGGCGTAAACGGCCAAGGACAGAAAGGGTGGTCACTATGGCAGTCAAACAGACAGCGGGCAGAGAGGCTTTAGGAGAATTTGCCCCGAAATTTGCCCAACTCAACGACGACGTACTTTTTGGCGAGGTGTGGAGCAGGGAGGAACAGCTGTCCCTGCGGGATCGCTCCCTGGTCACGGTGACAGCGCTGATGGCCCAGGGTCTGACGGATTCCTCTTTCCAGTATCATCTGATGTCGGCAAAGCAAAACGGCATCACAAAGTCGGAGATTGCGGAGATCCTGACCCACGCGGCCTTTTACGCGGGCTGGCCCAAGGCTTGGGCGGCCTTCCGCATGGCCAAGGATATCTGGACGGAGGACGGGGCCGATGAAAAATCCGCCCACGCCAACACCATGATCTTCCCCATCGGCCAGCCCAACGACGGGTTTGCCCAGTATTTCATCGGCCAGAGCTATCTCGCGCCCCTCTCCACCCAGCAGGTGGGCGTCTTTAATGTGACGTTCGAGCCGGGATGCCGCAACAACTGGCACATTCACCACGCGGACAAGGGCGGCGGACAGATTCTGATCTGCGTCGCCGGGCAGGGCTGGTATCAGGAGTGGGGCCAGGAGGCCCAGGCGCTGCGTCCGGGGGACGTGGTCAACATCCCCGTGGGTGTAAAGCACTGGCACGGCGCGGCCGCGGACAGCTGGTTCTCCCACCTGGCCATTGAGGTGCCGGGAGAGAACGGCAGCAATGAGTGGCTGGAGGCTGTGGATGACACACAGTACGGAAAATTGGGCAAGTAGAGAGGTTTTACCATGGAAATCATTGAAAATCAACGTTTTGACCAGGAGCGGGCGCTGTACGGCAGCAAGGATCTGACGGTGCGCGGCTGCGCGTTTGACGGCCCTGCGGACGGCGAAAGCGCATTCAAAGAGTGCCACAACATCGCGGCAGAGGACTGCTTCTTCAACCTGCGCTATCCCCTCTGGCACGTCCACGGGCTGGCCATCCGCCGCTCGGAGATGACCGAGCTGTGCCGGGCCGCCCTGTGGTATTCGGATCACATCTCCATCACCGACAGCAAGCTCCACGGCATCAAGGCCCTGCGGGAGTGCGCTGACATCTCCATCTCCGGCACCGACATCCGCTCCCCGGAGTTTGGCTGGTCGTCAAAGAACGTGGAGCTGCGGGACTGCGACGCGGAAAGCGAATACTTTTTCATGCGGGCGGAGGATCTCTCCTTCTCTGACGTCCGCTTTGAGGGGAAGTATTCATTCCAGTACATCAAAAACGCCCGCTTCGACCACTGCACATTTGACACCAAGGACGCGTTCTGGCACTCCGAGAACGTCACCGTCACGGACAGCGTGGTGAAAGGCGAATACCTGGCCTGGTACTCCCAGGGGCTGACCCTGATCCGCTGCAAGATCATCGGCACGCAGCCGCTGTGCTACTGCAAGGGGCTGAAGCTCATCGACTGCGAAATGGAGGGCACCGACCTCTCCTTTGAAAAGTCCGAGGTGGAGGCCACCGTCACCACCCCCATCGTCAGCGTGAAAAACCCCCGCTCCGGCGCCATCACCGCGCCCGCCGTGGGCGACATCATCATGGACGACCCGGAGGCGCAGGGAAAGATCGTGATCCGTGAACCGGCCAAGAGCGGCTGTACCTAAAAAGCGAAAGCCGAAAAATCCAAACCCCGCCTTTCAAAAATAGAGCTTGACAAACCAAGCATCCGTACTATAATAAGAGTACGGATGTTTGATTTTTGTATGGCACACTCCTCTGTCTCCCATCGACACGGGGCTGTGCCCGCCCACTGGCCGGAAAGGGGAGAATTCTGTGGATGTCATGGACAAGCTGACCATCCTGGCCGACGCCGCCAAGTATGACGCCGCCTGCACCTCCAGCGGGGTAGCTCGGGGCTCCAAGCCGGGAACCATCGGCACCGCTGCCAATTCCGGCTGCTGCCATACCTTTTCCGCCGACGGTCGGTGCGTATCCCTGCTCAAGGTGCTCTACACCAACCACTGCTGTTACGACTGCGCCTACTGCGTCAACCGCCGCTCCAATGACGTGCCCCGGACGGCCTTCACCCCCCGGGAACTGGCGGAACTGACCATCCAGTTTTACCGGCGCAATTATATCGAGGGGCTGTTCCTGTCCTCGGCGGTGCTGAAAAGCCCCGATTACACCACGGAGCGGATGATCGAGGCCCTGCGCCTGCTGCGCACAGAATACCATTTCAACGGATATATCCACGCCAAGGCCATTCCCGGGGCGGATCCCGGCCTCACCTACGAGCTGGGCCTGCTGGCGGATCGGCTGAGCGTCAACATCGAGCTGCCCTCAGAGGGCTCCCTCCGGCTGCTGGCTCCCGATAAAAGCAAAACCGCCATTTTCAAACCCATGGCGCAGATCCGGGATGGCGCGGAGCAGTCCAAGGCGGAGCTGAAGCTCTACCGCCACGCCCCCCGCTTCGCCCCGGCGGGGCAGTCCACCCAGATGATCGTGGGAGCCACCCCGGAGAGCGACCGGCATATTTTGTCCCTGACGGAGGGGCTTTACCAGAAATACCGCTTGAAGCGGGTATTCTACTCCGCCTATATGCCGGTGTCCGACCACAAAAATCTGCCCGCGCCCGTGGGCTTCAAGCCGCCCCTTCTGCGGGAGCACCGGCTTTATCAGGCCGACTGGCTGCTGCGGTTCTATGGCTTCACCGCCGGGGAAATTCTGGACGACGAGCACCCCAACTTTGACGAAGCCCTGGATCCCAAGAGTGACTGGGCCCTCCGCCACCCGGAGTTTTTCCCGGTGGAGGTGAACCGGGCGGACTACGAAGCCATCCTTCGGGTTCCCGGCATCGGGATCCGGGGCGCCCAGAAGATCATTGCCGCGCGGCGGTACGGCCCCCTCTCCTTCGAGGGGCTGAAGCGGCTGGGCATCGTGATGAAGCGGGCGCAGTATTTCATCACCTGCTCGGGCCGAATGCTGCCCGGGCTGCGGTTCAGTCAGAACAGCGTTTACCGCCGCCTGACCGGCTTGGAGCAGATGGAACTGGGCGGAGACGGCTGGCAGCAGCTGTCCCTGTTCGGCCAGGAGGTGGGCTGAGATGACGGCCTACCGGTATGACGGTACCTTCGCCGGCTTTTTGACCTGCGTCTGGGACGCCTTGGAGCGCAAAACAGAGCCTGTGGAGTTCCTGCTTTTCGACGATGAGGCCAGCCTCTGGGAGGCGCGGGAGATGGCCACAGACGAGGGGCGTGCCAAACGGCTCTATGCCGCGCTGGCCCGCCGGGTCTCCCCCGCCTTTCAAAAGCTCATCGCCCGGGGGTTTTTGACCTGCCTGCCGCAGAAGGAGCTGGCTCTGCTGGAGCTCATCCGCCGGGGGCTTCGGGAGGGGGATCGGGTTCGGCAGGATTTGAGCGACCCGGTGGTGGCCAGGGTGAACCTGGCGCTCACAAAAATGTGGACGGAATGGGATCATTTGAAGGGCTTCGTCCGCTTTTCCGACCTGGACGGCATTCTGGCCGGGGAGATCGAGCCCAAAAACCGGGTGCTGCCCCTGCTTGCCCCCCACTTTGCCGCGCGGTACTCCGGGGAGCGGCTGGCCCTCTATGACCGCACCTACCACGAGATCTTCCTCTCCGATCGGGGGCGGTGGAAGATCCTCCCCGCCGAGGACTTCCGCATGGGCTCTGCCAATACAGAGGAGCGGGCGTTCCGGGCCATGTGGCGGAAATACTTTCAGACCATTGCCATTGAGGGACGGATCAACCCCAAATGCCAGTCCACCCATATGCCGAAACGGTATCGGCACGTGATGACCGAATTCCTCACCGACGAGGAGATGGAGGCGGGCCTGCCGCGTCAGACCGCCAAGGCGCTGGGAGAGCGCCCCACAGGCTGAACACCGGACTGCGGAGCATGAAAATCTGCTGGAAACTGAACAAATCCACGGGCCATGATAATTTGACATGGCTCGTGGATTTGTTGGCAGAACGCCTGCCCTAAAAATGTGCCGTTTTCAGCGCGGTTCCCCGCTTGACGGGCAGAGCCCGACGAGGTATCCTATACCCATGTGAGAAAACACCGCCGGGCCGGAGCCCGGCGGGCCCATTGAATACAAAGGAGTGGAACAAATATGTCACAGCCTGTCACATTCGCCATCTGCGGCTGCGGAGCCCGAGGTCTGGAAGCCTATGCCCCCTATCAGGAGGGGCACCCGGACGAGATGAAGGTCGTCGCCGGAGCGGACACCCGGCCCGAGCGCCTCGCCATGCTGCGGGAGCGGTACGGCGTGCCGCCCGAGCGGTGCTTTGCCTCCGACGCGGAGCTGCTGGCCCAGCCGCGTCTGGCCGACGTGATGATCGTGNCCACCCAGGANCGGCAGCACGTCGCCAACGCCCTGGNNGCCCTGGANAAGGGATATCACGTGCTGCTGGAAAAGCCCATNTCTCCCAANCTGGAGGAGTGCCGCGCCCTTCAGAAGAAGGCCCACGAGACGGGGAAAACGGTGGTGGTGTGCCACGTNCTGCGGTACACCAGGTTCTACTCTGTCCTGGAGGAGCTCCTGCGCCAAGGGGAGATCGGCAAGCTGGAGACCATCGACGCCATCNAGCACGTGGCCTACTGGCACCAGGCCCACAGCTTTGTCCGGGGCAATTGGCGAAACGACCGTGAGACCAGCCCCATGATCCTGCAAAAAAGCTGTCANGANATGGANATNCTNCGNTGGCTGNCGGGGGANCCCTGCCTGAAGGTGCAGAGCTTCGGCGCGCTGGACTATTTTACGGCGGAAAACGCCCCGGATGGGGCGGCCCTGCGCTGCCTGGACGGCTGCGAGTGCAAGGAGGACTGTCCCTACGACGCCGAGAAAATTTACATCACCGATCCCCGCACCGGCGTACACGGCAACGGAAAGGGGTGGCCCTGCGGCGTGCTGGTCAGCGACCCCACGGAGGAAAAGCTCCGGGAAGCCCTGCGCACGGGGCCTTACGGGCGCTGCGTGTTCCACTGTGACAACAACGTGGTGGATCATCAGACCGTGAATCTGGAGTTCGCCAACCACATCCACGCCACCTTCACCATGACCGCCTTCACCCAGTCCTGCCACCGCACCATTAAGGTGACGGGCACTTTGGGCGAGATCGAGGGGGATATGACGGAAAATACCCTTCATCTCCGCCGGTTTGGCCGGCCGGAGCGGATCATCGACCTGCGGGAGGAGGGCGGCCAGTACTCCGGCCACGGCGGCGGAGACTTCGGCCTGATGTCCAGCTTCTGCAAGCTCATCGCGGACGGCGGCTCCCAGGGGCTCACCGATGTGGACGCCTCTGTGGAGAGCCATGTCATGGCTCTGGCCGCCGAGGCCTCCCGTCTGGCGGGGGGCAAAACCATCACGCTGGCTGATTTTTAAGGAGGTCCTTGACGTGGAACTGACGGAACAAGCCATCCTTCTCCAGGCGCCCAACCCCGCGGCGGCGGAAAACGGCAGGAAGCTGTCGAAAAAGGGCAGCTTCTCCGCCCACCGCAAAACAGAGGACGGCACCCTCTACTGGTGCGAGTGCGCGGGCAGCGGCAAGAATCCGTACCGCGTGTCCATCGACTTCACCCAGGCGGATCCTCCCACCTGCCGCTGCTCCTGCCCCAGCAGGCAGTTTCCCTGTAAGCACGCCCTGGGGCTGATGTTTGAAATTCTGGCGGGCAAGGGATTCGAGATCGCGGACATCCCCCAGGACATCGCCGACAAACGGGCCAAGCAGGCCGCCCGGGCGGCGAAAAAGGATGCCGCTGTTGATGCGCCTTCAACGCCCGCCAAGCCCAAAAAGCCCAACGCCGCCGCTCAGAAGAAAAAGCTGGCGAAACAGTTAGAGGGCCTGGACATGGCGGAGAAGATGGTGGACGAGCTGCTTACCTCCGGCCTCGGCACCCTGGCGGGCAGCTCCGCCCAGACCTTCGACAAGCTGGCCAAGGATCTGGGGAGCTGCTACCTCACCGGGCCCCAGACGGCGTTTACCCGCATTGCCCTGACGGTTCGCACCGTGCAGAAGGATCCCGCCCAGGCGGACGCGGCTTACGCCGAGGCTCTGCGGCTGTTGGTGGCGCTGCGCTCTACCATCAAAAAGGGCCGCGTATTTTTGGAGGGCAAATTGGAGGCGGGCAACTATTCCGCCGAGGACTCCGCGCTGTTCGAGGCGCTGGGCGGCGTGTGGAAGCTGGAGGACCTGAAGTCCATCGGCTCGTTCAGGGAGAACGCGAAGCTGGTACAGCTCTCCTTCGACGTGTCCTACGACGAGGCGAAAAAGGAGTATGTGGAGCGGGGCTGGTGGCTGGACGTTGACAGCGGCGATATCTGGCAGACCCTGAATCTGCGTCCGGTCAAGGCGCTGAAATACGTGAAGGGGGACGACAGCCGGTTCGATCTGCTGGAGATTCCCGCNCTGTACATCTACCCCGGCGAGGGGGANCGCCGGGTGCGCTGGGACAGCGCGTCCACCCGGCCCCTGACGGCAGAAGAGCGCCCCTCCCTNCCCACCCTGGCCCAGCCCGATNTGGCGNCGGCGGCAAAGCTGGTGAAGGGGANGATCAAAAACACCCTGGCTCCGAAATTCCTGGCGGTGCTGGCGCCCATCGGGAAGATAGGTAAAATTGGGGAGGAGTTCGTGTTGGAAGACGCCCAAGGGGGCCGTATCCTCCTCCGGAACCGCCCCGAGGACGGCGCGGATCACGCCTGCACCGAACGGCTTGGGATGCTGCCCTGGGCCATCCCGGCGGGCAGCGCCCTGTTCGGGCTGATGTTCTATGACGGGCGGGACAAGGCCCTGTGCCTCCACCCCTACAGCGTGGTTACGCCGGACAACATCATCCGGCTGCAGTATTGAGGAGGTGCGGTCATGAATTTACAGCCTCTTTATGACGTGAAGGAGCGGTTGGAATACGCCGCCATCGCGGGCGTGTCCCTGCTGGGGGAGGACTTCCGCCTCCAGCGGGCGGCGGAGGCTATGAAGCCTCTGGCAGCGGCCAGCCCGGTGTTTGGGAAGATCGACGCGGGGCTTTCCAAGCTGCTGGCCGCGCCNCCGGAGCAGCGCCCCGGTCTGCTGCTGGACGTACTGGCCCTGGTGGATGCGGTGGCCTACACCCAGGCAAAAACCGGAGCGGAGGGAGATTTGGANCCCCTGCCCGCCGGGAGCGGGCGGTACTATCAGCTCTCCCGCGCCCAGCTCCAGCCCATCCTGGACGCTCTGACCGGCACCGGCGGCGGTCGGATGAACCAGCTCAAGGACGCCTACGAGAACCACCCGGAATTTTTCGGGGACTACCGGGTCCTTCCCACGCTGGTGGAGCACCTGGGGGAGAGCTACGCCGAGCTGGCCGACTTGATTTTTGGCATTGCCAAAGCCCAGGGAACGCAAAGCCTCCCCCTGCTGAAACAGGGCTTTGACCCCGCCGGGAAACGGGACATGGTGCGCCGGGTGCAGCTGGCAGACGCCGTGGCCGGGGGCGCGGAGAACGCCTGGTATCTGGAGAACCTGCCCCAAGCCAAAAAGCAGGTGCGGGAGGCGCTGATCTACGCCCTGCGCCACTGCCCGGAGAATTGGGAAAAGCTGGTGGAGCTGTGCCGGACGGAGAAGAAGGACTGCCAGACCGCCGCTTTGTGGGCGCTGGCCCGTCTGGACACGGCGGAGACGCTGCCCTACTGGCGCGCCCTGGCCGAAAAGGAGCCGGACACGGTGCTGGATCATCTGCGCCAGTCCCCCACCAAGACCGCCGCCTACCTCACCGCCGACCTGTTTTCCTGCGATTTACAGCACTACAACTCCGATTTTCCCCTGGACGAGAAGGTGTGGGCGCACATCAGCAAACTGCTCTTTGCCCTGGACTGCAAAACCGGGCCGGAGATCTGGCAGACCTACCGTCAGGCCGCGGCCCTGGGAACCGCCCTGGATCGAAACATAGAGGTAGAGCGGGACGGACGAAAAAAGAGAGAGCCGATGGCATTCTGGTGCTTCGTCGGCTCCGAGAAGCGTCCCTTCAGTCAGGCCGTGCCAAACACCCTCATGCACTCCATCCAGATTACCCAGGATCGCGGCCTGTGCGCTCTGGCAAGCGAGCTGTATGAGCGCTACGGCGGCGTTTGGGCCGCCCCCGCGCTGTGTGCCGCCCTGTTCACCCAGGACAGCGAGGGAGCCTGTCGCCGGGCCGAGGAGATCCTTCGAGGGAAAAAGCACCTGTTCTCCCTCAAAAAGCCGGTGGATAAGCAGTCAGCCCTGAAGGACGTGATGTGGGCGCTGTTCTGGAACAAAGGCACTGAGGCCTATGAGTATTCCGTCAATATGTCCGACCCCGCCACCATGGGCCGCGCCCCTTCGGAGAAGCCGCCCCGCGTGACTCTGCCCCATCCCCTGGACTGCCGGTGGTATGACCTGCTCATGGATGTGGGCGGGCTGGACGCGAATCTCATCAACCTGACCCGGCCCATGGAGGGGCCGATGGGCGAAAAGCTGGGGAAGTATCTCTACCACAAGGCCATCCACTGTGGCGAGGGTCAGCTGTTCGCCAACTACACCGGCGCGCTGATGAACCTGGGCTGGGCCGACTGGAAGGATTACTGGGCCAAACGGGTCCAGGCCGTGGGCGAGGTGAACTACTACTCCATCCAGACCGTCTTGGAGCGTCTGCCCATCCCTGACAAAGAGAAAGCCGCCCAGCTCCGGGAAGTTACCGACCTCATCTGGGCGAAAAAGGTGAAGGCCAGGAACGGACTGTGGCCCGACGCCCAGATCAAGCGGTACATCGCGCAGTGGACAAATGAGGACACATAAAAAGGAGCAGATCGACTATGGCAGATAAAAACGTACAGCGCCTCCCGGCGGAGGAGCTTTATCAAACCGAACTGGACGCACTGATTTCAGCGGAGACCGACACCGTCCCCACCGGCTGGCGGATGTCCCCCCGGTCGGTGCTGACTTACCTCACCGGCGGGGTAAAGGTCAAGGGCGTGGACATCACCCCGAAGTACATGGGCAACAAGCGGCTGGTGGAGATCGCCATCGCCACGCTGGTCACCGACCGCGCCCTGCTGCTCATCGGCGAACCGGGCACGGCGAAATCCTGGCTCTCCGAGCACCTTTCCGCCGCCGTCAACGGCGACTCCACCAAGGTCGTCCAGGGCACGGCGGGCACCACCGAGGAACACATCCGCTACTCCTGGAACTATGCCATGCTCATCGCCAAGGGGCCCTGCCCCGAGGCCATGGTGAAAAGCCCCGTCTACCGGGCCATGGAGACGGGCTCCATCGCCCGGGTGGAGGAGATCTCCCGCTGCGCCAGCGAGGTGCAGGACGCGCTGATCTCCATCCTGTCGGAAAAGCGGCTGAGCGTGCCCGAGCTGGGCCTGGAGGTACCCGCCGCCAAGGGCTTTTCTGTCATCGCCACCGCCAACACTCGGGACAAGGGCGTCAATGATATGTCGGCGGCGCTGAAGCGGCGGTTCAACATCGTCGTCCTGCCCACCCCGTCGGATATGGAGACGGAAATGGACATCGTGCGCACCCGGGTAGCCCAGCTGTCCAGCGGTCTTGANCTGAACGCCCGCCAGCCCGACGAGGACACGGTGGAAAAGGTGGTCACCATCTTCCGGGAGCTGCGTGGCGGCGCGACTTTGGACGGGAAGCAGAAGCTGAAAACCACCTCCGGCGTGCTGTCCACCGCCGAGGCCATCTCCCTGCTGGCCAACTCCATGGCCCTGGCCGGCAGCTTCGGGGACGGCCGGGTGTCCGACGGTGACCTGGCCGCCGCTCTCCAGGGGGCCGTGGTGAAGGATGAGGAGAACGACAAGGTCACCTGGAAGGAGTATCTGGAGAACGTGATGAAGAAGCGGGGCCACGAGTGGCTGCCGCTCTACCGCGCCTGTCGGGAGCTGAACGGGTGATGGGAGGCCCGATTTTATTCGGTGTGCGCCACCTGTCCCCGGCAGCGGCGTACCATCTGCGGGGTGCGCTGGACGCGGCCCAGCCGGAACTGGTGCTGGTGGAGGGCCCCAGCGACCTGAACGACCAGATGAAATGGCTGTGCCACCCGGACACCCAGTTCCCCGCCGCCATCATGGCCTACACCAAGGAGCCGCCGGTGCGGACGATTTTGTACCCCTTTGCCGTCTATTCCCCGGAAATTCAGGCCATTTTATGGGCTCACGAACACAAGGTGGAGTGCCGGTTCATGGATCTGCCCTCGTCTGTATTTCTTGGGATCAAACCCTGGTTTGCGCCGGTCACTGAGGAGGACGACACCGGGGAGGATGACGGGGACGCCGGAGAAGCCCGGCCTGAGGAGGAGGCCCCCACGACGGAGAGTGTTTACAAGCGCCTGGAAACGCTCACCGGGGAGGATCACGACACCTTTTGGGAGCGCACCTTTGAGCAGATCGAGGGCGGGCCGGATTTCCAGGCCGCCAACAACACCTTCGGGCGGCAGCTACGCGCGGCAACTGTGGACGATCAGCGCCGCATGGCGGAAACGATTGTGCGGGAGGCGTACATGAAGCGGGTGATTGCCCAGGCAATCGCCTCTGGCATTTCCCCGGAAAAGATTTTCTGCGTCTGCGGCTCCTTCCACGTGGCGGGGCTGGAGACGAATCAACCTATGACCGACGAGGAGGAAGCGGCCCTGCCCCGGGCCGACTCCTGCGTCACACTGATGCCCTATTCTTATTATCGCCTGTCCTCCCGCTCGGGCTACGGCGCGGGAAACAAGGCTCCGGCCTATTTCGAGCTGCTGTGGGACGCCCTCAACAGGGGCGGCCCGGGGGAGACGGCGTACCTCTATTTGACCCATCTCGCCGCCGCCCACCGCAAAGCGGGCAATCTCACCTCCTCCGCCGAGGTCATTGAGGCGGTGCGGCTGGCGGACACGCTGGCGGCCATGCGGGGGAGCAAATACCCCACCCTGTCCGACCTGCGGGACGCATCGGTGACCACCATGGGCCACGGCAGCTTTTCCGAGCTGGCCCTGGCCGCGGCGGACACGGAGATTGGCAAGAAGATCGGCTTTCTCCCGGAGGGGGTGGCCCGCACGTCGGTGCAGGAGGACTTTTACCGGCAGCTCAAGGAGCTGCGGCTGGAGAAATTCCGCACCGCCGAATTACAGCGCCTTGACCTGGATCTGCGGGAAAAGCTGAATGTGAAGTCGGAACAGGCCGCGCTGGGCGACCTGCGGCGCTCCTTCTTCCTCCACCGCCTGCGGGTGCTGGGGGTGCACTTCGCCAACCTCCTCCCCTCCCGGCAGGACGGGGCCAACTGGGGGGAGTACTGGGAGCTGCGCTGGACACCTGAGGCGGAAATCGAGATCGTGGAGTCCGCCCTCATGGGAGAGACCATCGAGGGCGCCGCCGCCTTTTCCTTAAAGGAGCGGGCGGACAGCAGCGGCTCCATCGCGGAAGCCGCCGCCATCTTCCAGGACGCGTTTTTGTGCGGGATGCCCGCCGCTGCGGCCCACGCTCTGTCCGTCCTGCAGGGGCTGAGCGTGGACTCCGCCGCCATTTCGGAGGTGGCGGAGACGGCCTCCCGGCTATCCCTGGTGGTGCGGTACGGCGACCTGCGGCGGTTCGACCCCACGCCCGTCATCCCGCTCATTAAGCAGCTCTATCTGCGCTCATGCCTGACGCTGACGGACGCCTGCGTGTGCGACACCAAAGCCGCCCCCGAGGTGACTCGCGCCATGGATCAACTCAACGCCCTCCAGCTCAACCACGACTTTTTGGAGGAGGCGCGCTGGCTGGATCTGCTGGCGGACATCTCCGACCGGGACGATCTGAACACCCGCTGCTCCGGCTTTGCCATGGCCATCCTGCTGGAACGGGGAAAGGCGGACGAGGCCCTTCTCTCCCGTGAGGTGGCCCGGCGGCTGTCCCCCGGCGTGCCCGCCGATCTGGGCGCGGGCTGGTTTGAGGGGCTGGCGGGCAAGAACCGCTATGCCCTCATCGCCCGGCTGTCCCTGTGGCGGCAGCTGGACGACTACCTCAGCGGCCTGGACGACGAGACCTTCCGCCGGGCGCTGGTGTTCCTGCGGCGGGCGTTCGCCGACTTCTCCCCCAGCGAAAAGAACGACATCGCGGAAAATCTGGGCGAGATCTGGGGCGTCACCCCCCAGCAGGCGGCGGAGGTGCTGATGAACGACATCACCGAAACGGAGCAGGCGGTGCTGGACAGCCTGGGCGAGTTCGACTTTGACGACATTTAGGGGGAGGGAAAATGCTGTGGCACAAAGTGAACAACTATCCCGCTGGCGGCTGATTCTCGGCTCCGAGACGGAGCAGTCCTTCACCGGCATGGGGGGCGGCACACTGTCCCAGGACGAGCTGCTGATGGACGGGGCCCTGTCCGCCATCTACGGCGGCCCCGGCGAGGGCTTTGGCGGCGGGGGCGGCCCCACCGGAGGGCGCGGCCCGTCCTCCCCTGTCATCTCCAAGTGGCTGGGCGACCTGCGCTCCCTGTTTGACCCGGAAATCGTGGCGGTGGTGCAGAATGACGCCATCGAGCGCAAGGGGCTGAAGCAGCTCCTGCTGGAGCCGGAGCTGCTGGAGGGGCTGGAGCCTGACCTGAACCTGGCCTCCACCCTGCTGATGCTGAAGGATCAGATCCCCAAGAAATCCAAGGAGTCCGCCCGGAAGTTCATCCGCAAGATTGTGGAAGAGATCAACAAGATGCTGGAGAACGACGTGCGCCGGGCGGTGACGGCGGCGCTGAACCGCCGGGCCCACTCCCCCCTGCCCTCGGCCTCCGCCATCGACTTCCCCTATACCATCCGGCGGAACCTGCAAAATTATAACCCTGAGCTGAAAGCCGTCATCCCTGAGCGGGTGTGGTTCTTTGACCGCTCCAGCAAGATCAACCGCTGGCACATCATCCTGGACATCGACCAGAGCGGGTCTATGGGGCAGTCCATCATCTATTCCTCGGTGCTGTCCTGCGTGCTGGCCTCCATGTCGGCGGTGAAAACCAGCGTGGTGGCCTTTGACACTCAGATCATGGATCTGACCCCCCTGTGCGCCGACCCGGTGGATCTGCTGTTCGGCTTCCAGATGGGGGGCGGCACCGACATCGCCAAATCCATTGCCTACTGCCAGGAGCTGGTGGAGTCCCCGGCCAAGACACTGTTCTTCCTCATCTCCGACCTGTACGAGGGGGGCAACCGCGCCGCCCTGCTTCGCCGGGTGGAGGAGCTGAAGGCCTCCGGCGTGACGGTGGTGGTGCTGCTGGCCATCGCCGACGGCGGCAAGCCGTTCTATGACCCCGAGACCGCCCGGCGGATCGCCGCCATGGGAATCCCCTGCTTTGCCTGCGCCCCGGAGCGCCTGCCCGAGCTGTTGGAGCGGACGCTGAAGGGGCAGAGCCTGGAGGGGCTGGCCAGCCAAAAGGGGTAGCGAGCGTATTAGTTCCGCCGCTCAGGGCATCCCAAACCCCATTTCTTGACATAATCTGACCGCCCCGGGAGGAAATTCCCTCCCGGGGCGGTTTTTATTGCGCCGAACCATCAATGACACAGTCTGCCGCCGTATAAGTCAGGTTTACTCTCGCAGGCGTGGGACTGCGGGAACGCTCCGGCTACCACTCCCGTTTGATCTCGCTTTCCTCCACCTGGTACCGATACAGGAACTCCCGGAGGTCGTCCTCTCCCCGTATCAGCATCAGCTCCTCAAACCTCCCGCTGGTCAGATCCTTGAACCCCGCCGTCTGCTCCCCGGTGCAGATGCTGGAACGGATGACGGGGATTTTTCCTGTCTTATCATAGGCCGCAACCGGCGGCCTCTTTCGTCTGAAAAACATCATGATCCCTTCCTTTCCGCTGTAAGCAGGAAAACTTGTCCTGTTCTATAAAATTATATCATATCTGCCCGCGCGGGGGAAGACATCCTCCGCGCCGTCCGGCACATGGTGCCCACGATCCATTTGCAACAGGGATTGCTTTTTTCACCGCATTCGAGTATAATCAGAACAGTTGTTTTAATCATGCGATCCCGCCTCTCAAAACCGCGGGAAATCTATTTGCAAATGTGAGGTTACCATGAACCAAAAAGAGATCAGCGAGCTGCGCCGCCGCTTCCGCCTGAATAAGAACGCCATCAGCCGCATCTACGGCTGCTATGTCAGCTGCCGGAAAGAGATCATCTCCTCCCTGGACGAGTCCCTGGGGATGATGCCCCAGGAGGAGGCCGAGCAATATCTGGGCTTTCTGAAAAAAGCGCTCTCCGGCGCCCTGGGGAGAAATCTGCTGGATGTCGAATTTTCCACCCAGCAGGTGGCGGACAGCGAGGAACACCGGCTGCTCATGGCCCTGCGGAACTCCGGGCTGAAGGACAGCGAGGTGCGCCAGCAATTCTATCAAAAGGTCATCGACTCCCTGGACATGGAGGACAGCAATTACCTGATCCTGCTGGCCCACGATACTTATGACGTCCCCTTCCGGGGCAAGGACGACGAGCTTCAGGCGGACGCCTCCGACCAGGTGTTCTCCTACATCGTCTGCTGTGTGTGCCCGGTGAAGGACGGCAAGCTGGAGCTGCGTTACTGCCCCGATGAAAACGGGTTCCATAACTCCCTCCCCAGCCAGCTCGTGGCCCCGCCGGAGCTGGGCTTCCTGTTCCCCGCTTTTGACGACCGGGCGGCCAATATCTACAATGCCCTGGCCTACACCCGCAAACCGGACGAGCTGCATCAGGAGTTTCTGGACGCCGTATTTCACACCGAGCCGCTCATGTCCGCCGGTGAGCAGCGGGAGGCGTTCCAGTCCGCCCTCACCGAGGCGCTGGCAGGGAATTGCGGCCTGGAGGTGGTTCAGGCCGTCCACGAGCAGCTGTCCCAGCAGATCGAGCAGCATAAGGAGAGCCGGGACCCAGAGCCGCTGACCCTCACCGCAAACGACGTGGCCGACATCCTCCAGGACTGTGGGGCGGAGGAGGCTCAAGTGACCGCTTTTTGCGAAAAGTGCGCAGAGCGGTTCGGCGAGGGGGCGGCGCTCAGCCCCGCCAACCTCATCGACAGCAGGCGCTTTGAGGTCAAGACCCAGGACGCCGCCATTACCCTCGACCCGGAGCACAGCCACCTGGTGGAGCTGCGGATCATCGACGGCAAAAAGTATCTCCTCATTCCGGCCAGCAAAGACATGACGGTCAACGGAATGCCGGTGGATTGGACATAAGAGGAGGGTTTTCCATGCCCTATGTGTTTTCCCGGGAGGAATATGAGCGCCGGGTGGCCTGGTATACCCAGGCCCGGTTCGGGCTGTTCCTCCACTGGGGGCTGTACGCCATCCCCGCCCGAGGGGAGTGGGTACGCAGCGTGGAACGCATCCCCAACGAGGAGTATGATCCGCTGCTCCGGCAGTTCGACCCCCGGCACTGCGATATGCGCGCCTGGATGGCGGCGGCCAAGGAGGCCGGAATGAAGTACGCCGTCCTCACCGCCAAGCATCACGACGGCTTCTGCCTGTTCGACAGCGCCTATACCGACTTCAAATCCACCAACTCCCCCGCGGGGCGGGACTTCGTCCGGGAGTTTCTGGACGCCGCCCGGGAGGCCGGGCTGCGGGCGGGGCTGTATTTCTCCCTCATCGACTGGCGGCACCCCGACTTTCCCCATTACGGAGACCGCAACCACCCCATGCGGGACGACCCGGCCTATGGCAACGAAGGCCGGGATTTTAGCCGCTACTTAGACTATATGCACGCCCAGGTGCGGGAGCTGTGCAGCAACTACGGCAAGCTGGATCTGCTGTGGTTTGACTTCTCCTACGACAACCTCCGGGGGGAGGCGTGGCGGGCCACGGAGCTGATGGAGATGGTGCGCGCCCTCCAGCCCGACGTCATCATCGACAACCGGCTGGAGGTCAGCGGGGAGGGCTTCGGCTCCCTGGCGGCGTGCAAGCCTACCCCCTACCACGGGGACTTCGTCAGCCCGGAGCAGATCGTCCCGCCCCACGGCCTGCTGGACGCCCAGGGGCGGCCCCTGGTCTGGGAGAGCTGCGTCACCATGAACAACCACTGGGGCTACTGCGCCACAGACCGCTATTATAAGCCCGCCCCCATGCTCATCAAGAAGCTGGTGGAGTGCGTGTCCAAGGGGGGCAACCTGCTGCTCAACGTGGGCCCGGACGCCACCGGGCGATTCCCTGACCGGGCGCTGGAAATCCTCCAAGAGATCGGCCGGTGGATGGAGCGCAACGGGGACAGCGTCTACGGCTGCGGCCCCTCAGGGCTTGACAAGCCGGATTACGGCAGGATCACCCGTCGGGGGGACACCCTGTACTATCACATCTTTGAGAATACCGTGGGGCCGCTGCCCCTCTTCGGGGTGGACAAAGACCGCATCGCCTCCATCCGCCGCCTGGCGGACGGCAGCGAGGTGCCCCTGTCCACCAGCTGGGTCCACAGCGACTACCCGGAGCTGGCCTTTGCCGACCTAGGGCCCGACCCGGTTCTGCCCGACCCGGTGGACACGGTGCTGGAGGTGCGCCTGTGCACCTCTTCCGACATATAAAAATTAGGAGGGATTTGTCATGATTCAGCTGTGGAACAACGAACCCGCCGAATGGCGGGTGGAACTGGAGACCCAGAAGGGGGAGCCCCTGTCCCTGCGCACGGGGATACAGGGCCGCGTCCTGATCGTGAACCTGGGGGAAACACCCAAGCCGGAAACCGTCCGCCGTGCCGCCGCCAAAGCGGTCAAGACCGTCCAGAGCCTGGGCGGGCAGTCCGTCCTGCTGAACGCCGCCCCGGCGGCGGAGGCTCTGGGGGCGGCGGGTGTGTCCGCGCTGGCCCAGGGGGCGGATCTGGCCTGCTACCAGCAGGAGAGCTGGAAACACGCCCCGGACAAGCCCTTTGACGCGTACCTCACCGGCGCGGACGGGCTGGATGCCGCCGCCATCCTGACGGAGACTGGGGCGGTGACCCGGGCGGTGTGCTTCGCCCGGGATCTGGTGAACTGCCCCGCCAACCTCCTCACCCCGGAGCGGATGGCCCAGCGCATGACTGAGGCGGCGGAGCGGCTGGGGATCGAGACCCAGGTGCTGGACGAAGAGGACACCCGCGCCCTCAATATGGGAGCCTTCCACGCCGTGGGTGACAGCGCGGGCCACCCGCCCCGGCTCATCGTGCTGCGTTACCGGGGCGGAGCAACCGACGCCGCCCCCATCGCCCTGGTGGGCAAGGGGGTGTGCTGCGATACCGGCGGCTACTGCCTCAAAACCGCCGGCGGGCTGAAGGGAATGCGGGGCGACATGGCCGGAGGGGCCGCTGTGTGCGGCGCACTGCTGGCCCTGGCGGAGAACCGGGTGCCCGTCAACGCCGTGGCGGTGATCCCGGCGGTGGAAAACCGGATTTCCCCGGACAGCTTCCTGCCCGGGGACGTGGTGACCTCCATGTCCGGCAAGACCATCCAGGTGAACAATACCGACGCGGAGGGCCGGCTCATTCTGGCCGACGCGGTGACCTACGCCATTGAGAAGGAGGGGGCGAACCGGGTGGTGGACATCGCAACCCTCACCGGGGCCTGCGTGGCCGCGCTGGGCTTCACCACGGCGGGGCTGGTGACCAATGACGAGGGCCTTTTCCTGAACGTGATGAACGCCGCCGCCCGGGCCGGGGAGCAGTATTGGCGCTTCCCCGACTTCCCGGAATACAAAAAGATGATCGAAAGCCCGGTGGCCGACCTGTGCAACCAATCCAATGACGGCTGCGGGGCCATCACGGCGGGGCTGTTCATCGGCGCGTTTGCGGAGGGCCACCCCTGGGTTCACCTGGACATCGCGGGCACCGCCTGGGTGGACCGTCCCCGGTGGGAGTACCAGGTTCCCGGAGCCACCGGCGCGGGGGTGACCACCCTCTACGAGCTGTGCCGGGGCTTGGCCCAGGCAGACTGACATGGCGGAGCGATGGAGCGGGGCGCTGGCTGCCCTGTCCGGCCCCCGCCGCCGGGCCATGGAATTTTTGGCGGATCACCTGCCGGACAGCGACCTGGACTGCTATCCCTTCGCGCTGTTCCTGCAATTTGCCGACCACGCCCTGTTCCTCCGGGAGACCGACCCCCTGTGCGGTGCGCTGGACTGGGAGCTGTTCGCCCACTATGTCCTGTTCCCCCGGGTGAACGACGAGGATCTCTCCTTCCACCGGGTTCTGTTTTACGAGGAGCTGTGGCCCCGGGTGGGGGCACTGCCCACCGTGGAGGAGCGGGTGCTGGAGGTCAACCGCTGGTGCCACGAGCACGCCTCCTACCAGGCCCAGGACGAGCGCACCGCCTCCCCGCTGACGGTATTCCGCTGCGGCAGCGGGCGCTGCGGGGAGGAGTCCGCCTTTCTGGTNTCCGCCCTGCGCAGCGTGGGCATCGCCGCCAGACAGGTGTACGCCCCCCGCTGGTCCCACTGCGACGACAACCACGCCTGGGTGGAGGCCCTGTGCGATGGCCAGTGGCGGTTCCTGGGAGCCTGCGAGCCGGAGCCGGTGCTGGATCGGGGGTGGTTCAACACCCCCGCCTCCCGGGCCATGCTGGTTCACAGCCGCCTGTTCGGGGGAGGAAGCTCCCCCCTTCACGGACGGCCCATCGGCAGGGAGGGGNNCGTGNNNTGGTACAACCAGACCGCCCGGTACGCCCCGGTGCGGGAGTACCGCTTCCGGGCGCTGGCGGACGGCCTGCCCGCCGCGGGGGCGCAATTCCAACTCCAGGTGCTCAACGGGGCCGGATACCACACCATCGCCACCCTCACCGCCGATGAGCGGGGGGAGGCCCNCGCTGAGCTGGGCCTGGGNGATCTCCACGTGCTGGCCGCTCTGGACGGCCTGCGGGCCGAAGGGGACTGCGCGGNCGGGGCGGTGACGCTGGCCCTTCAAGNGNCTANCGANNNNGACTCCGGNTGGNNGGACTTNGANTTCCANGCNNCNGTNCCNNCNGAGNNNCGCTCCACCGAACTGACCCCGGCCCAGAAAAGGGCTCGGGCGGATGTTCTGGCCCGTGGGAACGCCCTGCGGGAGCGGCGGATGGCGAAGTATTACGACGGTGCCCGGGCCGCCGCCCTCCCCGGCTGCGANGACCTGCTCCGAGCCGCCCGGGGCAATTTTGGAGAGATTTTCACCTTCCTCAGCGGCNAAAACCGCCCCGTCCGGGAGCGGCTGGTTCGGACGCTGGCGGACAAGGATCTGCGGGACGTGTCGGCGGAGGTGCTGGAGGATCATCTGGCCCANCTTCCGCCCCGGCCCGAAGAGATGCCGGAGGATATCTANTGGNGCTATGNGGCCTGNCCCCGNATCGGGCTGGAAAAGCTCACCCCCTGGCGGGGGGCGCTGACAGGCNGGCTGTCTGACTGGACGGGCGGCCCCGCCCAGCTGCGCCACTTCCTGCGGGAGCTGCTGCCANACGCCGGAGAAAACCGCTATGGCCAATTATACTGGCCCCCGGCNGCGGTGTTGGAGGCTGGGGCCTGCGATGAAAAAAGCCGTGACCTTCTGCTGGTCGCCGCCCTGCGGACGCTGGGTGTTCCCGCNCGGCTGCGGGCNCTGGACGGCGCGGCCGAGTTCTGGCGGGACGGCGGGTTCCATCCCGTCTGTCCCNAGGAAACGGGGACGCTGCGCCTGACCTGGGCGGGAGAGGNNCCGCCCCTGTACCGGCAGAACTGGTCGCTGTCCCGGCGNACNNNGNNGGGCTGGNCNGNGCTGTCCCTGCCCGACAGCGGCTGGGAGNNNGGCAGGCGGACGCTGACCCTGCCCGCCGGACAGTACCGGCTGATCACGTCGGCCCGCCTGCCCAACGGGAACCAGCTGGCCTNCCGTCGGGAACTGCCGGTCAAAGCCGGAGAGACGGCCAATGTGGANCTGCGGNTGCGCTCCTGCCCCCTGGCCGAGCTGCTGGGCCGCACGGCCATGCCCGCCGCCCCGGCCCTGCGGCTGGACGGCTCCCCCGTCCCCGACCTGTTCCGNCTGNATGGCCNNCCCTCCCTGCTGNTCTGGCTGGAGGANGGGGGCGAGCCCACCGAGCANCTGCTGGGCGAGCTGNNCGNNCTGCGCNANGTGCTGGCGGNGCTGCCGCTGAATGTGGNGTTNCTCCTCCGGGACGGGGCCNGCNNCNGNCACCCCACNCTGNGCGGACTGCTGGANCGGTGGCCGGAGATNCAGNTNNTGGTGGACGACTGGGCCTACGANCTGGANGACNCCGCCCGNCGGCTCACCTGNGACCCGGACACNCCGCCCCTGGCGGTGGNGTGCGACGGNACNGGNACNGCGNTCTACGGCGTCAGCGGCTACCGGGTGGGCTCCGCCGGACTGCTGGCCCAAATCGCCGCCCANNTGTGCCAATAATNTGAAGCANGCTCCCNNTTTCGANCGCTTTTGCTCGAAANNGGGAGCCTGCTTTGTACGCAAANCAGTNNATAANCTTTCNGGCGCGGNGNTNTCAGGCCAGNTATTTGGCCCGGATGAAGGCGGCAATGCCGCTCAATCCCCGGGCCAGCACCTCGGTCTCCTCCGCCGTCAGCGTCTCCACGGTGGCCGCCACCAACTCCCGGTGGAAGTCGGTATGGCGGCGGTCGGCCTCCCTACCCTTCTGCGTGGGACACAGGCGGACAGAGCGCTTGTCGCTGCTGTCCCGAACCCGCTCCAGATAGCCCTTGGCCTCCAACTGGTTCACCGCCGCGGTGAGCGTTCCCGCCGTCACCCCCTGGGCGGCGGCGATGGCGGAGGAGCGATTGTCCCGCCCCTGATCCACCGCCCGGCACACCTCCTCGATCAGGTGCATCTCCCGCACGGACAGGTCGGAGTAGCCCTCGCTGACGTAGAGCTCCTCCGTTTTCAAAATATCGTTGAACACCTCCACCAGGAAATCGTTCAGCTTCTTGGCACAGTGATTGTGTTCCATGGCTTTCCCCTATTCCGCCGCGATGTAGGCCACACCCACGGCCCCCGGACCCACATGGGCGCCCACCACCGCGCCGATGGAGCCCATCAGCGGGGACTTGTTCTGGGGCAGCGTATCCTTCAGCGCCTCCATGCACACCGGCACCCGCTCCGGGGAGTTGGAATGGCCGTAAGCCACCAGATGATCGGGATCCGCCGGGGCGTTTTTGATGTGCTGGGCGATCCAGTCCAGACCGGAGGCAATGGAGCGGGCCTTGCCCAGGGCCTCCACCGTGCCCCGGCTGTCCACCCCCACAATGGGCTTGATGCCCAGCAGCCCGCCCACGGCGGCGGTGGCGGCGGAGATGCGCCCGCCCTTCTTCAGGTAGGTCAGGGTGTCCACCACCGCCAACAGGTGGGTTCGCTGGGCCAGCTTCTCCACCCCGGCGGCGATTTGAGCGGCGGACAGGCCCTGATCCCGCATACGGGCCGCCTCCTCCACCAACAGGGCCAGGGCAAAGGTGACGGTACGGGAATCCACAATATGGATCTCCCCGCCCTCCACCATCTCCCGGGCGATACAGGCGGACTGACAGGTGCCGCTGAGCTCCGTGGACACAAAAATTCCCACGATCTCATCCCCCTGGGCGGCGTACTTCTGGAACAGCCCCAGGAAATCGTCCGGGATGAGCTGGGAGGTGGTGGGCAGCTCCTGAGTGGAGGCCAGGCGGGCAAAGAACTCCTCCCGGGTGATGTCCACGCCGTCCAGGAAGCTCTCCTCTCCAAACAGAACCCTCAGGGGAATGATGTCGATGTTCAGCTCCGCCGCCCTCTGGGCGGACATATCGCTGGTGCCGTCGGTGATGATGCGTACCATATCAAACAACTCCTCGCAGATGTTTTGATGAACAAATATTTTGATATTCAAATGATTTGACTTTCAAAGTATCATACACGGACAGCACCCGTTTGTCAATTTCATTTTCTCCAAAAAAGGCGACAAAAACGCCGCCGGATCATGACGCTTTCACGATCCGGCGGCTGTTTGGCACGCGGCCCAACATCATAGACTGGGCCGTTACTGCCCCGCCGCAAGGCTTTGGAAATAGGCCCGGTTGTGCAGAACCGGGGCCGCGTCCGGCTTAAAGGAAGCGGCCAGCTCGTTCATCTGCTCCGCCCGCTCCAGATCGCCCAGGCGGCTGTAGCAGACGCACAGCTGGATGCAGGGCAGATAGCCGTAGCAGTCGGGGGAGATAAACCCGCCCCGGCTGTCGTCCCGGGGGCAGGTCAGGGCCAGCGAGTACCAATAGGCGGCCAGGGATATCTGCTCCCGCTGGAAGAACCAGCGCCCCAGCTCGCAGCACACCTCGGCCCGGGGCCGGTCATAGGCAAAGCTGCGCAGAAGCGCGCGCAGCGCCCGCTCCGGCTGCTCCATGCGCTCATAGCAGTAGGCACAGTGGCAGCAGGCGTCGATGCTGTTCTCCACCCAGCCCCGGCCCTCGTCCAGAAAATTCTCAAAAACCTGGACGGCCTCCTCATAGCGCCGGTGGTAGTACAGCTCCCGTCCGTAATAAAACTGCTGCCGGGGTTCCAATTCCACGCCTCGCGCCAGTTGGGCCTGGTAGATCCGCAGGTTTCTGTCCGGGTCAGAGGGGCGCAGCTTGCGGTGGGTGATGGCGAACTCGCTGTAAACCACCCGGCCCACCGGGGCAATGGCCTCGTGAACCGCCCCTTCCCACCGCATACCGGCGTGATTTTTGATGAGCCGCTCCCGGAAATAAGAAAATGTCACGTTCCCGTTTTCATCAAACCCCGTGTTGTATTTGGCCATGACCACGCAGACGTCGGGCTCCAGCGTTTCCTTTAGCTCTTGAAACGCGGCCCGATCCGCCTCCAGGATCACGTCGTCCGCGTCCAGCCACATACAGTAGTCCTTCTCCGCCAGGGAAAAGGCATAATTCCGGGCCGCCGCGAAGTCGTTTACCCAGGCGAAATCGTATACCCGGTCGGTGAACCGCCTCGCGATCTCCCGGGTGTGGTCGGTGGAGCCGGTGTCTACGATGATAATTTCATCCACCAGATCCTCCACACTCTCCAGGCAGCGGCTCAGCACGTCCTCCTCATTTTTTACGATCATGCACAAGCTGACTGTGACCATGCAATATCCTCCTTGACAAGACTATACGGGGGGCGGCGTCCGTAGACAGACGCCGCCCCCAGATGGAGCTGAAAGCGTGACCGTCAGCTCAGCCGGACGATCATCAGGGACGCGCCCGCGCCGCCGCTGATCAGCACCGCCACCCCGGCCAGCACAAGGGGATAGAGCTGGAGGGAGACGGTGGAGCCCGCGGCCAGGTCGATTTCGATCTCGTTCTCATAGTTGGAGACGGACAGCACCGGCGCGACGGTGGACGCCGTGTTGTTCACTCCGTTGATGACCAGGCGGCTGCCCATCAGCAGGGCCGCCGTGGTGTTCACGTGGTAAGAGATGCGGTAGCGCCCCGCGGTGGCCACAGTGAACACGGTGTTCCCCGCGTTGGGGGTGATGTCCGCCGAGAGCACCTGGGCGCTGGGCAGCGGGATGGGCGTGCCGCCCAGCGCCACCGTCAGGCTGGTGCCCGCCGTGTTGGCGGCAAAGCCCGCCGTCGCCGTGGGATTGGGGCCGTTGGGGCCGGTGGCCCCGGTAGCCCCGGTGGGGCCGACGGCACCCGTGGCGCCTACAGCACCAATCGCGCCGGTGGGGCCGATCGCGCCGGTGACGCCGGTGGTGCCAGTGGCACCGGTGGGGCCGGTTGCGCCGGTGGGGCCGGTCGCGCCGATGGGACCGGTGGAACCGGTGGGCCCGGTGGGGCCGGTCACGCCGTCCGCGCCGGTGGCGCCTGTGGCTCCGGCAGCGCCGGGCAGGCCATCCGCGCCGGTAGGCCCGATGGGGCCGGCAGCGCCGTCAAGGCCAGTCGCGCCGTCCGCGCCGGTGGGCCCTACAGGGCCGTCTGCGCCTGTGGGGCCGGTCACGCCGGTGGCCGAGCCGGTGGGGCCGGTGGGGCCAGTCGCACCGGTGGGGCCGGTGAATACCGGCGCGTCCAGCGCCGCATTCAGCTTCGCACCCAGCAGAAGCTGCTGCTGGGTGATCTCGTCCAGCGTCCGCTGGACACTTCTGTTGACGTCCAGAACGTCCTCGATATCCGCGCCGCCGCTGAGCCCGGGCAGGGTGCCCAGGACATACTGCAGCTTTTCGCCCTCGGCGTTCAGGATGTGGCTCAGACTCAGCTCCTCGGCGGCGATGGAGGCAATGATCTCATTGATGCTCCCGTCCCGGGTCAGAGGAGGGTCGATGATGGGGAAATTGGGCTGCGACATACCAGTACACCTCCTCAGCTCAGGCGGGTGATCATCAGGGAAGCGCCCGCGGAGCCGGGAAGCAGCGTCGCGGCGGACACGATCCCGAACATACGCAGGGATACGGTGGTGCCGGCGGCCAGATCCAGCATGATCTCATTGGAGAAGTGGCTGAGGGATACCACCGGCGCGATGGTGGACGCCGTATTCGCGGTGCCGTTGATGACCAGGGCGGTGCCGGCGGCCAGGGCGGCGGTGGTGTTCACCTCATAGGACAGGCGGTAGCGGCCAGCGGTGTTCACCGTGAACACGGTGTTGGCGGCGTTGACCGTGATGTCGGCGGGGAGCACCTGGGCGTCGGGCAGGGGAACCAGCACCCCGCCCAGCACCACGGACAGCACCGTACCGCTGGTATTGGCCGCAAAGCTGGAGGTCGCTGTCACGTTGACGCCGGTGGGCCCGGTGGCGCCGGTGGCACCCATAGCACCGGTAGCGCCGGTGGCACCGGTGGCGCCGGTCGGACCCGTGGCACCGGTGGGGCCAGTGATGCCGGCGGCACCGATGGCGCCCGTGGCTCCAACAGCGCCGGTAGCTCCAGTGGCACCCGTGGCGCCGGTGGCGCCGGTCGGGCCGGTAGCGCCGTTCGCGCCGGTGGGCCCAGTGGCTCCGGTCACGCCGGTAGCGCCGGTAGCGCCGTCAGCGCCGGTGGGGCCGGTCACACCAGTAGCGCCCGTCGCGCCGGTGGCGCCAGTGGCACCGGTGGGGCCGGTGGCGCCCGTCGCGCCGGTGGGGCCGGTGGGGCCGCCCGCAGGGCCGGTGGGGCCGGTCGGGCCGGTGGGGCCGGTGGCGCCCTGCATCTGGGACGCCTCCAAAGCGCCCTGCATCTTCGCCCTCAGAAAGAGCTGATTCTGGACGGTGGTCTCCAGCAGGCTGCGCACGCTCTCATTGGCCGCCAGCACGTCGCTGACCGTGGCCGGGGGGCCGCTGAGCCCGGGCAGAGTGCCCAGGATATACTGAAGCTTCTCGCCCTCGGCGTTTAAAATATGGCTGAGACCCAGTTCTTCCATGGCGATGGAGGACAGGATCTGATTCACTGCGTCTTCCCGGTCGATGGGAGGATCGACAACGGGAAAGCTGGGCATAGACATGGCAAAACTCCTTTCCAAACGGCGCCAAACCGGTCTGCCGCGCTGCTTGGCCGGACGTTCCGGCCCCGGCAGGCGCCTGATATATGGTATGCGCCCACGGTTCGGCGGGTTCCTTATTTCGACATTCCCCAAGAGGGGGATGGGCGCATAAAATGAATCGGCGGCGCGAACAGCCGTGCCGCACATCCACCGCTCTCCGTCCCAGGCACAGAGTTCCCGAAACGGAGCGGTGCTAGGAGTCAAGAACTATGTCTATGCCTTCATTCCCCCCCTGCGGGGCGGATATGACAAAAGATGAGGCGCTCACCATGATTATTGCCTCCATCGCCATGGAGGAACTGGCCCTCAGCCACATCGTCAACGCCGAGGGTGAAAAGCTGCAATACGTTCTGGGCACTCTTCCGGGAAGTCACGGGCCCTGTGCCAGCACGCAGGAAATCCTGGCGGTCAACAAGAGCGCGGCAGCGCTGCTGGACACCGTGATGCAGAGCCAGATGCTGCTGAAAGGGAAACTGGAAAAAGCGTTGGAGGCCAGCGGCTGCAAACCTGTGCCGGAGCCGCCCTGCCCCTGCCCTCCTGGTCATCCGTGTGAGCCGCCCTGCGATGGCCCATCGTGCCGCCGGAAGAGCGTCATCCATCTGGTCAGCCGATGTGACGGGTTCGCCTGGGATGACGGTTACCTTTTGTCCTGGAAATGTCAGGGCCAGCAGGGCTGCGGTATTCGGCAGAACGAGGAAAACCCCGCGCTGGTGGAGTTAGATCCCGGCAAAACCTATGGACTGAATTACACTATAAACGTCCGAGGCCCTTATCGCGGGGAAAGCGCGGGAGCCGTCTGCGTCAAGCTCACGCCCGGTGACGCCTTTTCGGATGTTCTGCCCCTCTATTTTTCTGTAAGAGGTCTGAGATGCGAACCCTTGACGCTGCATTACTCCACTGTGCTCTTTCCCCAGGTGTGCCCATCTCCTTGCGCCGGCCTCTCCCTGCTCCTGGATTACGGGGGCAGTCTGTTTGTAGAACAGGCGTCACTCAATATTTTTGAGATCTAGTGAAATTGGCGCGCTCAGCAGGCAAAAGGAACGTCCCTCCTTCCGGTGGGACGTTCCTTCTGCTTATGTGTTGTGATCAAAAGCCGCACAGCGGCGGAGAATTACGCAGGCTTGGCTTTGCCAAGCCAAGCATGAAAATACCGAAGGGTGGAGGCGGCCATGGGCTGCCGGAACCCAAAAAGAAAGACACCCAACGGGTGTCTTTCTTTTTGGAAAGGGCAAACACTTTGGATGCCACTGAAAAACATCTCGGTAAAAGGGGGAGTCGACAAATTCCTGTCGGAATTTGTCGACTCCGTTGGTGCGGATGACGGGACTCGAACCCGTACGGCCGTGGGCCACTAGCACCTCAAGCTAGCCAGTCTACCAGTTCCAGCACATCCGCAAATAGTGGCGCCGCCTCCATGAAAACTTCTGCGTTCTGAAGTCAGCATAGCATATTATAGTGCGCAAAATCCCATTTGTCAAGAGCGCAGTTTTTATTTCCCGCTTCCCTTTCGTGTTAATGTCTTCACTGGCGGCTCCTCTGTTGGAACGCTTCACAAAAAGGCTGGCTTTTCCTGTTCCGTTATGCTATAATGCCTAGGCGGTTAGTGCCCTAGCAGGCACTGAGCCGCTTATCTAAGACCGTATGGGAGCTATGACGCATGGAAAAACAGACGATAACGATCGGCCTGCCCAGGGCCTTGCTGTACTATCGCTACCGCACCCTCTGGCGCGCCTTTTTTCAGGGGCTTGGGATGGAGACGGTGGTCAGCGACCCCACAGACCGGGATATTCTGGAGCGGGGCACGGCCCTGGCCATCGACGAGGCCTGCCTGTCCCTGAAAATCTACCTGGGCCACGTGGCGGCGCTGGTGGGCAAATGCGACTACATCCTGGTGCCTCGGGTGAGTAATTTCGGCCGCCATCGGAGTATGTGTACCCGGTTCGAGTCCACCCCCGATCTGGTGCGCAACGTGTTCCGCAATGACCGCCAGAAATTCCTGTCCTATGAGGTGGACGAGGAAATGAAAAAGCAGAATGAGGAGGATGCTTTCCTGGAGATGGGCCGCACCCTGGGCTGTTCCGCTAAGGCGGTGAAAAAGGCCTATAAGCAGGCGAAAAAGCTGGAGCTGACCCAGCACAAGGAACGGGCACAGAAGTATGAGCAGCTGTACAAGCGGGAGGGCATGAAAGTGCTCATCGCCGCCCACAGCTATGTGGCCGAGGATCCGTATATGGGCAAAACGGTCAGCGACTACCTCAAGCGGGTGGGGGTGATCCCCATCCGGGCCGATCTCGTGGATCGGGAGGCAGCGCTGAAGCACAGCCGGGGGCTGTCCCCCACCTGCAAGTGGGAGATCAACCGGGAGATTTTGGGCGGCATCGCCATGCACCAGGACGAGGTGGACGGCATTATCCTGCTCAGCGCCTTTCCCTGCGGGCCGGACGCCATGGTCAACGAGCTCATCACCCGCCGGGTGAAGAGCGTGCCTATTTTGAACCTGGTGCTGGACAGCCAAACCGGCACCGCCGGGGTGGAGACCCGGCTGGAGAGCTTCATCGACATCATCCGCTTTAAGGAGGGGAAGCTGTAATGGCCGAAGCGAAAAAGAGAAACATCTCCTTCCCCCGGTACGCGGAGTACAACTGCGCGTTCAAATACATTGTGGAGCAGGCGCTTGACTGCAAATACGTCATGCCCCCCGCCCTCACCAAGCGCACCATGGAGCTTGGCACCAAATACAGCCCGGACTTCGTGTGCACCCCCTTCAAAACCATGCTGGGCAATATGATCGAGGCGCTGGAAGCGGGGGCGGACACCCTGCTCATGACCCACGGCCTGTGCCGCCTGGGCTATTACGGGGAACTGCTGGAGCAGATCCTGCGGGATCTGGGCTATCAGTTCGATTTCATCAACCTGTCCGATTACGACATGAGCAAGAAAAAGGAGTACATCCGCATCGTCCGGCGGTTCAACCCCAAAGCCAATCCCGCCCGGTTCCTAGCCCAGTTCATGGAGGGCGTGCGGATGGTGGAATATCTGGACGACATCACCGCCGAATACTACCAGAACTGCGGCTTTGACGCCACCCACGGGGATTATAAGCGGGCCTACCAGGACTTCCTCACCGCCATGTACACCGCCCAGACCAAGAGCGACGTGGAGGCAGGCTACCGGGCCGCCAAGCGGGCGCTGCGGGCCGTCCCGCTGGACAAGCCCAAACACCCCCTCCGTGTGGGCATTGTGGGCGAGTTTTACACCGCCATGGACGCCTTCTCCAACCTGGAACTGGAGCAGAAGCTGGCGGATATGCGGGTGGAGGTTCACCGCTGGATGAACGTGACCAACCAATTTTTGCGCTACGGCAGCGGGCAGAAAAACCTGCGGGTGAAGATCCAGGATCTGTGCCAGTATGACATGGGCCCCACCTCCACCGCCAACATCTGGTACGCCCGGGAGTGCGCCGACCGGGGTTTTGACGGGCTGATCCACATCAAGTCCGCCACCTGNACCCCGGAGATCGACGTGATGCCNGTGCTGCAAAANATCAGCGCGGACTANAAAATNCCCGTACTCTACCTGACCTATGACGCCCAGACCAGCGACGTGGGCCTGATGACCCGGCTGGAGGCGTTCTACGANATGATCGACATGAGAAAGAAGGTACTCTAAGTTGGAACACGCGTATTTAGGCATTGACGTGGGCTCTATCTCCACNAAGGGCGTCATCATTGACAAGAAGAACAACATNCTGTCCAGCCAGTACATCTGGACCCAGGGCGACCCCATTGGCGCNGTNAAGGAGCTGGTGCGGCTNCTGGAGGGTCAGTTTGACAAAACGAAGTACAANATCGTNGCCACCGGCACCACCGGCTCCGCCCGCAAGCTGGTNGGCACCATCNTNGGCGCNACCATGGTGAANAACGAGATCACCGCCCACGCNGTGGGNACCACCACCTTTTACCCCGACGTGCGCACCATTCTGGAGATNGGCGGCCAGGACTCCAAGATCATCCTGGTGGANAACGGCGTGGCNGTNGANTANGCCATGAACACCCTNTGCGCCGCGGGCACNGGNGCNTTCCTGTCCAGCCAGGCCAAGCGNCTNGGCATTGAGGTGGAGGAGATCGGNGACTACGCCCTGCGTTCNACCCANCCCACCCAGATCGCCGCCCGGTGTACNGTNTTCGCCGAGTCNGATCTCGTNCACAANATCCAGATGGGCCACCCCCGGGAGGACATCATNGCCGGCGTNTGCAANGCGGTGGCNGCCAACTACCTCAATAACGTGGGCAAGGGCAAAAAAATCGTCTCCCCGGTGGTGTTCCAGGGAGGCGTNAGNAAAAACAAGGGCGTGGTCGCCGCCTTCGAGCGGACGCTGGGCTGCCCGGTCATTGTGGATCCCAACGGCCACCTGATGGGGGCGCTNGGCGTNGCCATTCTGGCCCGCCGGGGCAGCNGGCGGAAGGAATTCGATTTCGCCATCGAAAACATGGAATTCCGCACCCGGGAGGCCAGCTGCGGCGGGTGCTCCAACCACTGCGAGATCATCTGCGTCTANCGGGGGGACGAGCTCATCGACTCCTGGGGCAATCGCTGTGAGCGGGGGNCCAGGGNTCGTTCCTGACCCCCGCCCCGCTCCGGGAANCGCGCGGNNGCGCTATTCCCGGAGCACGTCCGACTTGTNGTNGCGGGCCANNCCGGCCACCACNCCCCGGCGGATGAGGTCATAAATCACGGCAAATATNGGCACACCNACCAGGATGCCNANAAAGCCAAACAGCCCCTGGAACAGNGTGATGGCNAACAGCACCCAGAANCCGGTGAGCCCNACNCTGCCGGCCAGCAGCNTNGGCCCCAGCACGTTTCCGTCNAACTGCTGNAGGATCACGATGAAAATCAGGAAAATCAGGCAGTTCCGGGGGCTGTTGATGAAGATCAGCAGCGCNGAGGGCACCGCCCCNATNAACGGCCCNAAATANGGGATCACNTTGGTCACCCCGATGATNACNCTGATGAGCACCGCGTTCTGGAACCCCGCNACGANNGNCATNACCATGCAGAATACGTAGCAGATCAGCCCCACAATGGCGCTGTCCAAAATCTTCCCGCCGAAAAACCCNACAAAGGTNTTGTCGATNAAGCGGAACTCCTCCAGCACCTTGTCNCCNNTGGCCGGCTTCAGCAGGGCGTANACCACCGCCTTGCCGTGGCGGGCCAATTTTTTGCGNCCCANCAGCAGATANANGCAGATGATGATCCCCAGCACAATGTTCTTCAGCACAGTGAACACNGAGCTTACCGTNGTCACCACCCCGCCCATCATCCCCTGCATGGTGGGNAGCAGATCGGTNGTGGCCCAGCCTNTCAGCCAACTCTCCAAATTGGAAAAGACNTTNTCCACGTAATTTTGCAGCAGTTCATTGCCCTCCAGGTGGCNTACCACCCACTCGGCAAACTCCTGCGCTTTCGGCGGCACCGCCACCGCCAGAGTGACGATGCTGCTGACCATCTCCGGNATCACCATGTTCAGCAGCAGATAGATCATCAGCNCACTGATTACCAGCACCGNCACCACNCTCAANGCGGTTGTGTACTTCCTGNATTTCTCCGGCAGNGCCGCCTCGATCTTNTCCTCCAGNAATCCGCATGGCGTTTTCAGCAGNTAGGCCATGGTGCCGCCGTANACAAACGGCGTCAGCACTCCCTTCAGCCACTGGAGGCTCTGGCGCAGTCCGTCCGCCCGCTGGATGCAAAAATACAGCACGATGGCCAGCGCCAGTGAGAGAAAACCCGTCAGCGACCCCAGGAAGATCTTCTTCAGCGATTCCTTATTCATCCTTCATCCTCCTTGTTGAAAAGGGGCCCGGCCAACTGGCCGGGCCCCTTTTGTGCCGTTTTCGTTATGCGGTTGGTTTAGCCGAACGCGCGCTGCAGGAACGCCGCCATCTCGGCACGGCTGACGGCATAGCCGGGGCGGAAATAGGTGTTGCCGTTATAGCCGTTGGTCAGGCCCTTCTGGCGGGCCCAGGTCACGGCCTTGGCATAGGCGGCATTGCTGGCCACATCCGCGAAGCCGCTGGTACCGTACACGGTGGGAGAGCCAGCGCGCTTATAGAGGATCTGCACGATCTCCGCGCGGGTGGCGTAGCCAAAGGGGTTGATGGTGCCGCCGCTGATCAGACCCTGGTGATAGGCCCAGATAAAGGCGTTATAGGCCCAGTGGCTAGTGGGAGTCACATCGGTAAACGGATTGCTCAAGCCAGCCACAGAGGGGGAGCCGGCGGCCTTATACAGCATGGCCACCATCTCGCCGCGGGTCATGTAGCTGCTGGGGCTGTAGGTGTAGGTGCTGGTGCCCTCAATGTACTTGTTCTGGTAGGCCCAGGTGACATAGCTGACAGCCCAGTGGTTGGACAGCACATCGGTAAAGAGCGTGCCGGTGTTGATGTCGAAGCTGGGCGTCACGGTCACGGTGGTGGCGCCGGCGGGAACAGTGACGTTGAAGGTGTTCGTGCCGGTGCGGGTAACCGCAGCAGTGGAGCCGTTGTTGCCCCGGGCGGTGAGGCCGATGGTGCGGTAGCCGCTGTTGGCGGGCACGGTGGTAACGGTCACGGTGCTTCCCTGCTGCGCCTTGCCGTCAGTGGTGCCGGTGGTCACCACGGCGGTGCCCTGGGAGCTGTTGGTGTTCACCGCGAAGGTGGCCGTAGTCGAAGCCGCGAAGTTCGGGGTCACGGTAATGCTGGTGGCACCGGTGGGCACGGTGAAGCTGTACTCATTGACCTTGCCGGTGGAGGTCGCGTTGACAGTGGCGCCGGTATTGGTCTTGACAGTGACGCCGTTGGCGGTCTGGCCCGCGTTGGGGACGACAGTCACGGTAACGGTCTCGCCCACCTTGGCGCTGCTGGGCAGGCTGACGGTGCCCTGGGTAGTGCCCTGGCCGGCCAGAGCCACAGTACCGGCAACCACGGTGTCCCGCGTCAGCTGGATGGTGAATTCGTAGCCGTTCAGGGTCTGCACATCGGTGTTGTTGTTGCCCTTGTTGATCTTGCGGTTGCCGTTGGAAATCACTTTGACCTTACGGGCGATGCCGGTCATGCTGATCGTGCACTCGGTCGGGGCATAGGTGCCGAGGATGGTGACCGTATCCATGGTCTCGGTGCTGGTGCTGCCGGTGCTGCTCACGATCCCGGGAACGGTGTCGTCGATGGCGGCCTGGAGGTCGTCATAATAGGCCTTCCCACCAGTAGGAGGAGTACCTGTAGCACCAGGCAGAGCAGGGCTTCGGCCGCTGATATCGCTGGTCAGCTCAATGGTGGCAGGGGTAGCGTTGAGCACGATGTTACCCAGGCTGCCGTTGCCGGAGCCGGCGTGAGTGATGGACCACGCCTTAGTGGTGGTGTCCTGCACGTATACGTACTTGCCGTCCTGATGCATCTGGGTGGCGGTGGCGTAGGGGAACGCGGTGGCGAACGTCACCTTGACGGGCTGGGTCGCCATGTCGCCGGTGAGGGCGCCCAGAGGACGGCCAGTCTGGACAGTGTAGTACTCGTTGGGATTATAGGTCGCGCCGCTGACGTCCACGCGGTAGTAGACGGTCATGGTAGCGGTCATGGTGCCGGTCAAGCTCCAGTCGGTGACATTGACCATCAGGTAGGGCACCACATAAGCCTGGCAGTACTTGGTTGTGATCGCAGTTCCATCAGTACCGAAGTTGCCCGTGGTGGACAGATTGCCGCTGTGGGGCCCGATGTCGTCGGCGCCCTTGCCCAGGCCGTTGGGCTGGCCGCTGGCGTTCTTATAGCCGTTGCCGTTGCGCCAGACGTAGTTCTGGGCGTTGGTGACCCAGCTGGACACGGTGCTGTCGCTGGTGATGGTGGCCTGGACGGCGTTAATGGCCTCCAGGATGGCCCGGTTGCCGTTGATCTCGAACTTGGCGCCGGTGCCGGTGATCTGCGTGATAATTTCATCCTTGGCGGTCTGGAGGCGGCTGCCGCTCACAGTAGCCTGGATCTCGCCATTGGCGGGAATATAGAGATCAAGGGAGGAGGCGGACTGGGCCAGGCTGGCGCTGACGGTGTAGTGGGTGCCAGTGCCGTTGTTCAGCACCAGTTCGCCCAGGTTATTGACGATCGCACCACCGTTCAGCTTCTGCAGGGTGGAGAACTGGACGGCCTTGGTGTCTACGTTGTAGAACACCTGCACGTCTTCCAGCGTGATGTACCCGGTCTCAGCGCTGCCGCCCGAGGTCGTGCCGCTGTTGCCGGTGGTCAGCAGGGCATCGGTCTGCAGGTTCAGCAGGATGGTGGCGATGTTGCTGCCGGCAGGGGGAGTGACCGCGCCGCTGATCTGGATGTTGGTGCCGTTCATGGTGACGCGCACGTTCTGGTTCTCCACCGGCGTATTGGGGGAGACCGCTGCCTTGGTGATAGAGTTCACCACGGTGGTGGCCACGCCGTTGGCGTACAGTTTAAAATCAGTACCACCGGTGGGCAGGGGAATCACATCCTCCTTGCCGGCCACCACGCTGGCGGTATTGTCGCCGGAGGTCCAGGTGGCGATGCTGTAGCTGTTGACCATCTCGGGCAGGATCATGCCGGTGGGCTGTACGTAGCCGATCTTGGCCCAGGTCAGGCCGCTGTTGATCAGATGCAGGGTGTTGGTGCTGCCCTGGCACAGGATGTGCAGCACAGCCGTAGCCCCGCCGGCGGTGGTGCTGCCGACGTCGCTGATGGCGGTGGCCAGCTCTTTCTTGCCATAGAGGGCGTACTTGCTGTTATTCGTCAGCACATACTGCAGATCGGTGTCGAACCACAGATTCTCACCACCGGCAGCGGTATTGAAATCATTGGCGAAGGTGCCGCCCTTCACGCCCCGGCCGCGGTAGCCGGTCAGGGTCAGGCCGGCGAAGTTGTTCAGCCGGCCGGTGGGCCACGCGCTGATGGTCAGGTTGCCGCCCGCAGCCGCGGTAGCCGTGGTGACGGTGCCGATATTGCTGCCGTTGCCGGTGATGGACAGGGTGGTCTTACCGGCGGCGGCCAGGGTGAGGTTGCCGGCGGTCAGGGGGCCGGCCAGGGACAGGGAGCCGGAACCCACGGTGATATTCCCGGTCTTGCCCTGGGTCACGGTGACTCTGCCGTTGTCGGTGCTGATGTTGCCCGTCTCGCCCGCGCTGGCGACGGAGACCACGTTGGCCTGGGTGCTGTCATTGGCGGTGCGGGTGATGTCGCCCACTTTGCCGCCGGTGATGGTGACGGAGGGGGGCGTGGCGGAAGCGCCCTCGCGGCTGGCCACGGTGATATTACTCAGGACAGACGCGCCGTTCACGGTGATGGAGCCGCCGTTGCTGGTAACACCGACAGTAACATTACCGGTGGCGTTGTTCAGGATCAGGGTGCTGCCATCGCCCTTGACGGTGACCGCGCCGCCGAGGGAGGTGCTGGTGCTGAGGTTGTTGGTGCCGTTGTTATTGACGGTCAGCCGCTGCGCGCTGTAAACGGTGGTCGTGTTGCCGTTAGAGGTGGTCGCGGTCGTGCCGTCCATCAGGATGGTGCCGCCCACCGCGACGTTGTTCAGCGTCACGCTGTTGGCGCCGCCCTCCAGGCTGATGCTGGGCACGGTAACGTTGCTGAGGGTCGCGGTCAGGTTGGCGTAGACCGTGTTGGCGGGGACAGGATTGTCTCGGCCCTTGGTGTCCCGCGTGAGGGCGGGGATGCTGCCCGTGGTCGTCAGGGGGTGCAGCTTATCGGTCACGGTCAGGTTGCTGACGGCAGGATACAGGGTGCCAGACAGCGCAAACCCGTTCACGTCCACGTTCAGGCTGGTGGGCTGATCCTTCACGTCCGAAATCGTGGGCAGCGAATCAGCGGACAGCAGCGTGAAGCTGGTGCTCACGAGCCTCTTGTTGTTGGCCGCGGCGGGGGGGATCAGGCTGTCAAGATCTGGGTACCAGTTGCCGCTGGTGCCGACGCTGGCCACAACGCCATCGGTCACGGCGTAGTAGATGGTCGTACCAGGGGTGTTCCTGGTGTCCGTCCAATACCACTTGCCGGCCTCCTTGCCGGTGGCGGGGTCGTTGACGGCCTGGTAGGTGACGGAGACGGTGGTATACGCAGTACCAGCCGTATTCTCTTCGAAGAACTTGTGCGGGTTGCCCTGCGCGTCTGTGTAGGACACATCGTCAGGGTTGCCGG
Organism: Clostridiales bacterium; assembly: GCA_014799565.1. Taxonomy (GTDB): domain Bacteria; phylum Bacillota; class Clostridia; order Oscillospirales; family Oscillospiraceae; genus Enterenecus. The sequence continues at coordinate 47,772 of JAAVHT010000031.1, forward strand.
TTCTGACATCAGTCGCCGCGAAAGCGGGAACGATGGTCGCCGGAATCAATGTCAGCACCATGGCGAGGGCCAAAGCGGCTGACAAAAGTCGTTTCTTCATGTTTTCTCTTCCTCCTGTTCTGGTTTTAAGTACGTTGGGAGTTTGCGCGAGCTGTGCCGGTCTGGCCGGCTTGATTTCAGTTCCCCGACACGGGGCGTGGCCGGGCATACGGCCCTCCTTCCATCGGAATGATTGGCTGTCGCCTCCGACGCCACAGTTATACAGCTACTATTATACTCTATCGGCAAAATTTTGCAAGGGTTAACCCAAATTTTTTACAAAATAAAATGGAAGGGCTCCCAGCCCCTCCCAGCGCTTGCTTTTCTTATTATAATGTGGTATGATATGCACAGGTGCTGCCATAACGGTAAGGCGGGTTCAGCCCCATCCTCCGAAAGGAGGTGAGGCAATGCGGATTACATTACATATCGGGGCCTATACGGTAACGATCATGGTAAAACGCAGAAACCGCCACCCGGCACGGTGACGGTTTCTCTTGTAATGAAACCAACCCACTAAACTGGGGCTGAACCGCTTATCGGCAGCACCCTTATATGTTCATGATACACCCATCTCCCCAGCTTGTCAAGGGAATTTCATGTTTGGAGGCACGATATGGACTACGATCTGCTCTTGTCCGGCTGCTGTGAGGTAGCCCGTCAGCTCCTGCGCCACGGCGCGGAAATCCAGCGCGTGGAGGACACCGCCCGCCGCATTCTGGCGGCCTACGGTCTGGAGGGCGACGTATTCGCCATTCCCAACTGTGTCTGGGTGAGCACTCCCTGTCCTGACGGCCGGATCCGGACGGTGATGCGCCGTGTCCCCCCCTCCTCGGTGGACATTGAGGGCATTGAGCGCTTCAACGACCTGTCCCGCCGCCTGTGCGCAAACCGGCCGGAGGATCCGGGCGAGATTCTGGCTCTGTGCCGGGAGACAGAGGCGGAGCTGCGGCGGTATCCGGCCTGGCTGTGTGTGGCGGGATATTTTGTGGGGGCGTTTTTTTTCGCGCTGTTTTTCTCCGGCGGAGTGGCGGAGGCCGTGGCGGCGGGGCTGGCGGGGCTGGCCTGCGGCGTGTGCCTGACGATCCTGGGCCGAGTCGGGGCCAACGGCTTCCTCACCACGCTGGCCTCGGCCTTCGTGCTGGGCGGGACGGCCTACGGCATAGGGGCTCTGGGCGCTTCCATCAGCCTGGAGATCACCATTGCCGGAGCCATCATGGTGCTGGTGCCGGGGCTGGTGTTCACCAACTTCATGAGCGATCTGCTCACCGGAGACATGGTGGCGGGTCTGGCCACCTTTGCCCGTGCGGTGCTGTCGGCGGGAGCTATCGCCCTGGGAGCCGGCATCGCCATGGCGCTGTTCCGGGAGGCCGCGTCCACCCCCGCCGGAGCGGCCGTAGAGTACGGCCCGGTGCTGTACTGCGTGTTCGCGTTCGTGGCCTGCCTGGGCTTCTGCCCCGCGTTCAACGCCCAGGGCGTGGGCGCGCTGCTGTGCTGCCTGGGGGGTATGCTGGGCTGGGCGGTCTATCTGCTGGCGGTGGGCCTGGGGGCCAATATTTTCGCCGCCAGCCTCATCGCCGCCATGGCAGTATCCGCCTGGTCGGAATGGATGGCCCGGCGGCGGCGGTGTCCGGCCACGTCCTACCTGGTCATCGCCATGTTCCCGCTGGTGCCCGGGCTGACCATCTACCAGGCCATGGACTACGGCCTGCGGGGGGACACGGATCTGTTTCTGGCGACCTTCTTCCGCACCGTGGGCATCGCGGGCTGTCTGGCGCTGGGTCTGCTGCTGGTGTCGTCGGCGCTGGGGCTGATGCGGCGGGCGAAGCGGTGAGCCCTCTTCCCTGTTACAATTTGGTTCCACTTCGTAACCCTTTTCCCCTTGACGCTCCCGATATGTGGTGCTATCATAACCGGGAAGTCGAAAAGAAGGAGTTCCTGTCGAAATGCACCACAAGAAACCGTTGATCCTCTGCGCCCTGGCGCTGGCCCTGCTGGCAGGCTGCGGCAGTTCCTCGGGCCATTATCAGCCCACGCCGCCCCCGGACACTCCCTCTCCGGAGCTCACCGCCGTGCCGGAGCCCACACCCACACCGACGCCCGAACCCATGCCGGAGCCCACCCCCACGCCGGAGCCGGTAGAGCCCTATGAGTTCGGCACGCCGCTGGAAGAGAGCGAAGCGGTGGAGGACGACAGCTTTTTCGACAACTCCGTATTTCTGGGCGACTCCCGCACCGAGGGCTTCCAGCTGTTCAGCGGCCTGAAGCACGGGGACTTCTACTGGGCCCGGGGCATGACGGTGTTCCGCGCGGACGACGAGGAGTTCCGTTTTATTGAGAAAGACGGACAAACGTACAACCTCCTGGAGGCACTGGCCCTGAAGCAGTACGACAACGTGTACATCATGCTGGGAGTCAACGAGCTGGGCTATTCCGCCGAGACATATGAGAGCGGTTTGAGCGAGCTGCTGGACAAAATCATCGCGCTCCAGCCGGACGCGGTGGTGTATTTGCAGATCATGCCCCCGCTGAACGACGCCATGTGCCGGCGGAACAATCTGGCGGCATACATCAACAACGAAAACCTCGGCAAGTTCAACGAAGCCATCATCCGCTTGGCGGGGGCGAAAAAGATTGTGCTGCTGAATACCGCCGAGGCGTACACCGGCGCGGACGGCCAGCTTCCCGCGGAACTGGCCAACGACGGGTGCCACTTCGCCTACAGCGCCTACACCCTCTGGGCGGACTATCTGCGCACTCATACCATCGACCGAGATCGGTACTTTGCCAACCGGGAGCTGGCGCTGACCGGGCAGCCCGTCCCTGCGGCGGCCTGGCAGCTGGTTTTTCCCGCGGAGAGCGTGTTCACCTGTGAGGCGAGCTATTCCTCGGCGGAGGCCCCGATCCGTCTTAGTAAAAATCAGGTGGAAAATGGGTGGGTCAGCTATGAAGAATCCCTTGTGCCATTTTCCGATCACCTGCTGGAGCATCCTGACGCGTCCCTGCTCATGTGGGCGGGGATCCATAATGTCATGCTGGAGAGCTGGGAAATCAGCCTGAATGACGGATGGATCTGCTATATGTACAGGGGAGAGATGGATCACGCCACAGGAGAGTTTGACCCGGGCGGGAGAGGAACGATTTACAGCGCGATGATCGGACGGCCTGAGGATAAGCATGTGTTTTGCCTGTACTGGAACAACTATATGGAAACAGACTTTGAGGAGCCGTTGGAATCGCTCCAGGAGGGCGACCCGGGCTATGTCTCCCTCGAAGATATGCGGGCTTTCCTGTCCGGCATCACAATGGAACATCTATAAAAGTGGATATTTCAGCCAGGAAAAGGCGGCTGGCCGGGGTTTCCGGTCGGCCGCTTTTTCGCAAAATTTTCCGGGGACGTGTGATAATCCGGCCCCCTCAATCGTTATATGGGTGCAGCTGCAAAAAGGAAATTCATCAACGGGGGGTGACCGCGATGGACACCGAACAGCTGGCGGATCTCTTCCGACAATACGGCGACGACGTGTTCCGGCTGGCGTACAGCTATCTGGGGGCGCGCGCCGACGCGGAGGACGTGTGCCAGAGCGTGTTCCTCCGGCTGGCGGAGGGTAAAACGGCCCTGCTGCCCGGGCGTGAAAAGGCGTGGCTGCTCACCTGCGCCGCCAACGCCTGCAAAAGCCAGCTGCGATCCTTCTGGAGGAAAAACGTGGGAGAGCTGGACGAGTCTCTCCCCTTCCGGGACGAGACCGACCGGGAGGTGTGGGACGCGGTGATGGCGCTTCCCCCCAAGTACCGGGCCGTGATCCACCTCTATTATTGGGAGGGTTACGACCAGGGGGAGATCGGGGACATCCTGAAGATCTCCCGCACGGCGGTTCAAACACGGATGGCCCGGGCCCGGGCCATGCTGAAAAAGGAGCTGAGCGATGATGAAGGATTACAGGCATATGATGCGGCAGGTCATGCTGAGCGATGAAAAAAAGGAGGAAATCATGGATATGTTGGAAAACAAGAATACTCAGAAGCGGCGTATGCCCGCTGTGGCGAAGATTGCGCTGGTGGCGGCGCTGGCGGTGGGGTGCGTGCTGTCCATCGCGGCGGGTTTGCCCGCCCAGGTGTACAACGCCATGACCGGCGGGTCAATGACTTATTCGCACGACCAATTCGGCTCTCACATTACGATAACGTTCAACGAAGAGGACTGCCCCCTGGTGCTGGAAAATGGGCGGCTGATCTTCGTCAACGGCGAGGAGCACACTGACATCACCGACCTGGTGGATGAAAACACCCCCTTTATCTACGAGCACACCGACCCCGCCACCGGAACTAAGGGCTACGTTGTTGTGGGTGGCACCCCCGAGGACTTCGGCTGGGTGGAGTGCTCCCGCCTGGGTATGTATGGAAACAACTTCTGCGTGGGCGACGAATACCGCCCCTGGTTCCTGGCCGCTAATGAGCAGCTGGGCATCTTGGAGCAGCTGCATCAAGGAATATGAGGCCGGCACGCAAACGCCAAACCCCGCCCGGAGCGTCGCTCCGGGCGGGGCTTCTTTTTACTCTTTAGGCTGTTCGGACTGTTCCGGCTTCTCCCCTTCCGGGGGCTTCTCCCCGTCTGCCGGGGCCTCCCCGTCCTCTTCCGCCGGAGGCGGCATGGGGATGGGCTCATCCACGATGTGGACGTGCTTGGCCGGGGGCTCAATGTCCCCGGACAGCTTGGGCTTGGCGTGGGTGGAGGTGTAGGCTCCCTCCACCAGCGCGGGGTCGCGGCCCTCGATGATGGCCACCATCTCGCCGCCGGTGATGGTCTCCTTCTCCAGCAGGTAGGCCACCACCTTGTCCATGTCCTCCCGGTTGGCGCGGATGACCTCCACCGCGTCCTTGTAGCACACGTCCAGCACCGCCTTGACCGCCTTGTCCATGACAGCGGCGGTGTCCTGGGCGCAGTCCAGGCCGTAGCCGCCGTCCAGGTACTGGTTGCGGACGGAGCCCAGGGCCATCATGCCGAATTCCTCGCTCATGCCGTACATGGCAACCATGTTCCGGGCGATGTTGGTGGCCTCCTGGATGTCCTGGGATGCGCCGTTGGTCATGGTCTCCATCACCACTTCCTCGGCGGCGCGGCCGCCCATGGACACGGTGATCTTGGCCATCAGCTCTTCCCGGGTGCGCAGGTTGGTCTTGTCCTCCTCGGGCATCAGCAGGGTGTAGCCCAGGGAGCCCTCGGTATGGGGGACGATGGTGATCTTCTGCACCGGCTCGGCGTTCTTCTGCTTATATGCCACCATGGCGTGGCCCACCTCGTGATAGGCCACCAGCTTGCGCTCGAACTCGGTGAGGACGGAGTTTTTCTTCTCGCTGCCCGCGATGACGAACTCGAAGGAGGCCAGCAGATCCTCCTGGGTGACCAGGCGGCGGCCCTTGCGCACCGCCCGGAGCGCCGCTTCGTTGACGAGATTCGCCANNTCCGCGCCCACAGNAGCCNGCGGTNGCCANGGCGATCTTNTTNAGGTCNACNTCCTCGGCCAGCTTGATCTTNCGGGTGTGNACCTGNANNGTGGCCAGACGTCCNGCCAGGTTGGGCCGGTCGATGGTGATGCGCCGGTCAAAGCGTCCCGGNCGGAGCAGGGCNTTGTCCAGCACCTCGGGCCGGTTGGTGGCNCCCAGCACNATGACGCCCTTGCCGGGNTCGAAGCCGTCCAGCTCGGCCAGCAGCTGGTTCAGGGTCTGCTCCCGCTCGTCGTTGCCGCCCATGCGGTTGTCGCGGGATTTGCCGATGGTGTCGATCTCGTCGATGAAGATGATGCAGGGGGCCATCTTGCTGGCCTCNTTGAACAGGTCNCGGACNCGGNNCGCGCCCACGCCCACGAACATCTCCACNAAGTCGGAGCCGGAGATGGAGAAGAAGGGCACGTTGGCCTCGCCGGCCACNGCCTTGGCAAGCAGGGTCTTNCCGGTGCCCGGNGGGCCNACCAGCAGCGCNCCCTTGGGCAGCTTNGCGCCGATCTCGGTGTACTTGCCNGGGTTGTGGAGGAAGTCGATGATCTCCTCCAANCTCTCCTTGGCCTCGTCCTGGCCCGCCACGTCCNNGAAGGTGACGCCGGTCTTNTTCTCCACGTACACCTTGGCGTTGGACTTGCCCACGCCGCCGATGCCGCCGAAGCCNCCGCCGGAGCCCATCTTCTTAAACATATAGCGGTAGAGGAACATCAGCNCCACCACCATGAGCAGNATGGGCACCACATTGCCCACAATGATGGAGAACATCTGCTGCTCCTGGGTCACCGGGTCGGTGCCGTANTGCTCCACGCCGTTCTCTTCCAGCCATTGCACGAANCCGTCGTGGTGCACCGGGCCCACCTGGAACTTGANGGANCTGCTGGCGGCGGTCTCCAGATCCCTGCGGTCAAACGGGCCGAAGATGCTNTGCANCGCCCCGGTNCCGTAGGTGCTGGACATCTCGTCCACCAGCTCCTTCAGCGGNGGNGCGNCCTCCTTCAGGGAGAAGGTGTATACCGTGGACTCCAGCTCGATCTCGTCCACGTAACCNGCCTCCACCCACTTATAGAAGGTAGAGTACTCCACCTCNTGCACGGTGGCCTTTTCCACCGAGCTTCGGCACATATTCAGCAGGAACACCAGCATCACCGCCCANAGGACGATGCTGAAAAACCCCAGCGGGGCTGCGNTTTCTGTCGTCGNCGCCGCCGTTCTGGTCNTCGCGGCGGTTGGGGTCGTTNGGNTTGAGCGGGCCGGCCATAGGCACAACCTCCTTTATCAACGGGGCANATCCCCGGGCCAATATCGCTTTTTCAGGATACTGNTATGGAAGTATACCACACCTTGCCGGCAAAAACAAGAAATGTTCTTGGCCGGGGTGTAAACTTTCTATGACGAAAAAAGGCGAGGAAAAAGATATCCNCTTCCCCTTTCNCCCNGNCGGAAATTATGGTATACTNNNTNATTGNTGATATTGTAACCCAAAACACCAGAGAGCAAAAGGAGTTTTTCCCATGCGTGAGGATAAAAACCNGCGCAAGCCGCTGGAAGCGGAGGCCGACGGCCTCATCGAGGGGCGCAACGCCGTCATCGAGGCCCTGCGGGCNGGAACCGCNATCGACAAGATCTACATCGCCCGGGGGGAGACGGACGCCACCCTGGGCCACATCGCCTCCACCGCCCGGNNCAAGGGNATCGTGGTCACCGAGGCCGACCGGCGCAAGCTGGACGGCATGAGCCGCACCAANAGCCACCAGGGCGTGATCGCCATTGCCGCCGTCCGGGAGTACGCCAGNGTGGACGACATCCTCGCCGCCGCCCGGGAGAAGGGGGAGGCCCCCCTCGTGGTGGTGTGCGACGAGCTGTCCGACCCCCACAACCTGGGGGCGGTGATCCGCACCGCCGAGTGCGCCGGGGCCCACGGGGTCATCATNCCCAAGCGGCGCTCCGCNGGNCTCACCGCCATCGTGGCCAAGACCAGCGCCGGGGCGGTGAGCTATCTGCCCGTGGCCCGGGTGCCCAACCTGACCGCCGTNCTGAAGGAATTGAAGGACGAGGGNCTGTGGGTNTTCGGCACCGCCGCCGACGGCGGNACGAGCACTCTANNANGCCGACCTGAAGGGCCCCGCCGCCATCGTCATCGGCAGCGAGGGGGACGGCATGGGCCGCCTGGTGCGGGAGCAGTGCGACTTNCTGGTGTCCATCCCCATGAAGGGGCAGCTCAACTCCCTCAACGCCTCCGCNGCGGCGGCGGTGGTGCTGTACGAGGCNGTNNGNCAANGNNNATNAGGGAGGGCGNATCCATGTCCGATGAAACNAAAAAACCGGGCGGGCGGGAGTANACCGTAGACGAGATCCTGGCGGAATACGGCTCCAAAGGCNNGAANGNCNCAGGCGAACCGTCCCAGGGNGAAAAGCCCAAAAAAGTGGTGGANTTCCCCACGGAAAAGCTNCCNGTNCTGCCNTCNGATGNGGNGGANGNNCCCCAGCCCCCCGNTCNGACNGCGGNAAAGAAGCCCGCCGCCAAGCCCAANGCGGANNAGCCCATCCCGGAGATCGTCCCGGAAAANGTGGGCCGCNCCATCGGGGCCCATCTCCANACCCTGCTGCGCCGGGNGGACAACTACGCCGACCATATGTANGACCAGGCNGAGCCGGANGNGGAGACCCGGAANGCGGAAAAGTACATCCCCGGCGTGGACAAGGAGNAGCTGCCCGATGAGGNCGCTCCCCCCCGCCNGCCAAGGCTNCGGGTGGTCAAGCCCCGCCAGCTNCCNCCGGACACNCCTCCCGCCAAGCTGGCCGCCCGNTANCAGAAGGGGCTGAAGGGCCAGAGCGTNCGGGTGAGATTTTCCACTCTGCTGGCCCTGGCCGCCGTCCTGTGNTCGGTNGAGCTGCCCTTCCTGCCCTGGNCCTCCCTGGCCGGAAATCTGNCCGNGACGGGGATCGGGGTGTTCCAGCTNCGCTGCTGGATCCTCACCGCCCTGCTGNTTTTGGAGGGCTNGCTTTGCTATGANATCATCGCCGCCGGGGGAAAGCAGCTCTTCACCCTNCGTCCCCGGGNNGAGACCATTTTGCTGTTCTCCTGGGTGTTTACCCTGCTGGACGGGCTCACCGCTCCAAACATGGACGGGCGGGACGGTTTTCTGCCCTTCTCGGCGGTGGCGGCCCTGGGGCTGGCCTTCGCCCTGCGGGGGGAACACGCCCGCCGCCGGGGAAACCGTCTGTCCGCCAAGGCCGCGGCCCAGGTTCGCGCCCCCTATGTGGTATCCATGGCGGACAAGCTGTGGTCCAGCAAGCCTACTTACACCAAAATCTCCGGCTCCGCCCTGGGCTTTGGCAGCCAGCTTCAGATGGAGGACGGCGGCCACGCCGCCTACCGCGTGGCCGCTCCCCTGCTGCTGCTGGGGGCGCTGCTGTGCTCGGTGATGGCCTCTATAGGCCAGAAGGCCCCGGAGCGGCTGGTCTGGGCGGCCTCTGCCTGCTTCACCGCCGCCTCCTCCTGGTCTGCCCTGCTGGCCTTCGCCATCCCCTACCGCAAGCTGGCGGAGCGGCTCAATAAGATCGGCGCGGCGCTGGCCGGCTGGACTGGAGCCGTCCGGTGCCGCCAGGGCGGCGTCATCGTCAGCGACCTGGATCTGTTCCCCACCGGCTCGGTGACGGTGGCCCAGGTAAAGGTGTTCGGCGGCGCGGCCACGGAGAAGGTGGTGGGCTACACCGCCACCATGCTGCGCTTGATGGACTGCGGCCTCACTCGCCCCTTCCACGACCTGCTGCGCACCCACGGCGCTCTCTACCGGGAGGTGTCCGGCCTGGAGTGGCACGAGGGCGGCGCCTCCGGCGTCATCCGCAACCAGGAGGTGCTGGTGGGCACCTCCGCCTATATGCACCTGATGGAGGTGCCTCTCCCACCCGGCCACAACATCAAAAACGCCATTTTCTGCGCCATCAACGGGCAGCTGTCCGGGCTGTTCCTGCTGAATTACGCCATGAGCGACGGGGTGAACCCCAGCCTCTCCGCCCTGCTGAAGGCGGGCGTGGCTCCGGTGCTGGCCACCCGGGATCCCAACCTGATCCCCGCCCTGCTGGAGCAGAAGTTCAAGCTGGCGGTGGACAAGATGGAATTTCCCCCGGTGGATCGGCGGCTGGAGCTGTCCAAGCCCGACCCGGAGGAGGTGGGCAGTCTGGTGGCTCTCCTCAGCCGGGAGGGCTTAAACGTCTACTGCGACGCGGTGGTGGGAGGACGCAGACTGCGCCTGGCCACCTGGTGGGGGCTGATCTTTGCCCTGGGCGGGTCGGTCATCGGGCTGTGCCTCACCTTCTACCTCACCTCGGTGGGGGCCTTCGCCTCGCTGACCGTGGTCAACTTCCTCATTTTCATGGCCGCGTGGCTGGTTCCTCAGTTTTTGATCGCCAACTGGGTCAACCAATACTGACCCTGTCTTTCGCGCCGCTGTATCAGATGCCATGTTGGGAGGAGCAAGGGAAATGCAGAAATTTTTCAAATTTGTCGTCGCCGCGGTGATTGGTCTGTCCCTGACCGTCCTGCCCGCCCAGGCCTCCTTCCGCGACGTGGCCCCCGGAAGCTGGTATGAGGGGGCGGTCACCGAGCTGGCCCAGGCCGGAGCCATTACCGGCTATCCCGACGGCACCTTCCGGCCCAATCAGGCCATCACGGCGGCGGAGTTTGTCACCATCACCGCCCGCCTGGCGGGTCTCTCTCCCACCCAGGGACAGACCGCCCACTGGGCCGCGGGCCATATGCAGGCGGCGCTGGAGGCCGGATGGTACGACTGGGACGAGATCCCTCCCACCGGCGAGCGGTTCGGCCAGCCCATCGCCCGGCAGCTGGCGGTCAAGATCCTCATGAATGCCCTCCTGCCCAGCGCCCGTGGGGACTACAACACAGAATCCGCCAAGATTAAAGATTTCGCCGCCCTGGACGGCCGCTACTACGAGGCCGTGCTGGCGGCCTATGCCAGCGGCGTGGTTCACGGGGACAACAACGGGAATTTCCTGCCCCTGGGCACCCTGACCCGCGCCGAGGCCTGCACCCTGTTCCGGAACATCGGACGGATCCAGACGAATCAGCCGTCCACCCCCGCCCCGGAGCCGTCCCAAACCGTGCCGGAACCGGTTCGGACACGCCAAGGCGGCGTGTCCGAAAACGGCTGGCTGCAAGTTGTCGGGACGCAGCTGTGCAATGAGGCGGGCAGCCCTATCGCTCTGCGGGGCATGAGCAGCCACGGCATCCAGTGGTACGGTCAGTTCACCTCGTCCAAGGCCATCGCCAACACGGCGGACTATGGCGCGAATCTGTTCCGGGTGGCCATGTACACCGGGGAGGGCGGCTATCTCAGCCAGCCCGAGGCCGTCAAGGCCAAGGTGATTGCGGCGGTGGACGCTGCCATTGAGAATGATCTGTACGTCATCATCGACTGGCACATTTTGAGCGACGGCAACCCCATGGCCCATGTGAACGAAGCCGTGGCGTTTTTCCGTGAAATGGCCCGGCGATACCAGGACACGCCCAACGTTCTTTATGAGATCTGCAACGAGCCCAACGGGAACGTGAGCTGGATCGGAGACGTGAGGCCCTATGCCCAGCGGGCGATTGCCGCCATCCGGGAGCAGTCCCCCAAGGCGGTGATCCTGGTGGGCAGCCCCACCTGGAGCCAGGACATCCACCTGGCCGCCGCAGACCCGCTGGAGGGGGAAAACCTGATGTACACCCTCCACTTCTACGCCGGAACCCACGGCGCAAATCTCCGCCAGCGCGTTGACGACGCGTTGGCCCGCGGCCTGCCCATCTTCGTGTCCGAGTGGGGAACCAGCCGGGCAGACGGCAGCGGCGGCGTATTTTTGGAGGAATCCAAGGTATGGCTGGACTTTTTGGACGAGCGGGGGATCAGCTGGTGCAATTGGTCGCTGTGCGACAAAAACGAGACCTCCGCCGCCCTGCGCCCCGGCGTCTCGCCGGAGAGCTCCTGGAGACAGGAGGATCTGACGGAATCCGGGCGGTTCGTTTTCTCCCGATTTACGCCATAAGCGGATCCCTCTGGGAGTACGCAGACTTCACAGCCGCACGGGCACCGGCCTGGTCATGGTCAGGCTGTCTGGAGTAACGGCACACTCCACCGCCAGCACCTTGACCCCTGCCTGTGCCGCCTCCCGCAGGGCCGCACCGAACTCGGGATGGGTGCGGTCATTGGGGGAAAAGGCGGTCATGCCCTCCATCTGAATCACCACGCATACCGCCGCCTCGTACCCCGCCTTATGGCAGGCGATCAGCTCCCGCAAATGCTTCACCCCCCGCTCGGTGGGGGCGTCGGGAAACAGGGCGAGGCCGTCCTCCTCCAGGGTGCAGCCCTTTACCTCTATGAACCCCCGACGGGGCGCAGGTGTTTCACGTGAAACATATGTTTTATTTTCTGGCAGTTCAGGCGAAAACTCCCAGTAGAAATCAAATCGGGAATTCCCCCAGGTTGTCTCCGGGCGGAGCAGCGACGGCTTGGGCAGGCCCAGCTCCGCCCCCAGTCCAGCCGCCATCCACTCCCCGAACACCCTGTTGGGCGCCTGGGCGTCCATGTTGATGAGCAGGGGCGGCCCGTCCGGGCGGAGCTTCTCCACCGCCACCAGGTCGAATTTCGTCTTGCGCTGGGGGTTGGCGCTGCCCTCCAGATATACGGTACAGCCGGGAAGTAAAAGCTCTTTACACCGCCCGGTATTCTTTACGTGGACGGTCTCCTCCCTGCCGTCCAGCTCCACCCGGGCGATGAAGCGGTTGGGCCGGGCAATGAAGCGGGCCGGGTGGATGTCCTGATACGTCACCTTTTATCCTCCCCCTCATCGTTCAGCGCCTCCACTCCGGGGGCGTCCGCGGCCTGCTCCGGCGGCTGGGCATTTCCCGGGACGGGCTTGTCCTCCCGCGCGGGGGCGCTCTCCGCTCCGGCCTGGGCTGCCTTCTCATATGGCAGCAGCACGTCGATGCCGCAGGCCAGCGCCACCCCAACCACCGTCTCAAACACCCGCTCGATGGAGTCGATGGCGGGCTTGTCCCCCGGATCCACCACCAGGCACATAATCACCATGCAGGCCATGCCAGCGCAGCCGGGTTTTTTGATGATTAGACACAGCTCAATGACGGGAATGAGAAGCAGGGACATCAGCAGATAGCGCAGCAGATCAATGTGCAGGATATTCAGGGCGTCCATGGCGTACACCGTCAGCACTCCCACCACGCCGCCGATCAGAGTGCCCAGCGCCCGGTCAATGGACGAGTGAATGGTCTTGCCTGCGGAGTTCTGAACGCAGAACAGGGCGGCGAACATGGAATAAAGGGCGGATGTGTTCCGAAGAAAGGCCAGCACTCCGCACAGAAACACTGCGATCACCGTCTTGATGATGCGCATTCCGATGCGGTGCCGGCGCTCCGGGGTCATGGGCCGGATATTTTTTTGTTCCATCGCCGTACCTCCGTTGACTGGAATTGATTTCGATATCATACCACAATGCAGGATTTCCCGCAACGGGCTTTTGTAATATATTCAATGAGGTGATTTTATGCACATTCCAAGCGGCGACACCGCCCTGCTGGAGGTGATCCGGTTCGACGACGCCCTGGCCGAGGCGCTGGCTCCCTCCCCTGATTACGATATTACGAAATGGCTTTATGTGCCCAATCATTACGGAGAGTATCGTTATATCCTGGGCACACGGGGAGAAAAGCCCCTGATCTGTGTGGGGGTGAATCCCTCCACCGCCGCCCCCGGCGACCTGGACAACACGCTGAAGTCGGTGGAGCGGGTGGCCCTCCACAACGGCTACGACAGCTTCATCATGTTCAACGTCTACGCCCAGCGGGCCACCCGGCCCGAGGACATGGAGCGCTCCTGCAACGCCGCCCTTCACGGGGAGAATATGCGGGCCTTTGACTATGCCCTGTCCCTGGACAAGGCGGGTGCGCCCGCGGTGTGGGCGGCCTGGGGGTCAGTCATCGAAAAGCGGGACTACCTACCCCAGTGCGTCCGGGACATGATCGCGGTGGGGGAAAAGCGGAACGCCCGCTGGTTCTCCGCCGGGAAACGGACGAAAGCGGGGCACCCACACCACCCGCTGTATCTGCGTAAGGACAGCCCGCTGGAGCCCTTTGACGTGGGGGCGTATCTGGACAGCCTGAAATAAAGCGGTGCAGGAAAGCCCGTGGACACATCCTCCTCGCTCCGGGACGGCGATAGGCTACGGGGCGCTGGATCACCGTCCCTTCGCTGCGGAGGATATGTCCACGGGCCTCTGCTGCCCTTCATTTGCCAAGAAAACTTTGCAAAAAGTCTTGACAATAAAACTTGGCAGTGGTATGATAGCGATACCAAGTAAACTTGGCAATACAGTTTTGGAGGTTTGCCTTATGGATAAAGACGAAATTTTGGCGAGAAGCCGGGAAGAAAATAAAGACCGGGACTTTGTGGAGGAGGCCGTGCTGGCCAAGGCCAACAGCATCGCCCTCGCCGTAGGCATGATGATGTGCGGCATCATCAGCATCCTGCGGGGCCTCCTCACAGAGAAGGGCACGGAGCCCGCTGTGTGGGCGGTGTATTTCAGCGTCCTGGCCACCACTATGCTAGTGAAGTTCGCGAAAATGCGCAAGCGCCATGAGTTGCTGCTGGGCTTGTTTTACGGGGCGTTCTGTATCATGTTCTTCGCATTTTACCTGCACGACCTGTTGAAAACGGCATGATGGACGAAAGCCTGATTCTGAAAAACCGCCTGAAGGAGGCCCGGGGCGAAAAGGGCCTGTCCCAGGCGGCGCTAGCCGAGCTGGTGGGCGTGTCCCGCAACACCATCAGCTCCATCGAGACGGGACAGTTCAACCCCACCGCCAAGCTGGCGCTGATTCTGTGCGTGGCGCTGGACAAGAAGTTTGAGGAATTGTTCTACTTTTGAGGAGGTATCACCGTGGAAAAAACATATGCGGCAAGCCTGTGCTGGCACGGTTTGCTGGGAGGCTGGCTGATCCTGGACGACGAGCGGGTCACCTACCGCACGGGAAAGCTCCAGGTTCCGCCGGAAATCCGGAACCTACAACTCCCCTTTTGTCGGATCAAAAATGCGGAGAAAAGCAAGGCGCTGTTCCTGCCCACCGTCACTATCGGAATGGCGGATGGGCAAGAGTGGAAGATCCTGGTCTTTGGCAGGAGCAGCTTCCTGACCCACTTAAAAACCGCCATGGACGCCTATGCGTCCGGCGATTGAGCACAAAAAGAGCCCGGCGGTGCGAACGCACCGCCGGGCTTATGATCGTTCTCAGGGCAAAATACAGTTGCGCCCAATCAATCGGGATCTATCCGTCAGCATCTAATTTGGCATACACATAGGTGTCTTTCCAAATCGCTTTTCCGCGCTCGTCCTTCCAGAAATAAACATTTTTCCTCAAATGGGCTTCACGCTGAAATCCCAATGCTTCAAGCAATTTCCATGAACCCTTGTTGCGCGGATCACATTCTGCATATATCCTGTGTATCCCATTTGAAAATGCCTGTTGAATCAGCGCCTTGCAGCTTTCGGCGGCATAGCCGTGCCCCAAATAATTCCGATTGAATACATACCCTATTTCCAGTGCTTCAAATTCACGCTTCCCCATATATACGTTGCCAATCATTTTGTGGGAGCTTTTCAATTCAACAGCGATCATTTCCTCTGTGCTAATGCGCCATTCAAGATTTTCTGCCGCTTCCTCAAGGGTCAGCGGTTTATATGGCTCATATTCCACAACTTCTGGATCGGATAAATATTCAAACAAGTCCTGTATATCTTCTTTTTTGTATCTTCTTAGAATCAGTCGTTCCGTTTCTGTTATGATTATTTGGTTCTCCATATTGAACGTCCCTTCAATTTCATTATTTTAAAGATTCCCGCTGATGTCTTTAACCTTCAAGGAAAGGAACGTCCGGGCAACAAGCCTTACTTCGCCAGACACGCAGCCGTCCGGGCCGCTACCTTGGCGTTGTTGAACACCAGCTGGATGTTGGAGTCCAGGCTGTCGCCGCCGGTGAGCTCCTTCACCTTGGCCAGCAGGAAGGGGGTGGTCTCCTTGCCGTGGATGCCGTTCTCCTCCGCCTGCCGGAGCGCCTCGTCGATGGCGGCGTTGATGACCGCCGGATCCATGGAGTACTCCTCCGGGATGGGGTTGGTCACCAGCATACCACCCTCAAAGCCCAGCTCCAGGCTGGCCCGGAAGGCCGCCGCCAGCTCCTCGGGGGTGTCCACCTGGTAGTCCACCGCGAAACCGCTGTGCCGGGTGTAGAACGCGGGCAGCTCCTTCGTGCCGTAGCCCAGCACGGGCACGCCGTGGGTCTCCAGGTATTCCAGCGTCAGGCCCAGATCCAGGATGGACTTGGCCCCGGCGCACACCACCATCACGGGGGTATGGGCCAGCTCCTCCAGGTCGGCGGAGATGTCCATGGTGGTCTCAGCGCCCCGATGGACGCCGCCGATGCCGCCGGTGGCGAACACCTTGATGCCCGCCATGTGGGCGATGATCATGGTGGTGGTCACGGTGGTGGCTCCGTCCTGCCCACGGGCGCACAGCACAGCCAGATCCCGGCGGCTGGCCTTGGTGACCCCGGCGCCCGTTTTGCCAAGATATTCGATCTCCTCCTTGGTGCAGCCCGCCTTCAGACGCCCACCGATAACGGCGATGGTGGCGGGAACGGCGCCGTTCTCCCGGATAATGTTCTCCACCGCCAGGGCGGTCTCCACGTTCTGGGGGTAGGGCATACCGTGGGAGATGATGGTGGACTCCAGCGCCACCACGGGTTTCCCGTTGGCAAGGGCCTCGGCCACCTCGGGGGAAACGTCCAGATATTTGTTCAAAGCCATGATGAAAACCTCCAATATAAATATGTTTTGATGGATTTATAATTTCATGCGCTCCGCCAGAGCTTCCGCGCTCATGGCATCGTTGATGGTCTCGCCGCTCTCCATGGCGATGGCCGCGGCAGCAAGGCCCGCCCGGGCGGTGTCCTCCAAAGCGGTGCCCTCCAGGTAGGCCCAGGCCAGCGCCGCCATGAAGGCGTCCCCGCAGCCGGTGGTGTTCACCATGTTCCCCTTCATGCAGGGCAGGCGCACCCGGCCGCTGTGGTCGGCGGCCAGCACCCCGTCCTCACCCAGGGAGATGAACACCCGGCGCAGGCCGGTGTCCAGCAGCACATCGGCGGCGCGATTCAAGCTGTCCTCATCGGTGATGGGCACACCGGACAGCAGCTCGGCCTCGATGCGGTTGGGCTTCAAGGTGTGGAGCTTGCCCAGCACAGGCCGCAGCTTTTCCGCCTTGGCGGTGGACACCGGGTCGGCAAAGATGGGCGGCTTCACGTGCTGAGCCAGCCACGCGATGGACTCGGCTGGGATATTGGCATCTACAATGACCAGCTGGGCGTTTTGCAGGAGCTGTGCCCTTGAGGCCAGATACGCCGGGGTAATGTGGCGGTAGATGTCCATGTCGGCCAAGGCCAGGGCCATCTCCCCCATCTCATCGGCGATAAACAGGTAGGTGGATGTGCGCTCACCGGGGATCTGCAGGGCGCGGCTCACGTCGATACCCAGCTCTGCGCAGGAGGCCGCGATGCGCTGGGCGTGGCTGTCGTCCCCGAAGGCGGTGAGCAGCCGCACATCCAGCCCCAAAAGCGCCATGTTGTGGGCGATGTTCCGGCCTACACCCCCCAGGCTCATGCGCACCACGCCGGGGTTGGAGTCGGCGGGGATCAAGGTGGCGTTGGACACGCCGCCGATGTCCATATTTACCCCGCCCACCACCACGGTGTAGGGCGCGGAGGACACGATGTAGCCCTTCCCGGCGATGTGCCCCTTTTTCATGAGGTTGGATATGTGCACCGCCACCGACGACCGGGCGATGCCCGCCTTATCCGCCAGCTCCTGCTGGGAGATCAGGGGGTTTTCCTCGATCCATCGGAGGATTTGGCGTTCCCGCTGGGTCATGGCCGTCACCTCTAAACTTCTCTCTTTTTATTAAGCATATGCTTATTCTGCGCCGTTGTCAAGAGGATTCCAAAATTTTGCGCAAGAAACGCCCGCCGGAGAACCGGCGGGCAGCCTGCGAACTTCTAAAACTCATATCTTGTGCCATGTGAAAGCAACAGACCGTCTGTCAATTTCACGCATAGGATGATGGTATTTTCATCCTCAAAATTGTTATGTCCGTTGTCGATCCACTCAGCAAAGGCACTTTTCAGCTTCTCGGCAATCCTGCCATTTTCTTTTTTCCCAAACCAGCCTAAGTTGGCGCCCCTTCCATGCGCCGTAAACCACTCGCCGGCAATTGCAACGGCAGGATTTTTCTCTATCTGTCTCATTTTATTAGATCGGGCGTATGTGATGATATAAAACGCCCCGTCCTCATAATAGGCGTTTACATTTCGCACAAAAGGCACTCCATCTTCTACTGTCGCCAGCGCTATCACAGTATCTTTTCCAAAGCGCTCCGTCATAATCTTTTCAGCCTCTTGATTTAGCTTTTTCATGAAGTATTCTCCTTATCCGCCATGGTCTGCGGTGTCTCTATCGGCAAGCATAGCATATTATGACAGATAAAGCAACGGCGCATGGCTCCCCACGCGCCGTTGTCTGTTTCTGTTTTAGCCCAGCAGCAGCTTGTCGTCCGCCTCGTCGGAGCCGGTGGCCTGGCCGAACTTGGCCAGCAGCTGCTCCACGGTGAGCTTCTTCTTGTCCTCCCCAGAGATGTCTAAGGCGATATTGCCCTCGTACATCATGATGAGCCGGTTGCCGTGGACAATGGCGTCCTTCATGTTGTGGGTGATCATCAGGGTGGTGAGATGATCCTTCTGCACGATGCGCTCGGTGGCATCCAGCACCTTGGCCGCCGTCTTGGGATCCAGGGCGGCGGTGTGCTCATCCAGCAGCAGCAGCTGGGGCTTTTGCAGGGTAGCCATGAGCAGGGTCAGCGCCTGCCGCTGTCCGCCGGACAGCAGGCCCACCTTGGACGTGAGCCGATCCTCCAGCCCCAGATCCAGGATCTTCAGCATCTCCCGGTAGTGATCCCGCTCGTCCCGGGTGATGCCGGGGCGCAGGGTGCGCCTCCTCCCCCGCCGGGCGGCCAGGGCCATGTTCTCCTCGATCTGCATGGTGGCGGCGGTGCCCATCATGGGGTCCTGGAACACCCGGCCGATGTGGCGAGCCCGCTTGTGCTCCGGCAGATGGGTCACGTCCACCCCACCGATGGAGATGGAGCCGGAGTCCACCGGCCAAACCCCCGCCACCGCGTTGAGCAGGGTGGACTTGCCCGCGCCGTTGCCGCCGATGACGGTGACAAAATCGCCGTCGTTCAGGTGGAGAGATACCCCCCGCAGGGCCGTCTTTTCATTGACCGTGCCGGGGTTAAAGGTCTTATAGATGTTCTTCACGTCAAGCATTGCTGCTGCCCCCCTTCTGCGCGGGCTTCACGGCTTTGGTGAAATACTTATCTTTCCAGTAGGGGATGGTGAGGAAGATGGCCACCACCAGAGCGGTCAAGAGCTTCAGATAATTGGGGTTCAGGCCCATCTTGAGCACCGCGGTGATGACGGTGTAGTAGATGATGGCCCCGATGGACACGCTCAGCAGCTTCAGCGCGAAATTGCGGAACACCTTGCCCAGCAGCACCTCGCCAATAATCACAGAGGCCAGGCCGATGACGATGGCGCCCCGGCCCACATTGATCTCGTTGCTGCCGTTGTACTGGCACAGCAAGGCCCCGGACAGGGCCACCATGCCGTTGGACACCACCAATCCCAGCACCTTGGTCCAGTTGGTGTCGATGCCCTGGGCCCGGGCCATGTTGGGGTTGGAGCCGGTGGCGCGCAGAGCCGCGCCCAGCTCAGTGCCAAAGAACCAGTAAAGGATAGCGATGAGCGCGGCGGTGAACAGCCCAACCACGATAATGGGGTGCCGCCAGAGGGGGTACTCGCCGTTGATGCCCGCCCGGCCTACAAAGCGCAGGGACACCAGCAGCTTCTCCAGAACCTCATTCTGGGTAATGGAGAGGGACACGGAGGCCAGGAAGTTCATAATGGCCATGTTCACTGAGTACAGCCCCAGCTGGGTGAGGATGCCGGCCAGGATGGCGGGTATTCCGCACACGGTGTGCAGCAGCCCCGTGGCCAGCCCCGCCAGCATACCCGCCAGCAGCGCCGCCAGCATGGCCAGCCACACGTTGACCCCGCCCTGGAACAGCATGACGAACACCGCGCCCCCGGTACAGAAGGAGCCGTCCACCGTCAGATCCGCGATGTCCAGTATCTTATAGGTGATGTAGACGCCGATGGCCATGATGCCCCAGATGAGGCCCTGGGAGATGGCGCCCGGCAATGCGCCGAGAAAACCTGTCATAGTGGAAATTCCTCCCTGATGTTGGTAAAAGCATGGAGTGATATGTGAAAGCGGCGGGAAAGGGAAACCCTTTCCCGCCGTTTCGGTGCGATTTGATTACTCAGCCTCAATGGCCTCATAGTCCGCGGGGGCGGTAAGACCCAGCGCCTCGCAGATGGCGGGGTTGTACTTCTTCACGAACTGGGGCGCGTACTCGATGGCCATGGTCTTCACGTCGGCCTTGCCGGTGAGGATGTCAGCGGCCATCTCGCCGGTCTTGTAGCCGATGTCGTAGTAGCTGATGGACAGGGTGGCCACGCCGCAGCCGCCGCAGATGCCCTCCTCGCCGGCGAACACGGGCACCACGCCCCGGCAGATGTTGTCGATGATGCCGGTGTTGTTGGCGGCGGTGTTGTCGGTGGGCACGTAAATCACGTCGCTGTTGTCAGCGGCGGTCTGGGTCACAGAGGCCATGTCGTTGGTGTCGGCGAAGGGGTACTGGGTGCAGGTGTAGCCCATGTCCTCCAGGTACTTCTGGACGTTGTCCACCTGGTACTGGCTGTTGGGCTCGGCGGAGCAGTACAGCAGGCCCACGGTCTTGGCGTCGGGATACCACTCGTGGATCATCTCGGCCTGCTGATCCAGGGGGGCCAGGTCGGAGGTGCCGGACACGTTGGTGCCCACGGTACCGGAGAAGTTGTCAATGCCCAGGGCCACGCCGTACTCGGTGATGGAGGTGCCCAGCACGGGGATGGTGTCGGTGGCGGAGGCGGCGGCCTGGAGGGGCGCGGTGGCGTTGGCCATGATCAGATCCACCTTATCGGATACGAAGCCGTTGACGATGGTAGCGCAGGTGGGGGTGTCGCCGGCGGCGTTCTGCTCCTTGATCTCCACCTTGTCGCCCAGCTTCTCGGTCAGAGCGTCCTTAAAGCCCTGGGTGGCGGCGTCCAGCGCGGGATGAGGCGCCAGCTGGCAGATACCCACCACGTATTTGTCCTTGGCGCCGCCGGCGCTGCTGGAGCAGCTAGCCAGGGACAGAGACATTGCCATGGCCAGCGCCAAAATCAGCGCCAGCAGCTTAGAACTCTTTTTCATTCTGTATTCCTCCAAATCTTGCTTTATCGCTTTGTGCCGTCAAAGCGTCTGGGACACAAAGAAACGAGTCTCTCAACTCATGACCGTTAGTATAGTCCTTTACCCTGTCCATGTCAAGGGCCAATTGTGCCAATTTCCCCAAAAGTCCCCCAGTTTCTCCCGTCATTCTGCCGGGGAGGATGAACGGACTGTAAATACTTTCCGCCATGGGTGGACTTTTTCCCAAAACTGTGCTAAAATACCGGCAAAATGGATTGTTATGCCAAAGAGGAGGGAGCGCCATGCGGGTGGACGTGCTGGGCGTGGCCTTTGACAATGTGACCATGGACGAGGCGGTGGACAAGGCGCTGGAGCTGCTGGAACAGGATGGCCCCCACCTGGTCGTCACCCCCAATCCGGAGATCGTCCAGCGGGCCAACAAGGATCCCGAATTTGCGGATATTCTGTCCAAAGCCGACTTGGTCATCCCCGACGGCGTGGGGGTCATCTACGCCGCCAAAATATTGGGCAGGCCCCTGCGGGCCCGGGTGCCCGGCATCGACCTGGCCACGGCCCTGCTGGGCCGCGCGGCTGGAGCGGGCAAGCGGCTGTTCCTGCTGGGCGCCGCGCCGGGGGTAGCGGAGCAGGCCGCGGTCAATCTCCGGGCCGCATACCCCGGGCTGGTGGTGTGCGGCACCCACGACGGCTATTTTGAGGAAGACGGCCCGGTGGTGGACGCCATCCGGGAGGCCAGGGCCGACATCGTGTTCGTCTGCCTGGGCGCCCCTAAGCAGGAGAAGTGGGTCGCCGCCAACGGCGGGGCCTCCGGGGCGCGGCTGTACATCGGCCTGGGAGGCGCGATGGACGTGTTCGCCGGCAAGGTGGAGCGGGCTCCGGAGAAGTTTCAGAAGCTGGGGCTGGAGTGGCTGTACCGGCTGATGAAGGAGCCCTCCCGCATTGGCCGGATGTCCAAGCTTCCGCTGTTCCTGGTGTCCGCCGTGGGTGCGCGTATCCGCGGAAAATAATACGGTACACAATACACCAACTATAATTTAAATGAAAGGCAGATGCTCTATGGTCTATATTCTGTTAGGCACAGGTTTTGAGACGACGGAGGCCCTCACTGCCGCCGACGTGCTGCGCCGCGCCAACCTCCCCGTCACCCTGACGGGCATCGGCGGGGANACCGTCACCAGCTCCCACAGCGTCACNGTCCGCGCCGACCTGCCCGTGGAGNAGGTCNCGCTGGAGGANGGCGANATGGTAGTCCTCCCCGGCGGNCTGGGGGGNGTGGCCGCCATTGAGGGCAGCGAGGCCGCCATGGCCCTGATCCGTCAGGCGATGGGGGACGNCANGCTGTGGCTGGCCGCCATCTGCGCCGCNCCCACCCTGCTGGCCCGGGCGGGACTGCTCTCCCCCGGCGCCCACTGCGTATGCTACCCCGGCATGGAGGGNGCGCTGGCCGCCGCNGGNGCGNTTCCCATGATGGAGCAGTCCGTGGTCACCGAGGGCAANCTGGTCACCGGCCGGGGCCCCGGCTCCGCCTTTGACTTCGCNCTGGCTCTGGTGGAGGTGCTGGCNGGCACCGCCGCNGCGGATCAGGTNTGCGCGGCCCTGCACTACCGCAGATGACNGTCAAGGAACGCAAGGAGGAGCTGCGCCGCCACGCCGCCGGTCTGCCTCAGGTGGAGGCCGGGGCNCTNTTCGACCGCTTTCTGGCCCTCCCCCAGGTGGAAGCCGCGGACACCGTGATGGTGTTTTACGGCACCGGCCGGGAACCCAATACCGTCCCGCTCATCCGCGCNTTGCTGGACATGGGCAAGCGGGTGGCNCTGCCGGTNTGNCTGCCCCACCGNGGCATGGAGGCCCGGCAGGTATTGGATATNGACCGGCTTGTCCCCAANCGCTTCGGCATCCCGGAGCCGGACGGCTCCTGTCCCGTCATTGGCAAGCATGAAATTGCCGCGGCCCTNATCCCCCACCTGATGGTGGATCGGGANGGCTACCGNCTGGGCTGGGGCGGCGGATACTACGACCGCTGGCTGGCCGATTTTCCCGGCTTCACCGTGTGCGTGTGCCGCCCNGGNCGGCTGGTGGAGCATATGCCCCGGGAGGAATTCGACATTCCGGTNCAGCTNGTCCTCATTGANGAATAAAGGGGGCGGAGGGTNACCCCTCCGCCCGATGGGTAAGGANTNNGCTGTCTTAGCGCTTCGCCTGTTCGCGACGCGCGGNTTAGGCCTGCGGCGGCTTTGCCGCCTGCTCACGGGNGCTCCGCGCTTCTNATNAGCAGCAGCCNTNNTNGCAGCCGCAGCCGTTGTTGCANCCGCAGTTACAGCCGNNGTTGCNGCCGCAGCCACAGCCCATGTTGTTCCCGCCGCCGCAGCAGCAGCAAATCAGGAGGATCAGGATGATGATCCACCAGCAGCCCCCACCGAAACCACCATTGTTACCACAACACATGATTTTGTCACCTCACTAATAATATCCCGGNCACAGAGACCGGCCCCGACGTCGCCTTCGACGGCGCCGGGGGCGAGCCCCGTTTCCGCATTATACTATGTGGGGGCCGAAAAATTGGTTCCCCCTGCCGCAACCCAAAGGAGTGAGCTACATGGCAGATGAACATCGCGCCAGCGAGCGCAGCCAGTCCCAGCGNGAGCCGTCCCAGCCCCGTCCTCAGAAGAAGCGCGCCCGCCGCCGGCGCAGCGCGGGGGCCCGGGTGGCCGGCGCGTTTTTGTACGTTCTTTTGGTCATCGGTCTGTCCGGCGTCCTGGCCACCCTGGGCTGGACATGGGCCTGNGACCTGCTGGGATTGAACAAAGCCTATGCCTCCACCGAAATCACCATCGAAGAGGATACCGATTTCAACACCATCGTGGATCAGCTGGAGGAGGCGGGGCTCATTCAGTACAANTTCCTCTTCAAGCTCTACACCAAGTTCTCCCACGCCCAGGACAAGATCNCGCCGGGCAANTATGAGNTGAACACCGAGATGGACTACCACGCCCTGGTGTCCAGCATGGGCTCCTCCTCCTCCACCCGGCTGACCACGGACATCACCATCAAGGAGGGNCTCACCATCGACCAGATCTTTGACCTTTTGGCCGACCGAGGCGTGACCTCGGTGGAAAAGCTCCAGGACATGGCCGCCACCTATAACTATGCCTTCGACTGGCTCCAGGATCGTCCCCTGGGGGATTACCACCGTCTGGAGGGATATCTGTTCCCAGACACGTACACCTTTGAGCTGGGCGAAAACCCCAAATACGTCATCAACAAGATGCTGGTGAACTTTGACGCCAAAATGGATCAGTATATGGCCCAGTACTCCGGCGAGGAGGCCCAGTACTCCCTTCACGACATCGTCACCATCGCGTCCATGATCGAAAAGGAGACCGACGGCACCAACACCTCCGAACGCAACGACTACAGAAGCATCGCCTCCGTCATCTACAACCGGCTGGAGAACCCCGCCGCCGAAACGGCGGGCTACCTGCAGATTGACGCCACCCTGGTGTATCTCAACGGCGGAAAGATCCCCACCGAGGCGGACAAGTCCATCGACTCCCCCTACAACACCTATTTGTACCAGGGCCTGCCCGCCGGGCCCATCTCCAATCCGGGTATGCAGTCGCTGCTGGCCGCCATGAACCCGGCAGACACCAGCTACTATTACTACGTCCTCAATCCCGAGACCAAGCAGCACGAGTACAGCCGCACCTTCGCCGAGCACAACGCGCTGGTGCAGCGATACAGCTCCAATGGCTAAGCCGGAGGTGCTGGCCCCCGCAGGAGATCGAGAGCGGCTGGACATGGCTTTGGCCTACGGGGCGGACGCGGTGTATTTGGCCGGGAACGCCTTCGGTATGCGGGCCTTCGCCGGGAACTTTGACCGGGAGGGGCTGGCAAACGCTGTAGCCGCCGCCCACGCCAAGGGCGTGCGGGTTCATGTGACCTGCAACACCCTGGCAAGGAACCATGAGGTGGCCCAGCTCCCCGAGTATCTGGAATATCTGGACGCCATCGGCGTGGACGCGGTGATCGCCGCGGGGCCCGACGTGCTGGATCTGTGCAAGCGCCGCGCCCCCCACGTCCAGGTGCATATGTCCACCCAGACGGGCATCACCAACTACGAGATGGCCCGGGTGTGGCATGAGCTGGGGGCCAGCCGGGTGATCCTGGCCCGTGAGCTGTCCCTGGACGAGGTGGCGGAGCTGAAGGCAAAAGCACCCAGAGGGCTGGAAGTGGAGTGCTTCGTCCACGGAGCCATGTGCGTGTCCTGGTCGGGGCGGTGCCTGCTCTCCAACTATATGACCGGGCGGGACGCCTCCCGGGGGGCCTGCGCCCAGCCCTGCCGCTACCAGTACGCCCTGATGGAGGAGAAGCGCCCCGGAGAGTATTTCCCCGTGTTTGAGGAAAACGGCGAGACCTTCATCATGAACAGCCGGGATATGTGCATGATCGACCACATCCCGGAGCTGATTTCCGCCGGGGTGGATTCCCTGAAAATCGAGGGCCGAGCAAAGAGCGCCTACTATGCCGCCATGACCACCGCCGCCTACCGCCACGCCGTGGACGCGGCAGGGTCGGGCGTGCCGATGGATCCAATATGGCGGGCGGAGGTGGACAAGGTAAGCCACCGGCACTACTCCACCGGTTTCTGGTTCGGCCAGCCGGGGCAGTATACCGACTCCGCCCGGTACGTCCGGGACTGGCAGGTGCTGGCCATCGTCACACACTGCGACGCTCTGGGCAATGCCACCCTGTCCCTGCGCAACAAGTTCGCCGCCGGGGACGAGATCGAGGTGGTGGGGCCAGACGTGCCCGCCTTCGCCATGACCGCCCCCATGATGCGGGACATGGACGGCTTTGACCTCAGCGAGCCCAAACGGCCCCAGATGGAATTCCGCATGAAGCTGCCAAGGGCCGTGCCGCCGCTGTCTATTGTGAGGGCATGTAGGCCGAGTTCATAAAAACATCTGCCTGGGCAGCTGCCCAGGCAGATTGCTATATGGGCTTTCATGGGCATACTATGGGTTAAGTACGCAAAACTCTGAAAGGAGGCCCTGCCATGCTGGACGCCATCCTGCGCCGCTTCATCCCCAACGATGGCCAAACCCGCGGCTCCACCATTCGGGAGCGCTGCGGCCTGCTGGCCGGAGGGGTGGGGCTGGGGCTCAACATCCTGCTCTTCGCCGTCAAGCTGTGTGCCGGGGTGCTCACCGGAGCTATCTCTGTCACCGCCGACGCTTTCAACAACCTGTCCGACGCCGCCGGATCGGCGGTGACCCTGGCAGGCTTCAAGCTGGCCTCCCAGCGGGCGGACGAGCGCCACCCCTTCGGCCACGGACGCATCGAGTACCTGGCGGGGCTGGGGGTGTCCCTGCTCATCCTGCTGGTGGGGGTGGAGCTGGGCCGCAGCTCCCTGGAGAAAATTTTTCACCCCGAAGAGACCGTCCTCACCCCCCTGGCCGTCTGCCTGCTGCTGGTTTCCATCGCGGTGAAGCTGTGGATGGGCTGGTTTTACGCCGCCCTGGGAAAGCGGATCGACTCCTCCACCCTGTGCGCCGCCGCCACCGACGCCCGATCCGATGTGTTAGCCACGTCGGCAGTACTGCTGGGTCTGCTGGCCTCCCGGCTGTTCCAGATCCAGTTGGACGGCTGGCTGGGACTGCTGGTGGCGGCATTCATCCTGCGCTCCGGCTGGGGTGCGGCCAGGGACACCCTGGATCCCCTGCTGGGCACGCCCCCCGACCCCGCCATGGTGGCGGACATTGAGGCGCTTGTCCTCAGCCATCCGCAGATTTTAGGGGTTCACGACCTGGTGATCCATGACTACGGCCCCGGGCGGCGGATGATGAGCGTCCACGCAGAGGTGCCCGCCGACGGTTCCCTGGTGGAGCTGCACGCCGTCATCGACCGGGCGGAGCGGGAACTGGGCCAGCAGTTCGGCCTGGAAGCGGTGATCCACCTGGATCCGGTGGAATGGGGCGACCCCCGCTCGGATCAGCTGCGCGCCCTGGCGGAAGAGCTGGCCCGGGAACTGGATCCCGCCGCCACCATCCACGACTTCCGCCGGATTGGGGACAGGCAGATATCCTTTGACGTGGTGGTACCCTACGACGTGTCCCTGTCCGATGATGAGGTGCGGCGGGCTTTGACCGAAAAGCTGCTCGCCCGGGAGCCTGAATGCTCCCCCGCNATCGGGGTGGANCGGTCCCATGTTTTATAAACAAGAAATTTACAAAAACGTATGGAATTCTGTCGCCGCACGGCTTATAATATGGCAGAAGAATAAACAATAGAAAGGATGTGCGGCAATGCCCCGCAGCATTCTCATTGTAGAGGACGACAAAAACATCGCCGACCTGCTCCGGCTGTATTTGGAGAAGGAGGGCATGACCTGCCATGTGGCCGGGGACGGCCTGGAGGGGCTGGAAAAATTCCAGGCTGNCCAGCCCGACCTGGTGATTCTGGACATCATGCTGCCCTCCATGGACGGCTGGTCGGTCTGCCGGAAGATCCGGGANACNTCCAAGACCCCCATCATCATGCTCACCGCCAAGGGCGAGCTGGAGGACAAGGTGTCCGGCCTGGAGATGGGCGCCGACGACTACATCACCAAACCCTTTGAGACCAAGGAGGTGCTGGCCCGCGTCCACGCNGTTCTGCGCCGCTACGGCGAGGAGGANCAGCCGGAAAAGCGCCTGAATTTTGACAAACTGGTGGTGAATCTGGATTCCTACGAGCTGCTGGTCAACGGCAAGCGGGTGGACACCCCGCCCAANGAGCTGGAGCTGCTGTTCCACCTGGCCTCCTCCCCCAACCGGGTATTNACCCGCAATCAGCTTCTGGACGAGGTGTGGGGCTTCGATTACTTCGGCGACAGCCGCACGGTGGACGTACACATCAAGCGCCTGCGGGAGAAGCTGGAGGGTGTGTCCGAGCGCTGGAGCCTGAAAACCGTNTGGGGCGTGGGNTATAAATTCGAGGTGNTAGACGCTTGAAAACCATGTATGGGCGGCAGTTCGCCACCATGGTGGGCATGGTGCTGCTGTCCTTCCTGATGCTGGGGGCCTCCTTNGCCACCCTGAGCTATCAGTACACCATCCGGGAAAANAAGGACACCCTGGAGCGCAACGCNAGGTACATCGCCCAGTTCACCTCCAACTCCCTCCNAACCGGGGATGAGANGGTGTGGAGAACCTCCGATTTCCAGAGCTACCTCAACTCGGTGGCCCTGGTGTCCGACACCCACATTATGGTAGCTACTCCGGAAGGAGTNGTNGTCTACGCCACCCAGGGCGGCAGCGCCCTGCCCGCCCTGCANTACNCCGCCCTGCCCCGGCAGCTGACCGAGCAGATGGCGGCGGGCTCCCGCTACGTGGGCATGACCACCCTGGACGGGCTGTATGNCGAGNCCNGNTANCTGGTGGGCCTGCCCATCACCAGNGCCNAGGGATACCTNCAGGGNNTGGTGCTGGTNTCCTCCTCCGCNTCNANNATCAGCGGTGTGTGGCGGGATCTGTCCGGCATCCTGCTGGTCACCGCCCTGGCGGTCATCCTCATCGCCGCCATCATCAGCTCGGCNACCAGTATGCGCCAGTCNCAGCCCATCAAGGAGATTGCCGCCGCCGCCCGGCAGTTCGGCCTGGGCCAGCTGGACGTGCGGGTNGATGTGGGCANNCGCCGGGACGAGGTGGGCGAGCTGGCCGAGGCNTTCAACGCCATGGCNGAGTCCCTGTCCAAGAGCGAACAGNGGCGCAGCGAGTTCATCGCCAACGTGTCCCANGAGCTGAAAACNCCNATGACCACCATCGCNGGCTTTGCCGACGGCATNNTNGACGGCACCATCCCCCCGGATCAGGAGCGGCACTACCTGGAGATCATCTCCTCCGAGACCCGCCGCCTGTCCCGGCTGGTGCGCTCCATGCTGGATCTGTCCCGGCTNCAGTCCGACGAGCGGGCCGCCCAGCAGCAGTTTGANATCTGCGAGACCCTGGTGCGGGCCCTGGTCACGCTGGAGCGCAAGGTGAANGCCAAGCACCTGGAGGTGGACGCCCAGCTCCCCGACGACGNGCCCATCCCCGTNTGGGGCGACCAGGACGCCATCACCCAGGTGTGCTACAACCTGCTGGACAACGCCATCAAGTTCTCCAAAGAGGGCGGCGTGCTGGGCCTGGGGGTCACCGCGAAGGGCGCNAANGCCACCGTCACCATCAGCAACCAGGGGGAGACCATTCCCCCNGAGGAGCAGCAGCTGGTCTTTGACCGGTTCCATAAGACCGACCACTCCCGCAGCGCNGACCGGGACGGAGTGGGCNTGGGGCTGTATATCGTGAAAACCATCCTCAACAGCCACAAGGAAAGTATTGTCTGCACCAGTGAGGACGGTGTCACCAAATTCGTGTTTACGCTGACAAGAGCGTAGAAAAGGGGTGCTTCCCATGGACAACTATCTTTCTCACCGCTGGCCCAAGGGCCCCGGCGTGCAGCCGCCNCCNGTNCCCTCCNNNCAANCCCCNCNGCCCAGNCNGAANCCCAANCGCANCATCCGCCGCTGGCTGGTGTCNATNGTGTGCATNCTGCTGTGCCTGTCCATGCTGGGCGGGATCAGCTTCTGGGCGGTGAGCCGCATCGCCGCCCTCATCGCCGAGGCCGAACAGGAGNNCCCCGCNAAGGATCCCTCTCCGCGGGTCAGCCAGTTGATGTCCGACGAATCCGACTGGANNCAGGACGACCTGCCCTGGGGNAAGCCNGACCCNTCCNTCTCCCTGTCCGTTCAGCCCGCCGGGGCCGCCCTGTCTCCCAACCAGATCTATCAGGNGGCGCTGCCCAGCCTTGTGGTGGTGGAGGCCGCCCACNANNCCGAGGGCNCCANGCGNNNCCAGGGCTACAGCATGGGCACCGGGGTCNTCGTCACCGGCTCCGGCTATGTNCTCACCAATTATCATATCATCGACGAGGCCGTCAGCATCCAGCTCCGGCTGCTGACNGACACCAANGACGCCTACGANGCTCTGGTCATCGGCTTTGACGAGGAATTNGACATCGCCGTGCTGAAGTTCGACCCGGACGGCGCGNANCTNATCCCCGCCCAGCTGGGCGACTCCGACAGCCTGATGGTGGGCGACTGGGTNTACGCCGTNGG
Source organism: Clostridiales bacterium (assembly GCA_014799565.1). Taxonomy (GTDB): domain Bacteria; phylum Bacillota; class Clostridia; order Oscillospirales; family Oscillospiraceae; genus Enterenecus. Next base: position 77,914 of record JAAVHT010000031.1, read on the forward strand.
CAACCCCATGGGCTATCTGCTGGGCTCCATGTCGGTGGGCATCGTGTCCGCCCTGAACCGGGANGAGGANGAGTCGGGCGGCGCCCTGGGCCTCATNCAGACGGANGCCGTNCTGAATCCCGGCAACTCCGGCGGCGCGCTGCTCAANGAATCCGGCCAGGTGGTGGGCATNACCTGCGCCAAGATCACCGGCGTGATNCGGGAGGACGGCGAGCCCATCGACGACGCCGTGGTGCTGGANGGCATGGGGCTCGCCATCCCCATGACCGACGCCATTCCCTTTGTCAACCACATCCTGGCCACCGGCGAGAGCTGGCGNCCCACCATGGGCATCCTCTGNTNCGCCGCCACCGTGGACGGGCNGCAGGGCATTCAGGTGTCCGAAGTGACCGGCGANGCCGCCCGGGCGGCGGGGCTGAAGAAAAACGACCTCATCCTGTCCGCCAACGGCTCCCCCGTCACCTCCCTGGTGGAGCTGAGACGGGTGCTCTACCGCACCGGCGTGGACGGGGANCTGACCTGCACCGTNCTGCGNNGCGGCNNGGAGCTGGAAATNTCCTTCCGCCTGGTGGACGGCTCGGAGCAGGATTAGGAGCATGGCGGTATGGAACGAGAGCAAGTAGCCGCCCTTCTGGCCCAGGCCGAGGGCCACATCTCCGGCGAGGAGATGAGCCGCGCCCTGGGGGTCACCCGGGCGGCGGTGTGGAAGGAGATCGAGGCGCTGCGTCAGGCGGGCTGGCCCATTGAGTCCTCCACTCGGAAGGGCTACCGGCTGGCGGGGCCTCCCCCGGCCCTGTCCGCCCCCTACATCTCCGTGCGATTGAGCAAAGACAATCTGTTTGCCGGGAAGGTGCAAGTGGAGCCCATCGTAGACTCCACCAACACCCGGCTGAAGGCCATGGCCCACACCACCTCCACGGGTACCGCCCTGCTGGCCGAAGAGCAGAGCGGCGGACGGGGCACCCACGGGCGCTCCTTCCAGTCCCCAAAGGGAGACGGGCTGTACCTGTCGGTGCTCATCCGGCCCCATGTGGGTTTGAGCGACCTGCTCACCCTGACCGGCTGGGTGGCCGTGGCCGCTCGGGAGGGCGTGGAAAAAGCCTGCGGCGCACCGGTGGACATCAAGTGGCTCAACGACCTCTATCTCAACGGAAAAAAGCTGTGCGGCATCCTCACCGAGTTCGCCCTGCTGGCGGAGAGCGGCGAGCCGGACTACGTGGTCATCGGCATGGGGGTCAACATGAACCAGACCGCCGCCACCTTCCATGACCAGGGATTGGAGGACGTGGCCACCTCCCTGGCCCTTGAGGGCTACCCGGTGGAGCAAAACCACCTGGCGGTGTGCCTGCTGGAGGCGCTGAATCAATTGAACCGGGACTTCCCGGCCAAGCGCCCAGCGTATCTGGAGCGCTACCGCGCCCACTGCATCACCCTGGGCCGCCGGGTCAGCTTTGACGGCGAGGGGACGCTCCAGACCGGGACTGTCACCGGGGTGGACGACAATTTCGCCCTGCTGGTGGACGGGGACGACGGAAAAGCGCATACCGTGTCCTCCGGGACGGTGAAAATGATATAAAAAATCCCCCCTTGCGGTGCAAGGGGGGATTTTTTACGTTTACCCGAAGCTGTCCAGGAGGTTCCTGAGGCTGGCCGCCATCTCCTCCTGGGTGCCCGTCGTACCCAAGGCGGACACGTTATACAGGATGCCGTCCTTCATAAAGTGGCCTGTACAAGCGGCGTCGGGGTGCTCCTCCGATCCGAGATATTTGACCATTTCGGCAATACAGCCGTTGGCCATGGAA